>MVZH01000078.1 GCA_002068325.1 Lentisphaerae bacterium ADurb.BinA184 | reverse complement strand
CCCCGCCGTTACAGACCGTGTTCCAGTTACAGTCCGCCCGGCGGTAGTACCACATCTCCTCACCGGCAGTCCCGTTGACGGCGAGGTACGGAAGCAGCGCCCGCTGCCGCGCAGTGTCTACCAGCAGGGCGCGCTCCTCCCCGGATAGCTCGGCGGCCAGCCAGTCGTAGGCAAAAGCCAGGGTGGCCGCGTTCTCGCCGTAGGACAGGTCGAAGATGGCGTTGGGGTCGGGGTTCCCCTCCCGCCACTTGATCCACGACCAGTACTCCCACCCGGCCATGTCCCGCACGTAGTCCAGGGCGGCGTCGCGGAAGCCGCGGTCGCCGGTGCGGCGGTATTGGACGAGGAGGCTGACGGCGCGGGTCTGCACGTTGCGGGCGCGGATGAGGTGCCAGTTGTGCGAGGTCTCGTCAAGAGGGATGCTGCGGTCGGTGCGCCACTGGAGGCAGAGGCGGTCCAGGGCGGCGGCGGCCTGGGCGATGGGCGGCGTCGCCGGCGGGTGGCGCAACGCCTGCCAGCGTTCGGGGCCGAAGAGCAGGCGGAAGGGACGCGGCACGTTCATGGGCGGACTCCGTGACAGGTGACCCGGGGCGCGCCGGGCGCGGCCTGAACCGCCGCCAGCCCGGTTCATTCACAATCTGCCCGGACGCCAGGGCGCCAAGCCTGTGCAACTCCGCGCCTCAGCAGTGTGGCCGCGAACCGCCTACGCCAGAACTAGGCCTCCCAGCCAGGCCACCAGGAAGCTGTACAGGCAGACCACGGCCAGCACCGCCGCCCCGAGGCCGAACAGGGTGTGCAGGCTGGGGACCAGGCGAGTCTGGAAATGCTCGTTGGTGACGACCAGGCAGACGTGGACCGGGGACAGCATCATGCCGATGTGGCCGAACCCGTAGGCCAGGGCGGTGGTCGCCAACACCTGGGCCGTCGGGGCGTCCGCGCCAAGCAGGCTGAAGACGATGGGGAAGCTGGCGCCGACGAACCCCACCGCAAGGCCGGTCACCAGCCCGCTGATGAAGGGCAGCACCATGACCGTGGCCACCAGCGGCAGCCCCCAGGCCGCCAGGTCGGCGCGCATGTGCGCGACCAGGAGCGTTCCGTCGGGCAGGTGGGTCTCGATGAAGGCGCCGTAGATGCGGATCACGGCGACGAGAAGCGTCAGGGAGAGGGCCTTTCCGGAGAGTACGATGCGGCGCCACTCGCCGCGTCGGAGCGGGCGCTGGAACTGCAGCAGCAGCATGGCGGCGAGGATGCCGATGGCCAGCGGCAGGTACCGGTTGGCGCGGGCCAGGGCGGGCACCCCGATCAGCAAGCCCCCGTAGACGACCACCACGGCCAGCGTCGGCGAGAGCAGGCGCAGGAGGCGCGGGGGATGCTCGGGGTGGGGCCAGGCGTCGTCGGACGCGTGCGGAACCCGGCGCAGGAGAAACCACACGCCAAGGCCCGTGAAGGCCAGCGCAACCGGCAGCTGCAGGCCCATGAACTGCCACACGGCCAGCCCCGAAACCTCGATGGCCAGCAACACGCCGGGATAGAGCGGCCAGAAGTACTCCCAAGGATGGCGGAACCAGTAGTTGATCCGCGTCTTGAGCATGGGGGCGACGGTCCGCGCCCGGTCAAGGTCATCCACCAGGGGCGCCGAAAAGGCCGCGCCGCCGGGCATGGGCAACATGCCGATGAGGGCCGGCAGGATGGCCAGCGAGGCCCGCTGCGAAACCCGCAGCCGCACGGCGGCGACCAGCTCGCGGAGCACGCCGCTGGCGGACATCTGCGAACTCAGCCAGATGATCAGGAAGAAGGCGCCGAGCAGGCCCAGGTTGACCGGATCCACGACGCTGCCCCAGGCGATGCGAACGATGGCGGCCGGCCTGTGGCCGCACCACAGCGCCAGCGTCAACGTCCCCGCCCCCACCGCCACGGCGAGGCGCCGGGTCAGCGCGTTCACCGCCAGGATCATGCCCAGCGAGGCGAGGACGCGGACGACGACAGGGGCGTCAAGAAGAAGGCTCATGCGAGGTTTGCGGACCTCGCAAACGCCCGGCGGCGGCGGGCCAGGCCGAAGTTGGCAAGGGCGTTGTCGCGCAGCAGCATGTGCGCCACCTCGACGGCATAGTCCTCGCTGAACCGGCCCTCCTCGACCTTCTCGCAGAGCACGCGCGTGATCTCGCGGCGGGCGATGGCGGCATGGCCGTACGTGCCCTCGACGAAGAGGTAGTCGCCGCCGAAACCATGGATCTTGCTGGCGGGCACGGCGTCGAGCATGTCGGAGAGGGCGCGGCGCCCGGCGGCCGGGTTGATGATCCACATCCAGCAGAAGTCGACCGAGACGTTGGCGAAGTTCTTGGCGAGGGTGACCAGCTCCTCCTGGTATGGGTACGAGATGTGGTAGATGTCGAAGCCGGTCTTGGGGTACTTGAGGAAGAGGTTGGCCATGAGGGCGGCGCGGCTGTGGGTGATGAGGTTGCCGTTGCCCTCCTGGAGCCCGGTGTGGAACTTCATGCGCAGGCCGTGGTCCCCGCACAGGCGGCAGAGGTGGTGCAGGAGGTAGTCTTCGAGCAGCTGGAGGTCGCGCCGGCCGGGCCGGTCGTTGAAGGCGAGCAGGCGGTTGAAGACGGTCTCGGCGGCCGACCGGGGCACATCCTCCCAGGACAGCGTGCGGTCGTAGGCGCGGCCGACCTTGAAGGCGCCGGCCAGGCTCGCGTAGCGGGCGAAGCAGGACTCGATGGCGGCGCAGTAGTCGTCGAGGCAGTGGATGTCGCGGCCGGTCTGCTGCGCCAGGGCCGCGGGGTCGCAGCCGGTGAAACCGTCGAGCATGTCCGGGAGGAAGCAGAGCGGATCCTGCGCGGCGCTGAAGCACGCGTGCTGCCAGATGTTGTTCATGGCGAAGTCAATGTTGGCCCGGTCGAACACCTGGCGGGTGAAGCCCGGCTTGACGGAGCGGCGCATCGCCTCGGTGAGGGCGTCGGCGCTGCCCTCGGAGAGCTCCTCGATCCCGTAGAGGTCGCGGGCGGCGATGCGGAGGCTCTCGCAGTAGGCCGTATTCCACGCCTTCCGGTACCAAGGGTCGAGCCGTTGCCAGCGATCCCGCGGCGACAGCATCGGATCGTCCTTCACCTTGGCCATGTCTTCACGCGGCATGCCGGCGGCGATCAGGTCGCAGCTGGCGTAGTGGAGGAAGAAACGCCCCAGGTGGATGGCGTCGCCGGTGGGCAGGTCGGCGTCGCGCTGCAGGTGTTCATGGCAGTCAACGATGGACACGGCGTCCACTTCGCGGCGCAGGCGCTGGTAAAGCTCGCTGGCATAGGGGTTCGGCATCGGGATGCTCCTGCGACTGAACGGCCGGGATGCCTCCGCGGCAGGCAACGACTGGCCGCAAATGTAATGCCGTCGGCGGCGAAGGCTACCCGGCGGGTGGGCGCCGGGCCGACCCTTGGCGCGCGGCGACCGGCACGGTTCGCGAAAACGGCCGCGTTTTCACGAACTCGGGCCTGGCGTGGAATCGGCCCCGCGAGGGATGACCCGCTGTCCGCCCGCAGGCCCCCGTGTGCGTGAAAACGGCACTGCCGCGCATGCGGTTCCAGCGTTGCCCGGTGGGGCGGGAACGAGGCTCCCGGCGCAGCCCATGGAGCCGTCGAGTTCGCGAAGACGACCGCGTTTTCACGAACTCGGGCCTGGCGTGGGATCGGCCCCGCGGGGGGTGACCCGCTGTCCGCCCGCAGGCCCCCGTGTGCGTGAAAATGGCTGTGTTTTCACGAACTCCGTGGCGGCCCGCGCCGTGATTGGGGGGGCTGGGGCGGCGGTCAGGCGGGCAGGCCGAGCAGTCCGAGCAGGGGGCCGATCTGCGAGAAGTCGGGGATGACGAGGTCGGCGCCGGCGCGGATGAGGCGCGTGCGCTTGGCGGGGTTGAGGCCGAAACGGCGGACTTCGTCGGTGGCCAGGCCGATGGCGTAGCCGCCGCGGCGGCGGGTCTCGCGCAACTCGACCGGGCCGTCGCCGAAGGTGATCAGGCCGCGCGCGCCGTCGGCGCCGATCTCGCCGAGCAGGCGGTCGAGGACGAGGCGCTTGGCCTCCCGGGAGACGTCGTTGACCGCGCCGTGGATGCCGCCGGTGAACAGCCCGGCGTAGCCCATGGCGCGGGCCTCGGCGGCGACGTCCTCCTGGTCGGTTCCGCTGACCAGATAGAGCGGGATGCCGACGGCGTGCAGGCGGCGCAGGAACGGGAGCGCATTCTTGATGGTGAAGTCTTCGACGGCCAGCTCGCCGCGCCCGAGCTTGGCCAGGCGTTCGCGCACGAGCCCCATGAGGGCCTCGTTGTAGAGCCGCTTGTAGCCGATGGCGTCGAGAATCTGCTCGGCGGGGACGCAGCCGAACTCGCGCACCATCTGCACCAGGCCCTGCATCTGCGAGAGGGTCTGGATGCCGGTGGTCTCGTCAATGTAGGCGCGGACGCGGGTGACAACCTGGTGGTAGAGCGATTCGTCGGCGGACGGGTAGCGCGGCCCGAGCACGGCGCGGATCATGACCGGCTCCATGACCGCCTCCCAGCCTTGGCGCAGCGTGGACAGGGTGCCGTCGTGGTCGAAGATGGCCGCGGTGATGCGGCAGTGGGCCGGGAGGGCGGTGACGACCTCGAACTCGGTGTTGGGGTGGCGGCGGGCGCGGCGCGGGTCTTCCGCCAGCTCGGGGTGGTAGACGTAGTCGCCGTTGCGGGCGAGGGCGCGGACCTCGTCCGGGGTGGCGGTGCCGGTCTGATTGAGTTTCTGGATGGTGACGCCGGCCACGAAGTTGCCCAGCTGCGCGGCCTCGACAGGCGTGGCGCCCGCGGCCAGCCCGAGTCCCAGCCCGGCCAGGACGCTGTCGCCCGCCCCGACGGTGTCAATGGGGCCGAGCGTCTGGAGGCCGGCGATCTCGCACATCCCGTCCGTGTCCCGCACCAGCAGCCCGCGCCGTCCGCGGGTCAGGATGACGGGCCTGCCGTGGCGCTCGAAGAGCTGATCGGCGGCGGCGAGGGCGTCTTCGCGCACGAGCAGCGGGCTGTGCTCGCGGCCGAGGTTGCACAGGCGGGCGGCCTCGTGCTCGTTGAGTTTGAGCAGGGCGCCGGCGTAGGCGTCCGTGCAGTGCCGGCTGTCTACGATGAACCGCGTCCGCGGGAACTCGCGGATGAGGGCGCCCAGCCCGGCCTGCAGACGCGGACTGTGGATGCCCTGCGGCACCTGCTGGTTGACGAGCACGACGTCGAGCGCCGGCAGCAGCCGGCGGGCATGGCCGAGCAGGGCGTCGGCGGCGGCCGCCGAAAGAACGTTGAAGTTGCCGAAGTCCAGGCGGCTCCTCTCTTCGCGTCCGGCATGCGGTTTCCCGTAGGCCAGCGTGGCCCAGTCCTCACTCTGCCAGGCCATGCCCGCGGTGTTGACGCCGAGGGCTTCGAGCAGCCGCATCTGTTCGCGGCCCCAGGGGTCGTCCCCGAAGACACCCAGGGCGTGTACGTGGCGGCACCCGAGGGCGACCAGGTTGCTGACCACGTTGCCGGCCCCGCCGAGGGAGTAGCGCTGTTCGCGCACGGGCTGCGTAGACAGTCCGGTCTCGAGGGAGGGCTCGCTGCGGCTGGTGTCCAGGAACCAGTAGATGTCCAGGCAGAAATCACCGATCACTGCCACCCGTGCCTGCGGAATCCGCGTGAGGATCTCCTCGAGGCGGGGCGGGGTCAGCGGGGCAAACGTCTGCACGTCCATGAACCACCCTTCGCGACATGATGGCGGATCGTCGGGCCGTCCTCGGGATCGGCTCGCAGGCGGGCGCCGTAAACCGGCCGGCCTCTGACGGGAGACCCGCCCGCGGGGGCGGTGCGGGCGCCGGACGGGCGGCCCATCCCGGCACGCCTGGCGGCCGCTCCGCACGGGTCGGCGATAAGGTAAGATGTCCGCCCGGAGTTGCGAGCCTGAAGCCGCGCCGCCGCCGGCCGCCCGGATCGGCACCGAGCGGCCGACGCTGCGGGATCCGGGAGGGCGGATGGTGCGGGATCTCATGGTCCGCTCATCCCCTTGCACTCGGGATAGCCAGAGCAACCCCAAAACTGTGTGCCTGCTTTGCGCCCGGTCTTGGCCGTACGCAGGATCATGGGGCGACCGCAGTTCGGGCACCGGGGGAGGCGATCCGACGGATCGGACGGTTCCGACGGATCGGGCCGATCACGTCGGCGGCTGCGTTCCTCCAAGCGGGCGGTGGCCAGTTGTTCGCTGTAGCCTCCTTCGGCGATGAAGCGTCTCTCCAGTGCCTCAATCTGCTGGTCCAGAAGATAGTTTGCCTGGTTGATCAGGCAGATCAGCGAATTGGCGCGGACCGCTGGGTCTTTGTGCTCCAGCCACGGCGCGTAGAGAGCCCAGCGTTGTTGATCCGTCAAATCCGTCAGATCCGTCGGATCCGTGGGATCAGTCGGATCGTGCCGGTTGGCCTGGGCTTGACGGAACTCCTGCGGCACGCTCCGCACCGCCATCGCTTCGGGGCTGTCGGGTGCCCATTGGGCGAGGTGGCGGTGGCGCAGGTAGTCCTCATAATCCAGCAGCAGTTCCTCGAGACTGGACCGGGCGACGTTGACCAGGCGTAGCTCGGTTTGCGAGGAGGTGGCGGAAAGGCGGCTGCCCTCAGCAATGTTCTGCCGACCGGATCGACCGGCCTGGACCATCTGATCCACCGTCCGCGATCGCGGATCGAGAAATCTCTCGCAGAACCAGTAGGTGGCGTCGTAGATGAGGGTGCTCGTCTGGAAACTGGCCATACCCCGGTAACCACCGCTAGGTCTGAGCTTGCTCATGTTACCTCCCTTCGGATTGGCCGCCAGCGGCGCCCGAGGATCGGCCAGATCGGCCCGATCAGTCGAATCGGTCAGATCTGACGGATCCGACGGATCATGTGCCGTCCGCGGCACGGCGTGTCATGCGGGACTATAACCCACACCCGACAAAAAGCAACCATCTATTAGCTAATACGACAAGCCCCCCCGCCAACCTCACCGACACCCGCGCCTCGACCGCCAGCGGGCCGCCGCCGACTTGGCTTCTCCGTGCCTTGCGGGTGCCGACGCCGGTCCCCATCGTGTCGTTCATCAGTGCGGGTGCCACGCCCCCAACCCGGTGGCACCAGGCGATCCCCCGCGAATTCCCGGTGTTCGACCATCCCCCCCGGCGCCGCCGGGCCTGACCCTCATGCCGTCACTTGAAGTTGACGGGCGGGGTTGCCGGGGAATATTGTCCCCTCTGAAATCGTCCGTTCCCGTGCCCCTCAGCCCGGTGACCGTTCCATGAGACAGGTTGTCATAGGAGTCCTTTCCGTCATGTGCGCTGCCACGCTGTCCACCTCTCCCCGTGCCGGCGAACCCGCTCACGTGACTGCCGAGCAGGTGGGCGCCCTGCTCGCCCCCACGCGGCCGCATCCCAGGCTCTTTGTCCCGCCAGACCGCGAAGCCTGGGCGCAACGCGTCGCCGCCGACCCGCTGCTCAGCCGGACCCGTGACGGACTGCTTCGCCGTGCGGAGGCCATCCTCGACCTCCCGCCAGTGAAGCGCGAACTCAAGGGACGGCGCCTCCTGGGCGAATCGCGGCGCGGCCTGGAACGTGTCGTTGTGCTGGCCGCCGTGCACCGCCTGAGCGGCGACCGGCGGTTCCTCGCGCGCGCCGAGGCCGAGATGCTGGCGGCCGCGGCGTTCAGCGACTGGAACCCCGGCCACTTCCTCGATGTCGCCGAGATGACCGCCGCCCTGGCCATCGGCTACGACTGGCTCCACGACGGACTCGACGCCCCCACGCGACAGGCCCTCCGCACCGCTATCCGCGACCTCGGCATCGCCCCGTCCCTCGACGAGAAGGCCTCCGGAAACTGGTGGCTGACAACGCACAACAACTGGAACCAGGTCTGCCACACCGGCATGGCGCTGGGCGCACTGGCCATCGCCGAGCACGAACCCGAACTGGCCGCCCGCATCGTCGCCCGCTCGATCAACGGCCTGCCCCGCGCCATGGGCGAATACGCCCCTGACGGCGCCTATCCCGAAGGCCCGGGCTACTGGGAGTACGGAACCTCGTACAACGTCCTCCTCCTCGCGGCCCTCGAAGGCGTCCTCGGCTCGGACTTCGGACTCGGCGCCATGCCCGGCTTCATGGCCTCCGCCGACTACGTGCTGCACATGGGGGCCCCGACCGGGCAGTGGTTCAACTACGCCGACTGCGGCGCCGGACGCCACCGGCCCGCCTCCGCGGCCATGTTCTGGCTGGCCGCGCGCCGCGCCGCCCCCCACCTGCTCTGGCATGACGTGCCCGCCCTCGAGGCCGACGCCACCGCCATGCTGAACTCCGGAAAGGAAAGGGAGCGCCTCCTGCCGCTGATCCTGGTCTGGGGGCTTGGTCGGGCCAGCCCGACCGTGCCGGCCGCGCTGGACTGGTGCGGGCACGGCCCCACGCCGGTCGCGGTCCACCGCTCGTCGTGGACCGACCCCAGCGCCGTCTTCGTCGGCATCAAGGCCGGCACCGCCTCGGCCAACCACGCGCACATGGACGCCGGCTCGTTTGTCCTCGACGCCGGCGGCGTGCGCTGGGCACTCGACCTCGGCAGCCAGGACTACCACTCGCTCGAATCGCGCAACATCCAGCTGTGGAGCCGCGGCCAGGACGCCGAGCGCTGGCGGGTCTTCCGCCTCAACAACCTCAGCCACAGCACGCTGGTGGTGGACGGCCAGTTCCAGCGCGTGGCCGGCTTCGCACGCATCCTCGAACACCGCGCCGCCCCGGAATCGTTCACGGTCGTGGACCTGGGCGAGGTTTACAGCGGGCAGCTGGCCGCCGCCCGGCGGACGGTCTGCCTGCACCCCGACCGCTCCGTAACCATCGAGGACCGCCTCGTCGCGACGCAGAAGCCATGCCGGGTGCGGTGGGGGATGGTAACCGCCGCCCGCGTCGCCCTCGCCGCCGGGCCGACGGCCGCGCTGAACCAGGACGGGAAGACGCTGACGGCGACGGCCGAGGGCACGGGGGGCGCGCCCTGGGAGGTCTTCCCGACCGACCCACCCCCGGCCGACTACGACGCCGCCAACCCCGGCACCTGCCTGCTCGGGTTCACCATCTCACTGGAAGCCGGCGAGGAACGTTCGCTGCGCGTCAGGCTGGCCTTGGCGGCGCCGGCGCAATAGGGCCGCCTGCGGCTGTCCCGGCGCGGCGGCAGGGGGACGGGGGGCTGCGGCAGGACGATGGAACCGCCATCACGCGCGGCAAGCGGCGCAACGGCTCAGTGGGTGAGCGCGTAGAAGAGCCAGTTGATGCTCAGCTGGTAGACTTCCTCGCGGGCGCGCTGGGCCGTCGGCGTGTCGCTGCCGTGGGCGTTGCCGCCGAGGGGGTTGAGGGCTGTGGGCGGGGTCGAGACTTCCCAGCTGCAGCCGTAGTCGTTCGGGCAGATCGTCACCGCCGGGCGGCCGTTGAGGTGGGCCGCCTGGAACGGTTGCATGAACTGCTCCTTGAGCTGCGGCATGCCCTTCAGCGCATAGACCAGGTTGAAGAGGTCGAAATACTCCTTGCTCTCGCGCAGCATCAGCTTCAGGTCCACCCCCGGGATCAGGCGCTGCAGATTCGAGGGCACGGAGTCCATGAACGGCCCGGAGCCCGCGCAGTCGTCCAGCAGCAGCGACCCGCCCTGGGCCAGGTAACGCTTGAGATTCTCCACCTCGGCCTCGCTGAAGTTCCAGCCGTAGTGGCTGGTCAAGTAGATGACCGGGTAGTCGAAGATCTCGGGGCTGGTGATGGCCAGGCCTTCGTTGTTGACGTAGCACGGGAACTCGTTGTTGGTGCGCAGCTTGAGCTGGTAGAAGTAGTAGGGCAGGGCGGTCTGGTCGTTGTCCCAGTCCGACTTGCACTCGGGCTTGAGCCGCCGCATCGTGACCTTGCTGCGGATCTCGCGGCTGCTCTCGTCGGTGCGCGCGGCCTCGGCCCCCTCGAACTGGCGGGTTCGGCTGACGGCGGCCTGGCGCAGCCAGTCGGACGCCACGGCGGCCCACACGGCGTCGCACACCAGGAAGGAACCGGCGAGGATGGTGGCCAGTCGGCGCATGGTTGGTAGGCCTCCGGGTCTCATGTATGTTAGAGGTCTCATCCGACTATACACCGTTGCCTGCCGCAGCCAACGCGGACGGCCGGGACTGTGGCTGCGCCGGGCGGCCCGGAGGCCGTCTCGCCCCTTCGCCCTCAACGCTCCCGTCAAGGCAGTACGCCCCAAGGCATCCATGAACCTGACCAAGGGCAAAGTCCAGTACTACACGTCGCTGGCGACGCTGCACGAGGCCGGCGTGCCCGTGCTGAAAGCCCTGCGCCACCGTCATGCCCCACCCTTCGCGCGCCTGGGTGAGGAGCTGGCCGCGGCCATCGAGACCCGCGGCTGCGCGCTGAGCGAGCTGCTGCCCGAACACCCGGAGGTCTTCTCCCCGCTCGAAGTCCGCCTGACCCGGGTCGGCGAACGCACCGGGCGGCTGCCGGCGATCTACCGGTCGCTGGCGGAGTGGTTCGGCTTCATGCTCGAACTGCGCGGCCGGCTGGTCTCCGGCCTCGTCTATCCACTCTTCCTCTACCATTTCGCCGGGCTGATCCTGCCGGCGATCGGGCTGCTGACCGGCCGCGCCAGCGGCGCCCTGACGCTTCTGAAGATGGGCCTGTGGGCGGCGGCGCCCTACGTGCTGACGGCGCTCGGGCTGGCGGCCGGCCGGTCGCTGAACGCCTCCGGCGCGCTCGACCGGCTGTGGCTCGCCCTGCCCTTCGTCAACCGCCTGGTGCGCAAACTCAACTACGCGCGGTTCTTCCATGCTTACAGCCTGGCCGTCGAGGCCGGGATTGCCGTGCCGGAGGCGGCCCGGCTGGCCGCCGGCGTCTGCCCCAACCAGGCCTTGCGCGGGCAGCTCGAAGAGGTGGCCGCCGAAGTCGAGTCGGCACGCTGCTCGTTCACCGAAGCCTTCCGCCGCATCATGCCGGCGTTCGACAGCAACTCCATGGCCGGACAGCTCATCGATACCGGCGAGGAAACCGGCCGCGCCGACGACATGGCCCGCCACATCGCCAAGGTCTACCGCGCCGAATCCTTCCAGGCCCTCGACCTCATCGCCCATCTCCTGCCCAAGGTCATCTACGTCATCATCATGCTGGCCATCGCCTGGCAGATCATCGGCTTCTGGACGAACCTCTACAGCCCGGCCTTCGAGGAGTGAACGCCAGGTTTGCGGACTCCGCAATCCGCCTTGCGGACTCCGCAATTCCTGGCGCGGAGTTCGTGCGGCCGCACCGCCGGGGGGAACGGGCGATGGCGCCTCACTCAGCCTTCGCCGCCCGAAGCCCCGCCGCAATGACCGCGGCACGCTCGGACGTCGGCAACTGCGGGACGCGGCGCAGGGCGAAGCGGGCGCCGGCCGCGCTCTCGGCCGTCGCCAGCTCGGGCAGCAGGGCGGCGGCCAGCCGCCCGGCCTCCGCGTCAGGGTTGCTGCGGCAGACACGGAAGGCGAGGAGGCGGACCTCGGGGGTGGGACAGTCCCGCACCAGGGCCAGCAGGCTGTCCCGCACCGCGGGGTCGGGCGGACGGGCCGGGGCGGGGCAGAGGGCGGCAAAGGCGAAGGGGGCAAGGCGGGGATCGTCGCGCTTGGCCAGCTCACGGGCGCAGGCCGCCCCCACGGCGTAGGGCGACTGGCGCAACGTCTGCATGCACAGAGCCTGGCGGCGGTGAAGCCCCGGCAGACGCATCCCGGCCAGCTTGCGCATGTGCAACAGCCGCTTGTCGTCCTTGGTGACCAGCATCTCGTCCAAGGCATTCTGGAACTGCTCGATGTCGTCGGCGTTGTGGGCGATGACATCGAGGTAGGGCACGGCGGCGTCGGCGTCGCCCAGCCGGCAACGGGCGCCCAGCGATTGCTGGTACAGGCCCTCGTTCAGATCCGGCAGGTCCGTCACCTCGGACAGCTGCTGCCGCTTCCCGGAGAACTCGCGCGTCACGGCGCGCAGGGCGTCGAGGCTGGCGGCGTCGCCGAGTTCCCCGAGGGCGCAGACGGCGGCGAGGCGGAGGCGCTCGTTGGCGGCGATGTCGCCGGCCGTGGTCACGGGCAGGGTGGTGTCTTCGGCGAAGAGGTCGGCTCCCGTGCCCGCCTCGAACCCGTCGAGGCCGTGTTCCAGGAAGTGCTTCAGGCGGCTGGCGGCCTTGGGCGGGCGGGCCTGGCCGAGGACGCGCAGCCCGAGGTCGGCCTTGCCGGGGTCGCGCGAGGCGATCAGGGCGTCGGCCGCGGCGGCGAACGTGCCGTCAATGTGCGGCCGGACGGCGCCCCAGACCGCATCCGTGAACGGGCGGTCAGGGGTCGCCGGCGAGGCCTCGACCGCCTCGATGATCTCGCGGGCGAAGGCGGGCTCGCGGCAGCGCATGAGCAGGGTCGTGAGCTGGCGCTGGCGCTGCTCCTGGTCGTCAGTCGGGGAGGCGACCGCGAGCTGTTCGAGCTGGCGGCGGCTCTCGGCGTCGACCGTGTACGTCTTCGCCGGCCGCGGCGCCGACAACAGCCACGTGCATACGGAGGCCAGCAGACGGGGCATGTCACCCCACTCCCAGAACGGCAGCTCGTCCGCTCCCGGGTCGCCTTCGGCCGTGACCGCCAGCGCCGCCACACGCCCGGCCCCAACCTCCCAGGCGGTCAGCACCGGCTGCCCGCCAGCGGTGACCAGGACACGGGCCTCGGGGCGGGCCTCGACGGCATGATGCCAGTAGGCGTGCGGCTGCATCTCCCAGGCCAGGTCGTCGGGGAGAATCCCTGCCGCCCCGGGGCCGGCCTTCAGAGCCAGCGGCGCCCCGGCCTGCACACGCGTGTCGTCGGTCATCTGAACAGGGAGCAGCGCCTCCAGCGCAGTGTGGCGGTAGCCCCCCGGCCCGAACGCGAAGGGGCCGCCCAGCACGAGCAACGCCCCGCCGTGGCGGACGTACTCGGCCAGCAGGAGGCGGCCGCGCGGGCCGAGGGCGAGGGCATCAATGTTGGCCAGCACGACCAGGTTGTGCGAGGCCAAGGCCTGCCATGTCGGGGGAAAGTGCCGGAGGCTGGTGCCGTACTGGCCCTGGGCGTGGTAGGAGGACGTCAGCTCGGTGCCGCCCAGCTCGGCCGCCGCTTCACTCACACCGAAGAAGTCCCACCACAGCCCCTTGACCACGTGGATGCGCGCGGGCGTGGCCGGCGGCAACAGCCACTCGTCAGGCAACTCCATGCCGCCGCCGCGGCGCACCAGCTCCTCTTCGCGGAAGAGTTCCTCCGAAACGACGGTGACCCGGTCGATCAGGACCCGTCCCTGGCCTGACCATACCGCCGAGACCCCGAAGAAGCCGCCCTCGCCCTTCTCCGCGACATACGAGAATTCCTGGTACGTGCCGGGCGCGGCGAAGTCGGTGCCCTTGACCGCCACCGAGCCGTTCGCGTAGCCCGCGCCGCCGCCGCTCGTCGAACCGGTGAAGACGACATCGGCGAGGGTGTTGTCGTCCACCTTGGCACGCCAGACGGTGCGGTAGCGGCCGCCGGGACGGGCGTACGAGTAGAACGACGTGATCACGGTCCCGGGCTTGCTTGTCCCCGGCACCGCCGCCTGCGCCGTGCCGCCGTGCCCGTCGGCGTCCTCGATGACCAACCGCACCGCCCCGTCGGGCGAGCGCAGGGTGTCGCGCGGATGGTAGACGAGTTCAACGTCGGCGGCCAGCGCCGGCAACGCGACCGCCCAAGTCAGCAGCCACCGCCAAGGGGCCTGATTCGCAAGGGGATTGCGCGGCATGTGGCGTACGGCTCCTCGGTTGCTCCTGCGTCTTGGGAATATGCCCGCGGAACCGGCGGAGTCAACGCCGCTGCCAACGCCCCGTTGGCCCAATGTGCGTGAAAACACCCGCGTTTTCACGCACATTGCCGGCATGGGGCCGGGGGGCGGGGGCGGCAGTGTAGCCCTGACCAGTTCGTGAAAACGGGGCGTTTTCACGCACAGCCGCGGCCGGGGTTCAGGCGGGGAGGGCACCGCCCAGTTCGCGAAAACGCGTGCGTTTCCACGCACATTGCCGGCATGGGGCCGGCGAGGGGGGGGGCGTCCGCAAGCTCCGGGTGCCGCGGTCACCGTGTCCCGTCGGGGCGGCTACTTGAGCTTGATCACCGCGACACCGTAGCGTTCCAAGGTCAGGCTGCCGCGCGACGGCCTGCCCGTGAGCAGTTCGACGCCGCCGGCGGGGACGGTGACCGTCTTGGTCTCCTCGGTGTGGTTGATGAGGAACAGCAGCCGGCGTCCGCGCGCCTGGCGCACGGAGGCCTCGACGCCGGCCGGCGGGGCGACCACGGGTTTGACGGCCGCCCGCTTGAGCACGTCGGCGATGAGGGCGTCGTAGAAAGCGGGTTCCTCGCAGAGGGTTCCGACATAGTAGCCGGTGCCCTTGCCGAAGCGGTTGCGGGTGACGGCGGCGTAGGGCTTCATGTGCCAGCGTTCGTAGCCGGCGAGCACCTCGGCCTTGCGCGGCGTGATCCAGTCGCAGTAGTGGCGCGCGGTGAAGGCGCCCGGCAGGTCGTCCTGGCCGATGACCGCGTAGCCGTCCTTGTCGTCGCCGGGGATGGCCTCGTACTCCTCGATTGAGATGCCGAGGGCGTCGCCGAGCAGTCCGGGCAGGGTGCGGTCGTGGCACAGGTTGGTGCCGTCCTTGACGCCGGTGCGGCAGTCGGTCAGCAGCACCCCGCCCTTGGCGACGAAGTCGGCCAGTGCGCGGGCGACCGGGTCGGGGAGGACGTAGAGATGGGGGGCGATGACGACCGAGTAGGCGGTGAAGTCGTCGGTTGGCCGGATCATGTCGAGGTTGACGCCGGCGCGGAAGCAGGCGTCGTAGTAGCGCTGGGCTGCGGCGTGGAAGTTGGAGCCTCCGACCGGGCCGTAGCCGGGCTGGATGCGGAGGGCCCAGATCGACTCGTAGTCGTAGATCATGGCGACGTCGGCTTTGACCGTGGTTCCCTCGACGGCGGCGGCCAGACGGTGGTACTCGCCGGCCACCTGGGCGGCCTCGCGGTAGCGGCGCAGGGGCCGCCCGTCATGCCCGAGCAGGCCGTGCCAGTACTGTTCGCGGCCCGCGGTGCAGGTGCGCCATCGGAACCAGACCTGTCCGTCGGCGCCGTGGGCCAGCTGCTGGTAGCAGACCTTGCGCAGTTCGCCGGGCCGCGGGTTGCGCCCGAACGTGCCCCAGCCGCCCGGCCCGGCCGTCTGTTCCATGATCAGGAAGTTCCGTTTCTTGAGGCCGCGCATGGCGTCGGCCGCCAGGGAGGCCCCGTACGGGACGGCGGGCGCGCCCCAGACCGGATAGTTGTCCCAGCTCACGAAGTCAAGGTCGGCGGCCAGGTCGTAGTAGTCGAGCTCGCTGAAGGTGCCCATGAAGTTGTGGGTGACGAAGTGTTGGGGGCAGACCTCGCGGAGGATGCGCACCTGGGCGGCCTGGAAGCGGACGTTGAGCCAGGAGTAGAAGCGGTGCCAGTCTAGGCAGAGTCCGGGGTTGTGGCCGCCCTCGTCGTCGGGGAGGACGATCTCCGCCCACTCGCCGTAGCGGTGTCCCCAGAAGTGCGTACCCCAGGCGCGGTTCAGCTCGTCGAGCGTGCCGTAGCGGCGGCGCAGCCAGGCCTGGAACTCGCGGCGGCAGGAGTCGCAGTAGCAGTAGGGATGGCCGAACTCGTTGTCGGTCTGCCAGCCGACGACGTTGGCGGTCTGCCGGAAGTGTTCGGCCATGGCGCGGGTGATGCGCTCCGAGAGCAGCCGGTAGGCGCCGGAGCTGAAGCAGTTGTTCTTGCGGATGCCCCAGTTGACGCGGTGCCCTTCCTTCCGCGTCGCCATGACTTCAGGGTACTTTTCCTTGACCCACGCGGGCATGACGGCCGTTGGCGTGCCGAGGACGGCGGAGATGCCGTTGCGGCCGAGGATGTCCAGGGCCTCGTCGAGCCAGTCGAAGGTGAAGCGTCCCTCCTCGGGTTCGAGGAAGACCCAGGCGAATTCGGCCAGGCGGACGAGGTTGAAGCCGGCCTCCCGCATGAGCTTGGCGTCCGTCTTCCATCGTGCCTGCGGCCAGTGCTCGGGGTAGTAGTCAGCGCCGACGTACATGGGGACTCCTGTGGGTCGTGGATCGTGGGTCGTGGATCGTAGATCGTGGGTCGTAGATCGTGGGTCGTTGGGGCCCCGGAGGGGCCGGGGAATGTAGCCCCCGGTGCAACCGGGGGAATTGGGTGATCACCCCATGCGGAGCGCCCCAAAGCGGTCGTGGGTCGTGGGTCGTGGGTCGTGGTGTCTTGTCCTGATATACGTTGACACTTGTCACAGGGAGGACAGGTGTCCATG
>MVZH01000077.1 GCA_002068325.1 Lentisphaerae bacterium ADurb.BinA184 | reverse complement strand
GTCGAACTGCATGCCTTCGACGACGTCGAGGGTGGTCTCGATGGTCTTGGCTTCCTCGACGGTGATGGTGCCGTCCTTGCCGACTTTGTCCATGGCGTCGGCGATGATGTCGCCGATGGTCTTGTCGCCGTTGGCCGAGATGGTGGCGACCTGGGCGATCTGGGCGCGGTCCTCGACCTTGGTGCTCATCTTCTCGAGTTCCTTGGCGACCGCCTCGACGGCGCGGTCAATGCCGCGCTTCAGGCTCATCGGGTTGGCACCGGCGGTGACGTTCTTCAGGCCCTCGCGGAAGATGGCCTCGGTCAGCACGGTGGCGGTGGTGGTGCCGTCGCCGGCGATGTCGGAGGTCTTGCTGGCGACTTCGCGGACCATCTGCGCGCCCATGTTCTCGAAGGGGTCTTCGAGCTCGATCTCCTTGGCCACGGTCACGCCGTCCTTGGTGATCGTCGGCGAGCCGAACTTCTTGTCCAGGACCACGTTGCGGCCCTTGGGGCCGAGGGTCACGGTCACCGCCCGGCTGAGTTTCTCGATGCCGATCATCAGCCCCTGGCGACACTTGTCATCGTAGATCAACTGCTTCGCTGCCATGTGTGAGGACTCCTAGATGAGGTTCCGGTTGAATGGATGGCGGGCAACCGCCTGTCGGGCACGCCGGGCCGTCGCGGTCAGTCGAGGACCGCGAGGATGTCGCTGCTGCTCAGAATCTTGTACTCCTTGCCTTCGATCTTGACCTCGGTGCCGCCGTACTTGCTGGTCAGGATCACGTCGCCAACCTTGACCTCGAACGGAATCTTCTTGCCGTCGTCGTCGCGCTTGCCGGTGCCGAGGGCGACGACCTTGGCGCGCTGCGGCTTCTCCTTGGCGCTGTCCGGGATGATGATGCCGCCGCTCTTCACTTCCTCTTCCTCGATCTCCTCGACCAGGACCCGATCACCCAACGGTTTGACCTTCAGTGCTGCCATCGTACTCTCTCCTGTCTTGGGGGTTGGACGGCCAGGGTGGCTTCAGGCCCCTTGGCTAGGTGGAACGATGCGGGAGGGACGGCGACCGGCCGCCCTCACTTCTTGTCATCGTCAACCATCTCGAAGTCCGCGTCAATCACGTCATCTTTGCCGCCGGCGCCTTTCTTGCCTCCGCCCCGCGCCTTGCCGCCGGCGCCCGCATCCTGCGCGTCCGCGCCGCCGCCCTCCGCCCCGCCGCCCGGGGCCTGCTGCTGCGACTGCGCGTTCTTGTACAGCTCCTCGGCGAAGCGGTGCATCTTGCCTTCGATCTCGGACATCACCCGCTTCATGCGTTCGACGTCGTTGGCCTCGAGGGCCTTCTTCAGTTCGGCCACCCCGTCCTCGACGGGCTTGCGGACGTCGGCCGGCAGCCGGTCGCCCTGCTCGCGCAGCTGCTTCTCGGTCTGGTAGACGAAGCTGTCGGCGCGGTTGCGGGTCTCGGCCGTTTCGCGGCGGCTCTTGTCGTCGCCGGCGTGGGCCTCGGCGTCGCGGACCATGCGTTTGATCTCGTCTTCGTTCAGGCCCGAGCTGGCGGTGATGGTGATCTTCTGCTCCTTGCCGGTGCCCAGGTCCTTGGCGGAGACGTGCAGGATGCCGTTGGCGTCGATGTCAAAGGTGACTTCGACCTGCGGCACGCCGCGCGGCGCCGGCGGCAGCCCTTCGAGCTTGAAGCGGCCGATCGTCTTGTTGTCGGTCGCCATCTCGCGCTCGCCCTGCAGGACGTGGATCTCGACCATGGTCTGGTTGTCCGCGGCCGTGCTGAAGATCTCGCTCTTGCGGGTCGGGATGGTGGTGTTGCGTTCGATCAGCCGGGTGAAGACCTGGCCGAGCGTCTCGATGCCCAGCGACAGCGGGGTGACGTCGAGCAGGAGCACGTCCTGCACCTCGCCCTTCAGCACCCCGCCCTGGATGGCGGCGCCGACCGCCACCACCTCGTCGGGGTTGACGCCCTTGTGCGGAGTGCGGCCGAACAGATCCTCGACGACCTTCTGGACCTTGGGCATGCGGGTCATGCCGCCGACCAGCACCACCTCGTCAATGTCGGAGGCGGAGAGGCCGGCGTCGCGCAGGCAGTTCCGGCAGGGCGTGATCGAGCGGGTCACCAGCCCGTCCACCAGCTGTTCGAGCTTGGCGCGCGAGAGCGTGGCGGCCAGATGCTTGGGGCCGCTGGCGTCGGCGGTGATGAAGGGCAGGTTGATCTCCGCCGACTGGTTGGTGGACAGCTCGCACTTGGCCCGCTCGGCGGCCTCCTTGAGCCGCTGCAGCGCCATCGGATCCCGGCTCAGGTCGATGCCGTTGGCCTTGCGGAAATCGTCCGCCAGCCATTCGATGATGAGCTGGTCGAAGTCGTCGCCGCCCAGGTGGGTGTCGCCGTTAGTGGCCTTGACTTCGAAGACGCCGTCGCCGATTTCGAGGACGCTGATGTCGAAGGTGCCGCCGCCGAGGTCGTAGATGGCGATCTTCTCGTCCTTCTTTTTGTCCAGCCCGTAGGCCAGCGAGGAGGCCGTCGGTTCGTTGATGATGCGCTTGACTTCGAGCCCGGCGATGCGGCCGGTGTCCTTCGTCGCCTGGCGCTGGCTGTCGTTGAAGTAGGCGGGCACGGTGATGATGGCCTCGGTGACGGGTTCGCCGAGGTAGGCTTCGGCGTCGGCCTTGAGCTTCTGCAGGATCATGGCCGAGATTTCCGGCGGCGAGTAGGTCTTGTCGCCGATGCGCACGTGGGCGTCGCCGTTGGACGCCTCGACCACTTCGTACGGCACGAGGGCGATTTCGTGCTTGACCTCGTGGTACTTGCGGCCCATGAAGCGCTTGATCGAGAAGACGGTGCGCTTCGGGTTGGTCACCGCCTGGCGTCGGGCGGTGGCGCCGACCAGGCGTTCGCCGTTCGCCGTGAAGGCCACGACCGAGGGCGTGGTCCGGCTGCCGTCCGAGTTCGGGATGACGGCCGGTTCGCCGCCTTCCATGACCGCCATGCAGGAGTTCGTCGTCCCCAGGTCAATGCCCAGTATCTTACCCATTGTGCCACCTCCATCCCTGGCGTCATCCGGCCCCGGCGCCCGGGATGTCTGCTGAAGTTTTTTGCCAGAGCAACTCGTAGCCACAGCGGGAAGCAGGCGGGATGCCAGGCGGGCATGGCAGGTTGTAAGATTTTCATCATCAATGGTTTGCGGAGTCCGCAATTCGCGGCGGCGTGGCCGTGTCGGCGCGCGCCCTGTCCCACCTGGCGTCACAGTGCGCCACAATGGCACAGGGGGCGTGGGCGGGGGGGGCGAGGGGTCAGGCGTCCTTCGCGCCGTCGCCGGAACGGTCGGCGAGGCGGTGGATTTCCTGGAGGAATTCCTCGACGTCCTTGAAGCGGCGGTAGACGGAGGCGAAGCGGACGTAGGCGACGTCGTCCAGCTTCTTCAGTTCCTCCATGATCACCTGGCCGATCTGGGCGCTGGAGACTTCGCGCTGCTGCAGGCCTTCGATGCGGGAGCAGACCGCCTTCATCGTCTCATCGATCTGCTCGGAGCTGATGTGGCGTTTCCAGCAGGCGCGCTCGATGCCCTTGCGGATCTTGTCGGGGGCGAACTCCTCGCGGGTGCCGTCACGCTTGACCACCTGGATGTCGCTGCCGAGGATGGATTCGTAGGTGGTGAAGCGGTGGTTGCAGTGCAGGCACTCGCGGCGGCGGCGGATGGAGTCGCCCTCGCGCGAGGCGCGGGTGTCAATCACCTTGTCGTCGTCGGTGCCGCACTTAGGGCATCTCATGGTCGGGCTCCCCGTCTTCGTCGCCGGCGTCCAGGCGGCGGACGATGCGTTCGATGTGGCTGGCCCTGCCCGTGGCAGGCTCGATGTCGACCAGCGTGGCGTGCAACGCGATGCCTTTCTCGACCACGGTGAAGCGGGCCGGCATGCCGGTGGCGAACCGCTGGATGACCGGCCCGATGGCACGGCCGAGGACGGACTCGACGGCGCCGACCATGCCGACGTCGGTGTGGTAGGCCGTGCCGCCGGGGAATACCGTCTGGTCGGCGGTCTCGACGTGGGTGTGGGTGCCGAGGACGGCGCTGACCCGGCCGTCGAGGAAGCGGCCGAGGGCGATCTTCTCGCTGGTCGCCTCGGCATGGAAGTCCACGACGATGACCGGCGTCTCGCGCCGCAGCTCGGCGACGGCGGAGGTGGCGGCCTGGAAGGGGCAGTTGCCCAGTCCGTTCATGAAGGTACGCCCCACCAGGCAGAGGACGCCTACACGGGTGCCGTCGGCGGCCGTGAAGACGGCGTGCCCGCGGCCGGGCTGCTCGGGGCAGAAGTTGGCTGGGCGCAGCAGGTGGGGGAGGGTAACGATCTCCTCGGCGAAGCCGCGCTGGTCCCAGACGTGGTCGCCCGAGGTGAACACGTCCACCTCGGCGTCGGCCAGGCTGTCAATGCACTTCCGCGTGATGCCGCCGCCGCCGGCGATGTTCTCCGCGTTGGCAACGACAAAAGCGCAGCCATATTCCCTGCGCAGTTCGGGCACGAGGTGGCGCACCGCCCCCCGGCCGCCCTTGCCCACGATGTC
This sequence comes from Lentisphaerae bacterium ADurb.BinA184, assembly GCA_002068325.1. Taxonomy (GTDB): domain Bacteria; phylum Verrucomicrobiota; class Lentisphaeria; order Oligosphaerales; family MVZH01; genus MVZH01. Next base: position 11,970 of record MVZH01000077.1, on the reverse strand, counting down.
GCCGATGAAAAGCAGTCTCACGTGCCCAGTCCTGCCCGTCGCTCCGAAGCCTGTTGGCACCGCCGCGCCGGCGCCGCCGGCCGCCTCGTTGTGCGGCGGTGTCTCCATGCCCTGCGGGGGTGCCCGCCGCACGCGGCCGGTGCACCCTCGTACGGCAAGGATGTCCCTCACGGTGTCAGACGCAATATACTCTCCGCAACCGGGATTGACAGCATGAATGGTATCGCGGACCCGCCGCCGTCCCCGCCCCCGTCCCCGCCCCCCCGCCGGCACCCCGCGCTGGCGAGGGTGCGGCGCCTGGCCGCCAAGGCGCTCGTCGAGCTGGACATGACGCGGGACGGCGACCGCATCCTGGTCGGGGTCAGCGGCGGCCACGACAGCCTGGTTCTGATGCATGTGCTCGACGCGTTGCGCCAGGCCGCGCCCATCAAGTTCGCGTTGGTTCCGGTTGTCGTTGACCTGGGCTTCCGGGCCTTTGACGCCGCCCGGCTGCGGGCCTACTGCACGGCGCAAGGATGGGATCTCGAAGTGGTGTTCATTGACGCGGCGCACGAGGTCACACAGAAATGGACCGCCGAGCGGCCGTGCGCCTTCTGCTCACGCCTGCGGCGCGGCCAGCTGTACGCCGCGGCCCGACGGCGGCAGTGCAACGTCATCGCGCTGGGACACCACATGGACGACCTCTGCGTCAGCTTCCTGATGTCCGTGTTCCGCGGCGGGGGGCTGCGCACCATGGCCCCGGTCTGTGCGGCCGACGCGGGCAGCCGGCGTCTCATCCGGCCCCTGTACCGCGTCCCCAAGGCGGTGATCCGGACGGCGGCGGCGGAACTGGCGCTGCCGACGTTCAAGTCCTGCGACTTCGCCGACCTCATGGACCGGCGTGGCGACCGCGCCTACCTCGAACGGCTGCTCGATCAGCTCGACGGCAAGTTCCACAACCTCCGCCGCGCCATGCTGCGCTCACTGAGCAACCTTCAGCCCGACCACCTCCTTGACCGTCGCCACCACCGGACTGACGGCTACGCATCGGACGACGATCTCACCGGCAACTGAGCGGGGCGGCACACCCCCCACCCGGCTCGCCCCCGCCATGGACACGGACGGGCCACGGGCCGGGATCCTGCGTCTCGATCCAGCCGATCAGCGAGCGGGCATCCCTGCCTTGAGCGCAGTCTCGGACGTGACGTTCCGGGAATCTGCGCTCTCTGCACGGATGCACGTCTGAAACCCGCAGATGCCCCCGTCGACCATGACGCGCACTTTCATCGTCGCTTCCTTGTCGTTGACGGCTTACGCGCCTGAACATCCAGGCTGGTGACGTAGTCGCCGATCTTTGCACCCTCGGGGAGCTGTTTGAGGATGCCCCTGTAGAGGGGATCGTTCCGGTCCGCCATGTTGTCCACGTACCCGGCCTTCGGCGTCAGGGTAATGTCAGTCAGTCCCGCCGCCTTGGCCATGGCACGCGTCTCGTCGCCGAGGACCGCCCCCGCGACGCAACCGATCAGGGCCTCGATGGATTCGAGCACCTTCCTGGGCAGCGGCCTCAGGAGCGCCAAGTCCGACACGGCCACGCGTCCGCCGGGCTTCATGACCCGCGCGATCTCGCGCCAGACCTGCGGCTTGTCGGGCGAGAGGTTGATGACGCAGTTGGAGATCACCACGTCAACGCTGGCGTCGGCCACCGGCAGATGCTCGATTTCGCCGAGGCGGAACTCCACATTGTCAAGCTTCGTGCGCCTGCGGAAGTCCTCCGCGTTCCGCCGCGCCTTGCCCAGCATTTCCGGCGTCATGTCCACGCCGATGGCACGGCCTTCCCGCCCCACCCTCTGCGCCACGAGGAAGACATCGAACCCGCCTCCGCTACCCAGATCAAGGACAACCTCACCTGGCCGCAGGGCCGCGATCGCCCCCGGATTCCCACAGGAGAGTCCCATGTTCGCCCCCTCGGGAAGCGTCGCCAGTTCCGCGTCGGAATAACCGACCGCCTTCGCCACTCCAGCGGCATCTCCGCTCCCGCAGCAGCGCCCGGCCGGTCCGCAACACGACCCGCCAGTCCTGGCGATGGCGGCATACCCTTCGCGCACCTTCTCCCGCACAGCCTGTTTCCTCTTGGTTCTGCTGCAGCAACTCATGTTCTCCGGCCTTTCCGTTATACCCGGCCCCTCGTGAACCAGTGTTCCGTCCGCAGGCAGATCCGTACCAGCCACAGCATCACCGGCACCTCGATCAGGACGCCGCCACCGTCGCCAATGCCGCGCCTGATGACAGGCCGAACAGCATCGTCGCCATGGCGATGGCCACCTCGCGCTACCGCCCCGTGTAGATCAGGTACAGCCCGCCGAGAAGGACGAGCACGCCGCAGACCTTCTTCAGGACCACTGCGCCCCCGGACTTCCCGTTCCAGTCCAGATAGTGCTGGACGACCTCGGTGAATGTGCCTGCGAGGACGATCACCGCGCAGTGTCCCACGCCGTACACCGCGAGCAGGAGTACTCCGTAGGGCAGATTCGTGGCCGCCAGCCTGAACGTCACGGCCAGCATCGGGGCCATGTAGGCAAAGGTGCATGGGCCGAGCGCCACGCCGAACACGAGACCCAGAATGAAGGCCGCCAGCATCCCCTTGCGCTTCACGCCCGGCTGGGCGGCTCCCGGCATCGGGATCCGGATCGCATCAAGGAGGTACAGTCCCACGACGAAGAAGATCACCGCCACGCCGTAGTTTCCCCAGCGGCCGACGTCCCCCAGCATCCGTCCTGCCGCCGCCGTAATGACGCCGATCACGGCGATGGTGATCAGGATGCCGAGCGAGAACAGCAGGGAGACCGTGAATGCCCTTCGCGTCGTCATCCGGCCCTGCTGGTCGATGAATCCCACGATCAGCGGGATGCTCGCCAAGTGGCAAGGGCTCAGCAGGATGCTCAGCACGCCCCAGACGAAGGCCGCGCCCAACGCCAGGGCGGCCGAGCCTTCGACGGCCCGGGAAAGGCTGGTGAAGAGTTGCTCCATCCGACCAGGCCCTTCATTCCGTGGAAGCCGACAGGTCCACACCCAGTTCCTTCCACTTCGCCAGGATGTCGTCCCTGCCGAAGAACCCCTCGTGTCGGAACCGTTCCTTTCCCGCGGCATCGTAGAATATCTGTGTCGGGATCACGGTGATCCCGTACTTCTTCCCGGCGGCCGGGTCTTCCCAGACATCAATGAACACGACGTCCATTCTCCCGGCGTAGGTCTTCTTCAACTCCTCCAGGATCGGGGCCATCATCCTGCACGGGATGCATTTGCCAGCGCCCAAACCCACGAGGCGCGGTAGCGGCTTGCTTTTCGTGGCAGGGTCCAATGCGGGCATCGCCACGGCGCCTGCCTCCACCGCCGCAGGCGGCTCGCCCGCCGCAGACGAAGCAGCCGTGGGTGTCCTGCCCGCGTTCTTGGCGATCAGTACGCCCACCACCCCTACGACCAGCGCAATCCAGATCCACTTGCCCGGCCCGCTGCAACAACTCCCGCCTCCGCACCCGCAGGAGGAGTCTTCTTTCGGCTTCTCGATGTCGTTGTTCATGTGTGTCTCACCTTCCGCCGATCAGCCCGCCAGCTTTGCGGCCCCCGCCGCTGCCGCTTCCGCAACGGCATCGGGAGTCGGCGGCGTCTTGCCCTTCTCCATACCCAGGTCCGCCAACTGCAGGTGCTCGAACGTCTCGAAGCCGGCCTGCTCCAGGCAGCTTCTTGCGCAGTTCAGCGGGCAACCGTCAATCGCCAGGATGCGGGCCGCCGACTCGGTTGTCGCCATGATCCCTGACACCCGCCCGCCGACGCCCGCCAGGCAGAACATCCTGCCCGCGCCGTCCTTCGTCAGTTTCCGCGCCGCCTGGTCCGCAATCGCGCCGACGTCCGCCGCCCCGGAACACGCAAAGATCAGCTTCGGAGCCGAACCGCACGCACACGATGGCTTGTCACTCATTGGAAAGACTCCTTTGTTGCGGGATTTTGTTGCCTCTCCGGGATTCCCTGACCCAGTGACCCGGTGACCCGGTGACCCAGTGACGCTTGGAACTCGCGCCTGTCTCGTCCAGGCGTCACGCCAGCAACGCCTTGATCTCGTTCGGGCTCGGAACCTTGCCGACGACCTTGACCTGGCCGTCCACCACGAGGGCCGGGGTCATCATCACGCCGAACTTCATGATGTCCGCGAGCCGCTCGACTTTCTCGACCGTGGCGTCGATACCGAGCGCCTTGACCGCCGCTTCGGCGTTGGCCGTGAGCGTCTTGCATTTCGGGCACCCGGGGCCCAGGATCTGGATGTGCCTCATCTCTTCTGCTCCTGTCACTAGAGGGACTTGCAGAACCCCGGCGTGAGTCGCCGGGACGGAGTCCGGGCCTCCACCGGCCTCGACAAGGACTGCCGTCTGCCGGGCTGGAGGGACGACCTCCGTGTCGTCCGGGTTCCGCCGCGGCAGACCGGGTCTTCGGGTATGACCTGGCGGACACGGAGGTCCGCCCTCCACCGCACGAGGCAGCTGTCGTCTGCGGGGGTTCTGCAAGCGCCTCACTTCACAATGGCGCCGAAGACGATCCCCGTGACGGTCGCCATGACCACCACAAGCCCGATGAAGGTCAGCGTCTTCCTCGGCCCAAGAATGGAGTTGATCACCAGCATGCTTGGCAACGAAAGCGCCGGACCGGCCAACAGGAGCGCCAGTGCCGGGCCCTGTCCCATCCCGCTGTCGATGAGACCACGCAAAATCGGGACTTCCGTCAGGGTCGCGAAATACATCAGCGCCCCCGTCAGGGAGGCAAAGAAGTTGGTCCAGACCGGCCAGAGCAGGGAGAGCCACTCCGGGACGCGGCTGCCTTCACCGGCGATCAACCCGAGCAAGGCTGAGGGCGAATCGCCTACCAGCGCCTGAATCCACACGTTCGGGATGATCCCCGCGTCCTTGCCCTGGGGACTGCCCAGGAAGAATCCGGCTGCCAACACCCCTCCAAACAGTAGCGGCAGAATCTGCTTGGTAAAGCCCCATGTCTGGTCGCGCCAATCCTTCAGTTCCGGGCCACCGGAGAAGGTCAGCACCGCCAACCCCGCCGATCCTGCCGCGAAGGCAGCCACGGGATACCCCGGAAACGCGATGGCAAGGACCATCGCCGGAACCGCCGCCAACGCAATCCAGGCCAGCCGCACCTTGAAAAATCGCCACAGGCAGACGCCCAGGAGGGCGGCAAACAGGGCCGTGACCAGCCACCTGATCCGGAAGATCCCGTACCACAGGCCTGTCGTCTCCATCGGCCTGCCCCAGTTGGCGAACACCAGGATGCCGACCATCGCCGTGAAGTAGATGACCACCTGCCACAGCGGCCGGGTTCCCTTCTCGTCATCACCGAGGTACACGTCCTGCGCCTGGGCCGCCTTGGCCCGCTCCTCCTTGAGGAAGATGAGATGCATCAACAATCCAATGATGACGCTGAAGGCGACAGCCCCAACCGCCCTGGCCGCACCCAGTTGCCATCCCAGCACCCGGGCCGTCAGGACGATGGCCAGCACGTTGATCGCAGGGCCGGAGTAAAGGAACGCTATGGCCGGGCCAAGACCGGCACCGCGCATGTAGATGCCTCCAAACAGGGGAAGCACCGTGCAGGAGCAGACGGCGAGGATGGTCCCGGAAACCGAGGCGACGGTGTAGGACAGCCACTTCGAGGCCTTGGGCCCGAAGTATTTCATCACCGCCGCCCGGCTCACGAATACGCCGATCGCTCCGGCGATGAAGAAGGCCGGGACGAGGCACAGCAGTACGTGCTCCCGGGCGTACCACTTGGCCAGTTTGAACGCCTCGATGGTCGCGCCCTGGAAACGCGCCCCCTCGACGGGCAGGTAGTAGAGCACCAGGAAGAGGCCGACTAGCCAGCCGAGTACCTTCAGTTCCTTGCGGCTGCCGTCGCTCATGGTTCAGTCGCCTTCCCCCCGCTGGCCACAGCCGCCTGGCGCTTCGCCTCCGCACGGATCACGCCCATGGCGCAGTCGAACATGCGCAAGACACAGGGGGTCAGCAACCGCAGATAGACCCGCACCCCCTCGCGCCGTTCACCGACGATGCCGACGTTCCTGAGTTCGGCGACGTGCCTGGAGAGCGTGGACTTGTTCATCGGGAACAGCGGTTGCAGTTCACAGATGCAGCGCTCACCCCGGCTCAGCTCGTCCACGATCTTCAGGCGCACCGGACTCGCCAGTGCCTTCATCACCCGCGCCCGCGCCCTGAGTTCTTCGGTGTTCATGCGCGTAATATAGCAATGTTGCGCAACAATGCAACTAGGGGGCGGCGACAGACCCCACGGCCTGCCAGACACGGCAATTCCCGACCGATCCCGCGGCCGAGTGCCCCTCCACGGCCAAGTTCGTGAAAACACCGTCGTTTTCGCGAACTCGGCACTCGTGGGGACAGACCCCGGGGGGGGGCCGCAGTTCGTGAAAACACTGGCATTTTCGCGATCTGCCACGAGGGATGGGGCAGCGCGGTGCGCGGACGGGGGTGTCGCCGTTACCCGTCGCGGGGGTGGGGGGGGCGCACGATCGGTCGGAAGGCGGTGACGGCGGCGCTGAGATCCGGGGCGCCGAGGAGGGCGGAGATCACACAGCATCCGGCCACCCCGCAGGCCATGACGGCCTCCGCATTCGCAGGGGTGATGCCGCCGATGGCGACGCACGGCAGGGGGGAGGCGGCGACGACCCGCCGCAATCCCTCCACACCGAGGGCGTCGCCGGCGTCCGCCTTGGTGGCGGTGGTGAAGACCGGGCCGACCCCGAGGTAGTCGGCCCCCGTGCGGGCGGCGAACTCCGCGTCGGCAACCGTCTGCACCGAGAAGCCGACGATGCGCCCGGGCGCCAACGCCCGCACACGTTCCAGCGGCAGGTCATCCTGCCCGACATGGATGCCCTCGGCGTCCAGCGCCAGGGCGATGTCGAGACGGTCATTGATGATCAGCGGCACCCGGAGACGGCGGGTGACGGCGTGCAGGCGTCGCCCGATCTCGTAGAACTCACGGGCACCGGCCGTCTTCTCGCGCAGCTGGACAAGGGTGACGCCGGCCGCGACGGCCTCTTCGACGACGGCCGCCAGGTCGCGGCCGCGGAGGAAGGCACGACCCGTCGCCAGGTACAGGCTGTAGTCAATGCGCGGCTTCATGGCGCGGCGACACCGGTCAGGTCGAGGTCGAAGGCGTCGGGTGAGGACAGCCAGTAGCCCTCGCCCTCTTCGAGGGTGCCGAGCGGGACGACCTCGTATTCCTGGCGGGCGGCGGCCCAGCGGTAGACTTGGACGCGGTTGCGGACGGCCTCGGGCAGCTGCACCGGGCCGCCGGCACCGGTCAGGGTCCAGCCCTGTCGCACCTGGAGGCGGTCGGTGAAGTGGGGCACTCCCTGCAGTTCGGTCTCGAATGCCTCGAGGGCCAGGATCCAGCACGGCTGGTGGGGTTCGAGACTGTCGGTCGGCTGGTACCTTCCGGTCATGCCCTCCTCCTGCAGCCAATCCCAGGCCGAGACGATCAAGCCGTTGTCGAAGAGGGCCTGGATCTGGGCGGGGTCTGCCTCCAGCGGCAGCGAGAGCAGGTTCCAGCCGGCTTGGACGGCGAGTTTGAAGGTGCGGCCCGGCGGCAGGTTGTCGGGGTCGGCGGGGTTGGTCTGGTTGAGGAATTCGAGCAGGTTGCTCCAGCCGTCGCCGTCGGTGTCGGCGTCGGCCTTGAGGTCTTGGTGGAGGTGGCCGGCGGCGTCGAGGAGGGCCTGGATGTCCTCTTCCCAGCAGTCGGGCAGCAGGTTGCCGTCGTTGTCGGCGGTGTCGGTGTGGATTCCGGGGAAGCGGACGGCGGCGCGCGCACGGTACGGGGTGGTGGCCAGTTCGACGTCGAGGACGATGGCGGCGAAGGTGGCGGGCGTGGCGCGGCCGGGCAGTGTGGCGGCGTGCCAGATCTCCGCCAGCGGGGTGCGCAGCTCCCAGCGATGCGACTGGCCGGCGGGGATTTCGACGGTGGTGATGACGGTCAGGAAGGCCCGGCCGTCGGACCAGCGGTAGACGTCGCGCCAGGCGAAGTCGAGTTGCAGCGAGCTGGGGAAGACGAGGACGAGGGGCTGGGCGGTCCGGTTGACAAGGGTTCCCTCGACGACCAGTTCGAGTCCGGGCACCACCGTGTTGCGGTCGGCGGCGGTTGTCTTCTCGACCCAGGCCCGTGCGGTGAACGCCGGTTCGGGGGTGGGGGCGCCGATGAGGCAGCGGTTGTCGTCCTCGTCGGACTCGGCGATGCGGTTGTCGGGGTCAACGATGACCTCGCAGGCGGCCAGCGCGGGTAGTGGTTCGAGGAAGGCGACGGCGCGGGTCTGTGTGCCGCGGGTGACGGGGATGACGATGCGGACGCCGGCGGGGTCCGGCCGCACCGCGCCGGCCGCGGGGTCGGCGGTGACGTCGAGGGGCTGGAAGGCGACGGCGACCGGCTGGGGTGGCCGAACCGGCAGGAGGCTGCGATCGTCGGCGGTGCCCTCCGGGGCCGGTGTTGGCGTCATCTGGGCGGCCACGGGGAGGGCGGCCCGCGTGTAGGGGCGGGGTTCGAGGTCGCGGTTGAGGGCGACGCCGATGAGCACGGGGCCGTAGGCCAGAGGCGCGGCCTCCGCGTTGTTGTCGAGGAGGAGGGTGGGCATGATCCAGGCGTCGCTGACGAACCAGAGCGCGCGGAGGGCCTCGATGTACTTGTCGGGGCCGGGGGCGGTTCTGGTGGCGTCGTCGGCGAAATGGAGGACGACGGTCAGGTCGGGCATGCGGAGGGGGATCTGCACCGCGGGCAGGAGGCCCGTGAGCGGGTTGGCGCCATCGAGGACTTCGCCGGCGTGGGTGACGCCGAGGATGCGGACGTCGTTGAGCCGGGCGGTGTCGGCGAACGCCGCCCACGCCTCGTTGGTCAGCCACTGCTGGAGGTTGGGGTCGTGGGGCAGGGGCGCGAGCGTGACGGCGTCAAGGCTTCCGGCGTTGCACAGCGGCAGGAGATTGAGGGTGGCCGGCGGTGGCTTGACCAGGAAGGCGGCCGTGGCCGTCAGCCCGTGCGGCTTCAGCTCGACGGCCAGAACGTGCTCGCCGGCGGCGGGCACCGCTTCGAGCCGGAAGGGGCAGACGACCTCACCGCCGGGCGGGACGAGCGGTCCCGTGCTCGGCGGCGGGTCGGCCTCGGGTTCCCCGTCCGGGCGCAGCCAGGAGACCGTTGCCGTTTCGCCGTCGAGGGTGAACGCCGCCTGGGAACGGTCGAAGGGGACGTCTTCCGTCGAGAGGTTGGCGAACGTCAGGCGCCCGGTGATGCGGCTGGCCAGGCCGTCCGTCGAGATGGCGGCGGTGGGTGCGTCGAGTGTGAGCGCGAGGAACAGGCCGGGGAGTGTGAACGTGGTTGCGGCCTGGTTGTTGGTCTCATCCGTCTCGGCCACCGTGCCGTCAGGGTCAATCGTGCAGGTGGCGCCGTAGAGGTCGGGTGTGAGGAGGAAGAAGGTCGTGGTCTGGGCCTTGCCGTCGCGGAATGACACGGACAGGCGGCGGCCGCCGCCGTCCTCGCGGGGGTTGGTTGCATCGCTTTCGCCGACGGTGAACAGGGCGGGGACCGTGCCGGACCATTCGGGCAGGCCGGCATGGAACTGGGCGGTCAGCAGGGCGTAGGGGAAACGGCGGCCGTTGAAGATGACGACGAGTTCGCCGGCGACAATCTCCGGGTACCGCCGCAGGACGCTGGCGGCGGCGTCGTTGGGCAACCCGGGGAGGGCGACGGCGGTGTCGGCCGGGTTGAAGGCGCAGTACTCGACGTAGGGCAGGGCCATGAGGCGCCGCCTGGCCTCTTCGAGGAGCGGCCGCATGGCGGCTCCTTCGCCGGGGCGAACCGGGATGGCCGTGGTCGTCGTCTCCGCCAGGACTGGCGTGGTCGGCACCGCCTGGACGACGGCGTAGTTGACGCCGGGCAGGGCGCGCTTGACCACCAGGCGGACCGCGGCCTGGTCCTCGATCTCGCGGAGGGCGGCCTGGAAGATCCGGCTGAACAGCGCGTTGCCGATGTGGGCAACGGCGTAGCCGGTCTCGGCCGTCAGGGAGGGCACGGTCAAGTCGGGCAGGGCGGGAAGGATGGGATCACCGCCCTCGCGCACGGCCAAGTCTACGGTCTGGGCCTGGAGGGTGAGGCAGGAGCCGAGCAGCAGCGTTCCGAGGTATCGCGTTTTCATGATGTTCCGCCCTCACGTGTTCTGGGGTCCGGCAGGCAAAGGACTTCCGCCGGCATGTAGACTGCCAGCTCCACACCACGTCCTACGCCGCACTCAGACACGAGGTCTCGCTGAGCAGTTCACGAACCAAGAGGCAGCGGAGACAACGGAGGCATAGCTCATTCGTTCGCAACAGCCTACGCGGCACTGCGAGAGCCATCGCTTCCCACGCCGCCCAACCGCACGTGGGGTGGGAACCCCCTGCACCGCAAACCCTTCGTTGCCTCCGTGTGCTCTGAGGCGCTTGCAGAACCCCTGCACCGCGTGGCCGGGACAGAGCCCGGCCCTCCATCGGTGCCGACACCAACTGTTGTCCGCCGGGCTGGAGGGACGACCTCCGTGTCGTCCGGGTTCGCCCGCGGCAGGCCGGGTCTTCGGGTATGACCTGGCGGACACGGAGGTCCGCCCTCCGTCGCACGCGGCAGTTGTTGTCCGCAGTGAGTGTTGCAGGCGCCTCCTCTTTGTGAAGAATCCAAATTGGGGAGCCCGTGGCCTGCGGAGCGCCTGCAAGGGCGGGATCCCTGGGGGAGTCGGCCCCTCGGCCTGGCGCCGTGGCCAGACCGTCGGCCTCTCTCGTTTTCTTCCACACTATAGTTTAGACCGTCACGGAAGTCAAGGGAGGCCCTGGCGGAAGGGCGCGGCCGGCGGCGGGGGGGCATGGCCCAGTTGCATTCACGGGGGTGCGTGTATATAGTGGTGACGGATTTTGCCGCCGGTGGTGTTCACCCTCCCTGCGCAAGGAGCCTGTCCAGATGAAACCGATGCCTGCGATTCTGCTGTCTGCCTTTGTGGCCGCCGTCGGTGTGTTGGCCGACCCGGTGTTGGTGATCACGCCCGAGGAGGCGGATCTTGGCAAGGTGACGCCGAATGCCGAGGGGGCGGCGTTCAAGTTTGCGATCAAGAACACCGGCGATCAGCCGCTGAAGATCGAGAACGTGCGGCCGTTCTGCGGCTGCACCACGGTTGAGCTGGCCAAGAAAGAGCTGGCGCCCAACGAGGAGGTCGAGCTGACCGGCGTGCTGAAGACCGAGCACTACGAGGGGCTGGTCTCCAAGGGCATTGCCATCAGCACCAACGATCCCAAGACGCCCCAGAAGATCGTCCGGGTCACGGCCAGGCTGCCGTTCAGTCAGACCGGCCTGCGCCTGCAGTCAAAGGTGCGTGAGGTCTCCGCCTACAAGATCGGGGACGCTTTGCGGCTGACAGTCCGGGTGGAGAACTGCGACGCGGAGGGGGCGGCGCAGGTGACGGCGGTTGACCTGCCGGAAGGCTGGAAGGTGATCACGCCGCTGCCCGTCGAGGTCAAGCCTGAGGCGGCGGCGCGCGTGGAATTTGAGAAGCCGCTGGGCGGGGCCGAGCCCGTCGAGTTCAGCGGGGCGCCGTTCGTGATTCACACCGACCACGCGGAGACGAAGGTCCTGGAAGGCAAGATCCGGTACACCAAGCCGCGGTCGGTGCCGCCTCCGCCGCCGCCGGTCAAGAAGCCGGAAGCCGCCGCCCCGGCGCCGGCCGGGCAGGCTCCCGCCGAGGCGCCGACGGAACCGGCCAAGGAGCAGCCGGCGCCCGCCCCCGAGGAGAAGAAATGACGGCAGAGACGCGCAAGACGATCCTGTCTGCGGTCATTGCCGCTGTCCTGGCAACCGTTCTGCTGGTGCTGAGCCTGCGTCTTCGGCGCTTGGGCGAAACGCCCGCGTCCCCCGCCGGCGGGG
>MVZH01000076.1 GCA_002068325.1 Lentisphaerae bacterium ADurb.BinA184 | reverse complement strand
GCCCGCCGCGGATCTCGACGCGAGTCGTCTGGCCTGCCGCTTTCTTGGGTGCCATGGTCGGGGTCGCCTTTCGCTTGTGGATGGGGGCCGCCGCCACCGGGTACGGAGTCTTCAAGATGCTGCCCCGCCGCCGGTTGGCTCCAGCCGGGCCGCCCGGTTGCCGAGCTGCTCGATGAGGGCCGGAACCACCTCGAACACGTCGCCGACGATGCCGATGTCCGCCTGCGCGAAGATCGGCGCCGACGGGTCGCGGTTGATGGCCACGACGGTGCCGCTGTTCTGCATGCCGACCACGTGCTGGATGGCGCCGGAGACCCCGCAGGCGATGTAGACCGCGGGCTGGACCGTGACCCCGGTCTGGCCAACCTGTCGGCCATACTCCACCCAGCCGGCGTCAACCACGGAACGGCTCGCCCCCAGTGTCCCGCCCAGCGCCGCGGCCAGGGAAGCCACCAGCCGCACGCCGTCGGGGCCTCCCACCCCGCGGCCGGCCGTCACCACGACGCGGGCCGCGTGCAGGTCCTCGCCCTGCGCTTCACGGCCGCGCACGTCCAACCACTCCACCCCGGAGGCCAGCCGCGCCGGCGGTACGTCCACCCGGCTGACAACCCCCCGGCGCCCCGGATCCGCGACGGGGACGGGGAAGACGCCGGGCCTCACCGTGGCCATCTGCGGACGCCGCTCCTCGCAGACGATGGTCGCCAGGAGGTTGCCGCCGAACGCGGGCCGCGTCTGCAACAGCCGTCCGCTGCCCACATCAATGGCCAGCCGGGTGCAGTCGGCGGTCAGGCCGGTTCGCACGAGGACGGCGACGCGGGGGAGCAGGGCCCGTCCGCGCGCGGTGGCGCCGCCGAGGACGATTTCGGGCTGCTCGCGGCGGATCAGGTCGGCTACGACGGCCGCCTGCGGCTCATCGAGGAAGACGCGCAGGCCGGGGTGTTCGGCCAGATGGACGCGGTCGGCGCCGGCGGCGATGGCCTGGGCCGCCGCACCGCCCAGATTCTCCCCGATGAGGACGGCCGCCACCGACACGCCCAAGGCGTCCGCCAGGCCGCGTGCCACACCGAGCAGCTCACGGCTGACGCGGGCAAGGCCGCCGTCCGCGCCCGTCTCCGCGATCACCCAGACGTCCCGATGGGCAACGACGCCCTCGTGCGCGGACTCGTCGCGCTCGATGGCCTTGAACTTCCGGCAGGCCGCGACGCAGGCCCCGCAGAACGTGCAGCGGTCATAGGCGATGACGGCCTTGCGCCGGCACACGGCGATGGCGCCGAAGGGGCAGGCCTTCACACACAGTCCACACCCCGTGCAACGTGCGGCCACGACGCGGATGGAGCGAGGCGCGGTCACCGCACGCGCCCCGTCCCGTTGTCCGACACCGCGGGCAGGACGATCTTCCTGGCGACGCGGGCACCGCGGTTCATGGCATCGATCACCTCGATGCTGCGGCGCAGGACCTCACGGATGTCGAACCCGAAGCGCTTGACCGGAACCGCGCTGGGGGTGGGCCAGGGGAAGTTGGCGTGGGCGACCACGGTCACGTCCTCGGGAACGCGGACCGAGAGGTCCACCAACGCCCGCGTGGTGGCCGCGACCAGATTGTCGTCGGTGATGACGATGGCGTCGGGGCGTTCCGGATGGCCGCGGTCGAACAGCAGGCTCATGAGGTTGCCGGCCCAGCTGGGGTCGCGCGCATCGAGACAGTGCATCCAGCGCTTTTCGGGGCGCAGGCCGTGCTGCGGCAGCAACCGGGTCAGCCACGGCTCGATGATGTCGTGCCGCTCGGGGAATCCGGTGAGCACGAACGAGACCCGGCGGCGCCCCTGGCTTTTGACGTGGCGGAGCATCTGCTCCAGCAACGAGGTGGTGTCGAGGTCAATCCGCACCACGGCATTGCCTTCCTGGACGGCCACCGTCGGCAGGTCGCCGACCTGCGTCAGGTCGAAGTAGGAGGGTTTGACCAGCACGAAGAGGATGCCGGCCAGGCGGCGCGAGCGGGCGTCGTCGCGCAGGCGCTGGAAGGAGTCGTGCCCGTCCGGCCCCCCCAGGCCGTAATACTCGATGAACCGGTACCGGCTCTGGCGCTGGATGCGCTGGGCCTCACGGCGGATGGCGGTGTGGAACTGCGACCAGTTCCCCTGCCCCGGCCCCTTCTCGACAAACACCAGCCCGAAGTTGCACAGGTGCGGCGGGCAGTCAACCACAAAGGTCCCCCGCGGCCCCCGCGGCACCAGAAACCCCTCCTTCTGCAGACGGTCGAGGGCGCGGTGGACCGTCACCAGGCTGGCCCCGAAGACCGACTCCAGCGCCTTGCGCGACGGCACCCGGCTGCCGGGCGGATAGGTCCGGTCAATGATCTGCCGGCGCAGTCCGGCAATGACGAGATCCTGCTTGGGCGTCGCCTTTGCCATTCCCGCGTCGCCTTCCCGCGGCATGGGATCGGAACCGCCTTCCCGTGCCGGCCCGCAATATAGCACAGTATAACATTATGCAAGCGGGAGCCCGCGCCGCGGCGGCGGCGGCCTGCGCCGTCGCGCCGGCCGGCAGTGGACTTGCGCAGGAGCCGGGCTAGATTACGGTTTTGGCCGTTTCAACGGCGGCGGCCCAGGCCGTGGCGGGGTGTGACGGCGGGCGCGGCCGTCCCCCGCCCAACCAAGGATGCGGACCACGATGAGTGCGGAAACCATGGCCAAGGCCTATGAGCCGGCCGAGGTCGAGAGGAAGTGGTACCCCGAGTGGGAACGGCGCGGCTACTTCCGGGGCAACCCGAAGTCGTCAAAGCCGGCGTATACCATCGTCATCCCGCCGCCCAACGTCACCGGGATGCTGACCCTCGGGCACGTGCTGAACAACACCCTGCAGGACATCCTCATCCGCTGGGAGAAGATGCGCGGCCGCGAGGTCTGCTGGGTGCCCGGCACCGACCATGCCGGCATCGCCACCCAGACCAAGGTCGAGCAGTTCCTCCGCCAGTCGGAGAACCTGTCGCGCTACGACTTGGGGCGGGAGGAGTTCCTCAAGCGGGTGTGGGACTGGAAGGAGAAGTACGGCGGCACGATCATCCGGCAGCTGCGCCGGCTGGGCACGGCCTGCGACTGGGAGCGCGAGCGCTTCACGCTGGACGAGGGGCTGTCCTCCGCGGTCGAGGAGACGTTCATCCGGCTGTACCGCAAGGGGCTCATCTACAAGGGGCACCGGATCATCAACTGGTGCCCGAGGTCACGCACCGCCCTCTCCGACGAAGAGGTCATCTACAAGGAAGAGAAGGGGCACCTGTGGTATTTCCGCTACCCGCTGAGCGAGGGCAACGGACACATCACCGTGGCCACGACCCGGCCGGAGACGATGCTCGGCGACACCGCGGTGGCCGTGCACCCGCACGACCTGCGCTACCTCCGGCAGCACGGCAAGACGGTGCGCCTGCCCCTGGTCAACCGCGAGATCCCCGTCATCTGTGACGAGTACGTCGAGCGCGAGTTCGGAACCGGGGCGGTCAAGGTCACCCCGGCGCACGACCCCAACGACTACGAGATGGGGCTGCGGCACAACCTGCCCATGATTGACGTGATGAACGACGACGGGACCATGAACGAGGCCGCCGGCGAGGCCTTCGCCGGCATGGACCGCTACGCCTGCCGGCGGGCCGTGGTCGAACGCATGGAGGCGCTCGGACTGGTCGAGAAGATCGAAGACCACGTCCACCAGGTCGGCTTCTCCGAGCGGGGCGACGTGCCGGTCGAGCCGCGGCTGTCCAAACAGTGGTTCGTGCGCACCAAGGCGCTGGCCGAGCCGGCCCTGCGCGCCGTCGAGGACGGCCACATCCGTTTCCATCCGGACCGCTGGGTCAAGACCTACCGCCACTGGATGGAGAACATCCGCGACTGGTGCATCAGCCGTCAGTTGTGGTGGGGCCACCGCATCCCGGCCTACACCTGCGCCGGCTGCGGCGAAATCGTGGTCGCCCGCCAGGCACCCCAGACTTGCCCGAAGTGCCACACGCACGAGTTTCACCAGGACGAGGACGTGCTCGACACCTGGTTCAGCTCGTGGCTGTGGCCGTTCTCCGTGTTCGGCTGGCCGCATGAAACCGACGAGCTGAAGGCCTTCTACCCAACCAGCACCCTGGTGACCGGCCCGGACATCATCTTCTTCTGGGTCGCCCGCATGATCATGGCCGGCCACGAGTTCATGGGCCGCAGCCCCTTCAGCAACGTCTACTTCACCTCGATCATCCGCGACGAGCAGGGACGCAAACTCTCGAAAAGCCTCAACAACTCCCCCGACCCGATCGAGGTGATCGACCGCTACGGCGCCGACGCCCTGCGCTTCACTATGATCTACATCTCGCCCATGGGGCAGGACCTGCGCTACAGCAACGAAAAGTGCGAGATCGGACGCAACTTCGCCAACAAGCTCTGGAACGCCTCCCGCTTCCGCCTCCAGCAGGGCCCCTGCAGCCCCGACTGGCAGACCCTCGACGGACTCGATGCCGCCCACCTGCGCGCCGACGACCAGTGGATGCTCGCCAACCTCAACACCACCGTCCGCGACACCACCGCCGCGCTGGAGAACTTCCAGTTCCACGACTGCGTACACAGCCTTTACGAAGCGTTGTGGAACGAGTTCTGCGACTGGTACCTGGAATCCGCCAAGGCGGTGTTCTACGGCGACGACGCCGGCCAGCGCCAGACCACGCTGCGGGTGTTCGACTTCGCCCTCTCAAACCTGCTCCGGCTCCTCCACCCAATTATGCCCTTCGTGACCGAGGAGCTCTATCACCAGCTGGGCTTCATCGCCGAGGGCGACTCGATCATGCTGACGGACTGGCCGCGGCCCCTCTCCGACGACGACCTGCGGCGCCTCGGGGTGACGGCCGAGGGGGTCGCCATGGTCTCCGGCAAGTTCGAGCTGGTGCGGGCGGTGCGCAACCTGCGGGCGTCCTACCAGGTCCCGCCCGGACGCCGCCTGCCGGTGATCGTGGCCCCGGCCGACCCGGCCAGGCAGGCCTTCCTGCTCGCCGACCAGGCCTCGCTCAAGGCCCTTCTCCAGGCGTCGGAGCTGACCCTCGACCCGCACTACCAGAAGTCCGGCCCCACCGGCGTCGCCCTCGCCGCCATCGGCTCCGCCTATGTCCCCCTCAAGGACGCCATTGACTTGGACGCCGAGCGGGCCCGCCTCGACAAGCAGGAGAAGGAACTCCTGGGGTTCATCGGCAACATCGACCGCAAGCTGGCCAACGAGGGGTTCGTCGCCAAAGCCCCCCCGGAAGTGGTCCGGCGCGAACGCGAACGCCGTCAGGAACTCCAGGAAAAACTCGGCCGCCTGCGCGAGCAGCTGGCGCTGCTGGGATAGCCGCACGGCCGCGGCTCCGAGAAGCACACGAGGCAAAGCGAGGCAGCATGACGACGGCGAAGCAAACCCGCGCGTTGCCGTTCACCCGCACACTCCAGGTCCGCCGCGAGGCCGACGTGGTGGTGGCCGGCGGCGGCCCGGCAGGGATGGCGGCGGCGGTGACCGCGGCGCGCCAGGGCGCCCGCGTCTTCCTGGTCGAGGCCATGAACTGCCTCGGAGGCATGGGCACGGCCGGGATGCTGCCGGTCTTCATGCCGTTCGCGGATGCGGTGCATTTCTATGCCGGCGGTTTCGGACGCGAACTCCACGACCGCCTCGAACGCGACGGCGGCACCATTGCGGCGAAACCGTGGGGGCCGCTCCTGCCGGTGATCCGCGCCGAGGGGCTGAAACGTATCTACGACGCCATGGCCGTCGAGGCAGGGGTCGAATTCCTCCTCACCACGCACGTGGCCGCGGTCGAGGCCGAGGCAGGGCAAATGACCCACGTCGTCTGCGCCGCCAAGAGTGGACTGTTCGCCCTCGCCGCCAAAGTCTTCGTGGACTGCACCGGCGACGGCGACCTCTGCGCCTGGGCCGGCACCCCCTTCGAGAACGGCGACGAACACGGCCACGTGATGGGCGCCACCCTGTGCAGCCTGTGGACCGGCATCGCCTGGGACGCGGTCAACGCCGCCGGCCAACATGCCGAGACAACCCTCATTGACGAACTGCGGCGCAACCCCGGCGTCCTGCCGCAGCCCGACCCCCATCTGCCCGGCATCCTCCCCCTCGGCCCCGCCATGGGCGGAGGCAACGTCGGCCATTCGTATGGCGTCGATGGCACGGACGAGGCCTCGCTGACCCAGGGGAACGTCTTCGCCCGGCGGCTCCTCCCCGCCTACGAGCGCTTCTACCGGCAACACATGAAGGGCTACGAACGCCTCAGCCTCGAAGCGACCGCCTCCCAGCTCGGCGTGCGCGAGTCGCGGCGCATCCGCGGCGACTACGTGCTCAACCGTGCCGACTACGACCGCCGTGCCGTGTTCCCCGACGAGATCGGACGCTACAACTACTGGATCGATACCCACCTCTCGCAGCCCGCCCTCGACGATTTCGGCGACCACATGAAACTGCGCGCCGCCCCGCTCAAGCCGGGTGAGAGCTACGGCATCCCGTTCCGCTGCCTGACCCCGCGGGGGCTGGACAACGTCCTGGTGGCCGGACGCTGTGTGAGCACGGATCGCGCGGTGCAGTCGTCGCTGCGAGTGATGCCGGGATGCTTCATCACCGGGCAGGCCTGCGGCATGGCCGCCGCCATGATGGCCGGCGGCGCAATCACGTCGCGCGCAGTGGACGTCCGCGATCTCCAGTCACGCCTCCTCGCAATCGGGGCTTTCCTGCCCAATTTCCACGCCGCAACGGTGGAGTCGTAGGATCCGACCCGGGCGGCAGAGGGCAGACACCATCGTCCCGCGCGGCGTCTTCACTCCGCCGTCTCGAAAACGGTCCACGTGCGGCTGGCGCCGGGCGGCAGGTCGGCCTGTGCCTCGAAGGCGAAGACGCTCCACCCTTGCGAAGTCCGCAGTCTTGCCGTCATCGGCGCATCGGTCGGATTGTGCGCCTCGATGAACCACTTCCCCGGTTCCATCCAGGCGACCAGGATGGTGATGCCGGGAGCGTCGGCAACCACGGGGTGCCCGGCGAAGAGGTCAGCCCCGCCGTCGGTCGGATCAACCAGCGCGTACGCCGTGGCGTCGCGCACGGGGATGGGGCGGAAGTTGGGCGCCGGCAACCGTCGGTCCTGCAAAAAGGCCGACCAGCCGTCGTTGAGGCCGCCGACCTGGAGCGAGATCATGGCAGCCAGCGGGACGCCGGGCAGCGCCGCCTCGAACGCGCCGTCCTTGGCGGCGACATTCCACGTGCCATAGGTGTCTACGGTCATCCCGCGGGACACCACGGGTTCGTAGGCCGTCTGGCCCGGCTTCAGCAGGCCGAAGTCGGCCAGCGTGTCAAGAACCCCGTCGGCGTCGAGCCGGTTCGAAAAGCCGAGGAACGGCGCGGAGAGGTCGAACGGCACGTCCTTCTTGAGCGTCTTCGCGGCCGGAGTGTAGGCCAGGCGGAAGGCGTTCTTCTCGACGCGGGCGGTCAGGCCCTCGCCGTCGCCGCAGAGCACGGCGGTGCCCCCCGGCGTGGCAAAGACGGCGACCGTTCCCCGCCGGAACGGAAGCTCGATGGAATCTCCGGCTTTGCCTGGGGCCTGCTGGCCCTCGACGTAGAACTGCACGGGGCCGGGTACGGTGAGGATGTCCCAGCCCGTGGCGGCGTCGAGGGGCACGTCGGCCTTCATGGCCAAGTGGAGCTGGAGTCTGCCGTAGCGCACGTCGCCGAGCGTGGCCTGGGTCGCGTGCAGACGCACCCAGCCGGTCATGAGCTTGGTGGGGACAAGGCGGTACCAGCTCGTCCAGGCGTTCTTGCCAATCTGGCCCTGCCTGACCGGCTCCTGGTAGTCGTGGCCGAGCGGCGTCCTGGCGGCGCCGTACTCGGCGGGGTCGTAGGCCCAGGCGAAGTTCCCCTGGCCGACGGCATACTCCGGCGAGAACAAGTACGTGCTTGGCGCGCTGTGGATCTCGCGGTGTTCGCCAGGCACGTTCAGCAGGGTCTCGACACGCGGGGTGGGCAGGCTCTGCGGCTGGCCGTCGATCGGCAGGGTCGGGAACGGGCTGAGGCCGGCCGCCGGCATGAACCAGGTGCCTTCGCCCATCGCCCCCTTGTTCGGACTCAGGCCCGCATTGTCGCGGAAGCCGGGGCGATGCCAGATGGCGGTGCCGTCCTTGCGCCGCAGGAACGCCGTGCCGAGGAAATTGCAGCGGTCGCCGCAGATCACTTGGTCGAAGGTGGTGTTACGGTTCCACAGCTCCATGCTGACCGCCTGGCGCCCCTCCAGATCTTCGACAACCAGCACCAGGTCGCGCTGCAGGTTGTTGGCCAGCACCAGCGTGTGCTCGAAGTCCTTGGCGCCATTGGGCAACCAACGCCGGAAGACGCCGCGGTCGCCGTCGTAGACCGTGACGCACTTCACGCCAACATCCGACGCGACGTGCAGCCGCGCGCGGTACTGCCAGAGGTCGGGCCGCCACCAGTCGCCCTTGGCGACGACGCAGTTGTTCTGGGGCGTCCAGCACAGGATGCGCGGGCCGTTGGTGATGTACAGGTACGGGGGGTACCAGGCGGGGGCGCCCTTCCAGCGCTCGCGCAGTCCAGCAACGCCGTAGGACTCGCGGTTGACGTAGGTGCCGTCGCCGTATTCGCCGCCCAGCGTCGCCACCGTCTGCCAGCCCTCCGCGGCCCGCTTGGCGACCTGTTCGGGGCCGCTCATCAGTTCGAGGGCGAACACCATCTGGCAGCCGCCCCAGCCGGTGAGGTGAAGGTATTCAGCGAAGGCGCTGTCCACCGGCTTCCCATCCTCAAACGAGTAGATGGGAAATGAATTGTACAGCTTGTAGTCGCCAATCGGGGTGTGGTTCTTTGCGTGGTTCCACCAGCCGATCAGCACGCGGTAGCCCAGGTACTGCCAGCCATACTTGAAGATCGGTTCCGTGCGCGAGACGCCGGTGGTGGCAAGGCGGCCGTCGGGCAACACCATGTCGGGTTTGGGAAACTTGAGGTTGTCGCCGATGTAAAAGAAGTGGTTGCCCTGGGCGTCCTCGATGGTCAGGCCGGGGATCGCACCAAACAGCCCGTCCGAGGCCGCCTCACACTGGCGCAGGAACGCATCGAACTTCGCCTGATCCATCTGCAAGGCATTCTCCAGGAAGACGATGTAATCGAGTCCCGCCGCCCTCGCCGCGGCCGCGTACTCCGCCACGGTGCCGCGGTAGCCGGACAGCTCGGTGCGCGCCCCCACCAGGCCGCGCACCTGCGGCAGGTCTTCCATCGCCGGCAGCACGAGCGGCTTCTGCACGTCCCGCACGACCGGCCGCGGCCCGGACCAGTCGATCGGCGGAGGGTCGGGGATGATGTCCGACGACACCAGCAGGCCAGGCGGGGTCGTGGCGCCGCCGCGGCCCGCCTTCAGGGACGGTTCCGCCAGCCAGCGCAGGGTGTTGGCGAAGACGCGCAACCAGTCGCTCGGGCGCTCACCCACCCCGGCGCTGAGCGTCGCCTCGACGGTCGGGCAGTTGGCCGGCGGAGTCAGCAGCCACTGCGCGGGAATCCCGCATACGGCGAGACGGCCGTCGCCGACCTGTCGGACTCCGAGCAGGCCGGAGCGTTCCGTCAGCGGCTGGTCCTTCCACCAGTACGCTTCGAGCCGTCCGATCTGGGCTTCGGGCGCCTTGGGCCGCACCGACTCGGCCCAGCGCACGACCACGCTCCAGCCTTCGTCAAAGTCGAAGGCCAGCGGCGGCCACATGTTGGCCCGGCCGACGACCGTGAGCACCCCGCGCGCGCCTTCGTTGAACGGCGCCGCGATGCGGTTGGAGAAGGAGTGTTTCACGCCCATGCTGTCGACGACCGCGTTCGCGGCGTCGGTGTCCTCGCATTCGTGCCAGCGCATCCGGGCGCCGAACTCCCCGGCCCATTCCGGGGTCGGAAACCACTTGGCCGCCCGTCCCAGATGCCCGAACGGGGCCGGCAGGAAGACGCCGCCGCCCTCTTGCAGAAACTGCTCGACAACCGCCTTCAGCGTCTCGTCGTCGGTTGCGCCCAGCACCACGACGTTGAACTGCCCGCTCGCCAGACGCTTGCCCAGCTCGTCCGCCCTGCACGACGCCAACTCGATGCCGAGCGCGTGCAGCGGCTTGGCCACATACTCCGCGTGCGGCCGAACCGCCGCGAACAGCACCGCCGGCTTCGCCTCGGCGGCCAGGGCTTGCCTGCCCATGCTCGCGAGGACGCAGATCCCTGTCAAGACCGCTCCGAATCCTGTCGGTCGCACGGTACACCTGGCCTTCCTGTCTGGGCCCGCGATGGCGCGGCGGGTTATGTTCTCAGCCAGCCATGGTTTGTCCATGGGTGTGGTTTCAGGTTCTGGCACCCCGTCCGGGGTGCTCGCTCTTCATTTGACTCGTTCCCGGAGGTCTCCGCGTCGCTCCGACCTCCGGCTACTCTCTGCCAACCCTGCGGGTTGCACACCGCTCACGCGCACCATGCCTTTCCCTCTCTGCCAACCCTCCGGGTTGCGCGCCGCTCACGCGCACCGTGCCTTTCCCTCTCTGCCAACCCTCCGGGTTGCACACCGCCCGCCATCACCGCCTGCATCCCGAGGATGGCCCACATCGTGCCGGACATCTGCTGCACACCTCGAGGTTGCGCGCGGGCATCCCGTAGGGATGCAAGACAGTAGCCGGGGGTTGAGACCGCGCCAGCGGGCGATACCCCCGGAAACCGGAACACAACCCAATTGCACCCCGCAGGGGTGCCAGAATCCGAAACTGCTCCGCTGACCATTCAAACCAAATGCGCCGGATCGTATTGCACCCCGTTCTTGTCGAACAATCGCCTCAATTCATCCATGAACACGGTCTTCCGATGATGGGTCTCCTGGCCGGCAATGTACCCGTGCAAGACTCGCACATGAGTCCAGCTTGCCGTGAAGATCGCGTACCCTTCCTGCCACGCGAACCACCGTTCGTGCGTTTCCGCCGCCCACACGGATGACGCCTTCTTCAATTCCCTGACCACCTCAGCGGGCGCGTCCGTGGTTTTCAGGCTCAGGAGCAGATGCACATGGTCTTCCACGCCGCCGACCGCCTCGGCCACTCCGCCCAGGCCGCAAACCGTGCCGCCGAGGTATTCATGCAGGCGCGGGCGCCACTCGGGCTGAATCCACGGGCGGCGTTCCTTGGTGCTGAAGACGACGTGGTAGTGGAGGCTGTAGTAGGTGGATCCCATCGAGGTTCTCCAAGTTCTGGCACCCCGCCGGGGTGCTATGAATCCGATACGACCGCGACCGGAGGTCTCCGCGTCGCTCCGACCTCCGGCTACTCTCTGCCAACCCTCCGGGTTGCACACCGCTCACGCGCACCGTTCCCTTCCCGGAGGTCTCCGCGTCGCTCCGACCTCCGGCTACTCTCTGCCAACCCTCCGGGTTGCACACCGCCCGCCATCACCGCCTGCATCCCGAGGATGGCCCACACCGTGCCGGACATCTGTTGCACACCTCGAGTTGCGCGCGGGCATCCCGGAGGGATGCAAGACAGTAGCCGGGGGTTGAGACCGCGCCAGCGGGCGATACCCCCGGAAACCGGAACACAACCCAATTGCACCCCGCAGGGGTGCCAGAACCCACAGGGGCGCCAGAACCCACAGTCCATGCGCGCCCCTGCCACGGCCGAGGGATCGGTCTCGTTGACCCCGCTTCCGATCAGAAAATGTCCGTCCTGCGCGGCAGGGGTTCCGTCTCCAGGATGAAGCTGAGCAGGCGTTCCCGCAGCTCGCGGACGGTCTTCCGGTGTCCCCGGTCGGCCCAGAGGTTGCGGAGTTCGCAAGGGTCATTGCGCCGGTCGTACAGTTCGCCGAAGTCCTTACCCTCGTAGTGCACGAGCTTCCAGTCGTCGGTGGTCAGGCAGCGTACGGCCGGGGTGGGCGGCGCGTTGGCGCCTTCGTTCAGCCGTTCGCCACGCCACTCGGTCAGGGCTGCGGCGCGCGCCGGCACAGGGCGTGCCCGGCGTTCACGGCTGAACAGGGCCTGGCCCTGGGGGCGGGACGGCCCCTGGACGGCGGCCAGCTCGGCCACGGTCGGCGCGATGTCCGCCGAGGAGGCGAAGCCGGAGTCCACGCCGCGCAGGTTCCAGGCGTCGGGGAATCGCCAGATCATGGGCACGCGGATCGAACAATCGAAGAAGAACGGCCCCTTGTGGAGCATGCCGTGGTCGCCGAGCAGCTCGCCGTGGTCGGCGGCGAAGATGACGACCGTCGAGTCGGCGAGACCGCAGGCGCGCAGGCCGTCAAGGATGCGGCCGATGGCGTCATCGAGGTGGGCGACCATGGCGTGCGAGGCGGCGATGGTGGCGCCGATGCGGGCGGGGTTGGCGCAGACCTTGGCATAGGCGCGCCGCCGCTCCTGGGCGTACGGCGTCATCCGCGTCTCGCAGTCGCCGGTGAGGGGCGGCGGCATGGCGGCGGGGTCGAACCTCGAGGCGTAGGGCTCGACCGGATCGAATGGATGGTGCGGGTCGAAGAAGCCGACCGAAAGGAAGAACGGCCGACCGTCGGCCCCGCGGGCCTTGAGGTACTCGTCCACATGGTTGGTGATCCAGGTGTTCTGGTGGAACTCCAGCGGGATGTCGCGGATGTAGCGTTCGCAGTGCCCGCCGGCCTTGAATTGCGCCATGTAGGCGTCGTACAGGCCGTGCTCGTCGAGCCACTGGAAGTACTCGTCCTTGCAGTAGGGATCGCCCTCGCATTCGATGAGCTGATGGAATCCGTAGGACGGGTGTTTCTCCTTGCGCAGCCAGATGTTGTCGAGGTGGATCTTACCGATGAGGGCGGTGTGGTAGCCGGCGGCGTCCAGGCGCGTCTGGATCATGTCCGAGGCGGGGTCCAGCGGCACGCCGTTCTGCCAGCAGCCATGGTGGCTCGGGTACTGGCCGGTGAACCAGGACGCCCGCGCCGGCATGCACACCGGGTTTGTCGTGTAACAGCGTTCGAAGCGAACCCCTTCGGCCGCAAGCCTGTCGAGGTGGGGAGTGCGGGCCACCGCGCTGCCATAGCATCCCAGGCTGTCGACACGCTGCTGGTCAGTGTTGATGAAAAGGAAATTCATGCTCAGACTCCTCAATCGTGCTCGTCAGCGGGGCGACGCCTGCCCTGCCCGAACGGGCGCCGCAATCCGACTTGCCCCGCCCCCTGCTCGCAGGCTCGTCGCAGAGTCAGGCGAGGGCGGGCGGCCGGCAGACTCTTTCCAGCGCGGTGCAGATGGCGTCAACCTTCTCCGGTGCGACGTCGGGGCCGCACTCGGCGCCCAGGGAGAGTCCGCCGCGCGGGTCGTAGAGGGCTTCAAAGGCCTCGCCGACGTGATCTTCGAGCTGGCCCGGCGTGGCGAAGGGGAAGAGCTGGCGGTCGAGATCGAGGTGGATGGCAACCCGGCCCTTGGCCACGGCGCGCAGGCCGTCCAGCCCGTTGGCGCGGAACTGAGGGTTGAGCGTAGTGACACCGACCTCGATCAGGTCGGGGATGATCTCCAGGAGATGCCCGTCGCTGTGCAAAAAGACCGGCACGCCGCGGTCGCGGCAAGGCCCGAACATGCACTCGTAGGCCGGCTTGATGACACGCCGCCACATGGCCGGGCTCATCGGCAGCGCGGTCTGCATGCCGAGATCCTCGCCGAACCCCATCGTCTCCGCCCCGAGTTCGAGGTACTTGGCGATGACGGTGACGTTGTGGCGGACGATGATGGCGATCAGTTCGTGGAGGCGCGGGTCGTCGCCGGCCAGGTCGAGCATGCAGTTCTCGAAACCGCGCAGATAGGTCAGCATCATGTAGAAGAAACCGTGCGGCAGGCCGCCGCCGCCGGCGAGGTCGCCGCGGGCGCGCGCCTGCTCGAAGCCGCGCCGCATCTCATCCCACGGCTGGCGCGGGCCGAACAGGTCGTCCTTCAGCGGGTCGGGAAGACGCCGCTTCCACGCGTCGAAGGCGGCCCACTCCGCGAGGGGGTGTCCGACGGCCTGGCTGTCAAAGCCGCGGGCACAGTTCTCCCAGACGACGCCCCAGCAGTCGGTGTGGCGCCCGAGTTCGTACAGGGGGCTCCACAGGCCGGCCTTGAAATCGAAGTCCACGCTGCCTTTGCGGTGTCCAGGGAAAATCCGCGGATGGGCCAGCACAACCTCCTCGAGCGCCTCACGATGCCGCATCCAGGCCGACGGCAGGAAATACACCCCGCACGGCGTCCATTCCGGGCCGTCGAAATACATCGTCTTCAAGGCGTTGACCGTGCGGCGGTTGCGTCCGGCGTACGAAATCATGGGCGGCAACGGGCTCCTAACCTCAACACGCTTCATTTGGAACACGGAACATGTTCACCACCGAAAGCACAGAGGACACAGAGAGGATGCGCCTTGCCGCTCCCGGCAGTGGGAGCGACGAGGCCTCTGTGCTCTCTGTGATCTCCTTGGTGAAGGGGACGGACGATGATCCTCCTGACCGCATTAGTGAGCAGTACTGCTCCTAACCTGCAGGATTCACCACGGAGGCACGAAGGCTCAAGGGCGGCTGTCATTGTGTGAGCCACGGCTTGCCGACGCCGCAGGGTTCCGACCGGACGAACGGGTGGACGACGCACGGCGGAGTAACCGTAGCCCGTTGCCCGCCAGGAGGTTGTAGCACGGCGATACTCACGGATCGCCCTCTGCTTTCCTGGCCCAGACCTCTCCCCTGGAGCCGGCGGGGACCGCCGGCTCCAGGGGAGAGGTCTGGGCCACGTCGAGACAAGCAGTGGAGCCTTTGAGGTTGATGAATAGGCCAGGCTGACGTGCACGTGACAAGCCGGAGAGTATATCGCGCCCTGCATCGCCCGCAAGCGCCCCCGCCCACCCGCGCCCGCCTTGGGGCGCAATGTATGGGGTGATCGGGTTTCCCCCGGTTGCACCGGGGGCTACATACCTCGGCCCCTCCGGGCCTGAACGATCCACGGGTTCCCGGTTCAACGGTTTCCATTCCGCATTCCGCATTCCGCATTCCGCCTTGCGAGCATCACCGGCGGAGTCCGCCGGCTCCAGGTCCCCACAGGCCGCCGTGATGGCTCCCGGCGCCTGCGTCGAATCCGTACGACCCACGGCCCATTCGCGGCCGCCGCCGCGGACCGCTCGCGGATTGACAGGCGGCGGCACACTCGGTATACTGGGGTCGGGCGCTGCACGGCACTCAGGCCGGGCCGCCCGCCCTCGCAACGGAGACACCCGTGAGACAGGAACTGGTCGAACCGATCGCGCAACTGAAACGCCAGCGCCACGCCGTCATCCTCGCCCACAACTACCAGGTGGGCGAAGTCCAGGACATCGCCGACTACACCGGCGACTCCCTCGGACTCAGCCGCCAGGCGGCCTCCACCGACGCCGACGTCATCGTCTTCTGCGGCGTCCATTTCATGGCCGAGACCGCCGCCATCCTCTCCCCCGCCAAGACGGTGCTGCTCCCCGACCTGCACGCCGGCTGCCCCATGGCCGACATGCTGACGGCGGAGCAGCTGCGCGCCCTCAAGGCCCAACACCCCGGCGCCGCCGTCGTCTGCTACGTCAACAGCACGGCCGAGGTCAAGGCCGAGAGCGACTGTTGCTGCACCTCGGCCAACGCCGTGCAGGTCGTGCAATCCTTCCCGGCGGACCGCGAGATCCTGTTCGTCCCCGACCAGTACCTCGGCGATCATGTCATGCAGATGACCGGCCGGCGGCTCATCCTGTGGCCGGGATACTGCCCGACTCACGCCCGCATCCTCGACACGCAGATCGCCCGCCTGCGCCAGGCCTACCCGGGAGCCGTCGTCCTCGCCCACCCCGAATGCCCGCGCCCGGTGCGGGCCGCCGCCGACCACGTGCTGTCCACCGGCGGCATGCTGAGGGTCGTCCGCGAGTCGGCGGCCGGCGAATTCATCGTCGCCACCGAGATCGGCATGCTGCACCGCCTGCGCAAGGACAATCCGGGCAAGGTCTTCCACGGGGTCAGTGACGTCGCCGTCTGCCCGAACATGAAGCGCATCCGCCTGGACAACGTCCTGTGGTCGCTGCAGGAGATGCGCCATCCGATCCGGGTGCCGGAGGACATCCGGGTCAAGGCCCTCCGGGCCATCGAGCGCATGTTGAAAATCCCCGGCGGCTGAGCGTCATAGCGGGTGTCCGCACCGGCCGGGGCGTCGGGACTCGCCCGGCGATGCGGGAAGGTTTTTGCCGGCTTTTTACACGGCTATGACACGTGGCTCGCCGTCACGGGGTATCTTCAAGCATCACCCGGATCGGCCGTGCGCCCGGCCCTGTCCTGAGCCGCTGAGGCCAGCCCGGCGCCCGTGGAACGGCGCCAGCGGCAGGACGGCCGCCCGGCCGGGAGCCTGTAGCCAGGAATCGGAGCCTGGCGCCTGAAGCTTTCGCCAATGTCTCTCTCGCGCCCACGGCTAGAATCGAGTTCTGCCCGCTGATCGCCCGACCGGAGGTACAGACATGCGGAACCCGTTCCATCTGCGCCTGCTCCTTGCCCTCGCCGCCGCCGTCCCCGTCTTCGCCGCCGATACCCCGCCGCCC
>MVZH01000075.1 GCA_002068325.1 Lentisphaerae bacterium ADurb.BinA184 | reverse complement strand
CGACCGGCTCAAGAGTCGGCAAGCCGGTGACACGCCGCTCATCCGGCGGCAGTTCGAGCGCGACGCGGCCCAGCGCCTGTTCAAGGGCCTGGTTGCCATCAGCGTGCCGGTGGAGGCTTTCCGGGCGGAGGCCCTGCCGGAGCCGGTGCCGACGGCGGCCTTCGGCGATGACGTTGAGGTGCGCTTCGATCTCGCCGGGTTCATGGACGCGGCGATGGACGCCCTGATTCGTCAGGGCTGCTCTCGCGTGGTCTATCTGCGGACCGACAGCCGGGCTTTCCCCAAGACGGTGGACAGGGACGCGTTCCTGCGCGCGGGCGCCGCGCGGGGGCTGGAGGTCACGCCGGCATGTGTCCACCAGGCCTCACAGTTCTCGGATGGCGCGATCAGCTTCGAAGAGACCGGCTTTCGCGAGACCGTTGAGCTGATGTCCCGGTGGGATGCCGCCGGCGCGTGGCCGGACGCCCTGATTGTGGCCGACGACGTGCTGATGAAGGGGGTGGCGGCGGCGCTGCGTCAGCGCGGCGTCGCGGTGCCGAACGATCTGTTCGTGGTGGTTCACGCCAACGAGGGCATTGACTACCCGTACCTTGTCCCAGTGAAGCGGATCGAGGCTTCCATCCCCGGGGTCGCGCGGGCCTTGGTGGATATCCTCCTGGCGCGGATGCGCGGGGCGGCAGGCCTGCGGCTTCCCGTCGTCGTTCGGTACCGGGTGCCGGCGACGCCGTCGCTGTCCGAAGCCCTGATCGGGGCGGCTGCTGGGCCGCCGCGGCGACCGGCCGGAGCGGCGAAGCGGGTGGCGGGGGGGGCGGCGCTACATGGCGGGCCGCAGCGCCGGCGCCGAGTCAAGGGGGGCATAGCCTTCACCCTGATCGAGCTGCTGGTCGTGGTGGCGATCATCGCCATCCTGGCCGGGCTGCTGCTGCCGGGGTTGCAGTCGGCCCGGCGGAAGGCGGGGCGCGTGGTCTGCGCCTCGAACCAGAGGCAGCTCTACATGGCGGGGGTCTCCTACACCGGCGATTTTGACGACCGCCTGCCGGGCGGCGGCCAGAACGGCGGCCTGCTGCGCAACCAGGGCAGCGTGCTGTGGTGGGCGCGGGAGTACCTTGGCGCACGGGTATACGACAAGCCGCGCTCCATGGGCGGCGGCGAGCTGCCGGAGTCCGGCTATGTCATGACCGGGAGCTGGGTCGGCTGTTTCCCCAGCATCCGCGAGCGCGGGGTCTTCGCCTGTCCGGGCTCCGCCTTGGAATTCAACCCCAACTGGCAAAGCATTGCCACGCAGACCGGATTCTGCGCCCAGGGCGACTACTGGCTCAGCGGCTTTGGGCCGGCCGGCGGGTATGCCGGCCACGGCACATACACGAAGGTCTTCCATTACCCGCAACTCTCCAAGACCGGGCCGGGCTACAATGGGTACCCGACGGCTTTCATCCTGGACCATGCCTACCTGGCGCCGATC
The DNA here is from genome assembly GCA_002068325.1 of Lentisphaerae bacterium ADurb.BinA184. Taxonomy (GTDB): domain Bacteria; phylum Verrucomicrobiota; class Lentisphaeria; order Oligosphaerales; family MVZH01; genus MVZH01. The sequence goes on along the minus strand of MVZH01000075.1, from coordinate 15,151 downwards.
GCCGACGTCCGGGTCGTCTACTACACGCAGTGCAACAACCATGACCCGGGAGCGCCGCGGGGCATGAATGTGTGCAGCGGGGATGGCGCCGTGCGCTGGATCGGGCGTGACGAGCTGGCGTTCCTGGGCGCGGGGGTGGATTACCTGGCGGTTCCGAAGGGCTACTACACGCCGTGGCACCAGTCGTGGGGCAACCTCGGCGACGATGCGAATCCGCCGGCCGTGCTCGTCACCGTCAACCCGTCGGGCAACTGGGAATATCCGCCGCTGTCAACGTTCTACTGAAGGAGTGCGTCGTATGTCCGCGCGGGGTCTTCTGCTGCCCGGAATCATAGCAGTCCTGGCCGGTCTGCCGGCCGCCGGCGCGGTCAATGTCATCGGGCTTTTCCGTGACCGCATGGTTGTGCAGCGTGACGCCGAGCTGCCGGTGTGGGGCTGGGGCACTCCGGGCGAGGCGTTGACGGTCGAATTCGCGGGTGCGAAGTCCGCAACCGAGGTGGATGGGGAAGGCCGCTGGAAGGTCACCCTCGGGCGGCTGCCCGCCGGCGGGCCGCACGAGATGCGGATCACGCAGGGCGCGGCCACCGTCACGTTGACGGACATCCTGGTCGGCGAAGTGTGGATCGGTTCCGGGCAGTCGAACATGCAATGGGGGTTGAAGAACATGAACCACGCCGCGGAGGAGATCGCCGCGGCGGACTATCCGGACATCCGTTTCCTAACCATCCAAGGGACGGCGGAGCGCCCTCCGCGGGGGATTCCCTGCGGCTCACTCGAATGGTTTCCATGTACGCCCGCGACGGCGGGGAACCTCTCTGCTGTGGCCTACTTCTTCGCGCGGGAGCTTCACAACCATCTCAAGGTGCCGATCGGGCTGATTATCACCGCACAGGGGGCCAGCCCGATCCGGTCGTGGATCAGCGCCGAGACCATGCAGGCCAATCCGATCTTCAAGGAGACGCTGGAGGACTACACGAGCGTACCGGGACGATACAAGGCTTTCCGCGAGAAGTACGACGCCTACGAGCAGTCACTGGTTAAGTCCAAGGAGGACGGCAGCCAGCCGTTGCCCTGGCCCGGCGCGTTTGAGGGCGACCGCTCTCCCGGCCCCTATTTCTATGGCAGGGTGTATCCGTTGGCGCCGTTCGCCATGCGCGGCGTCATCTGGTACCAAGGCGAGAACGAGACCATGAGCTTCCTCTTCCCGGCGCGTCCGGAGCGGCGGAACAACTCGCGGACGTATAAGGAGTTCTTCCCGGTCATGATCCAGGAGTGGCGGTCGCTGTGGGGGCGTGACTTCCCGTTCCTCTATGTGCAGCTCGCCCCGGCCAACGTCCCGCCGAAGGCGCCCGTGATGGAGAGCGGCTGGGCGGAAGTGCGCGACGGGCAGCGCCGCACCTTGTCGGTCAGGAATACGGCGATGGTGGTGACCGCCGACATCTGCGAACCCGACCTGCACCCGCGCAACAAGGTGGATGTGGGTCGGCGGCTGGCGCTCGCCGCCCGCGCTTTGGCGTACGAGGAGGACCTGGTTTATTCGGGGCCGATTCTTGAGCGAGTCGAATTCAGGGGCCGGGAGGCGGTTCTGGCCTTTGCCCATGTCGGCGGCGGGCTGGTGGTGAAGGGGGAGCGGCTCGAAGGGTTTGCGGTGGCCGGGGCCGACCGGGTGTTCCATTGGGCCGACGCGGAGATCAGGGGGGACACCGTGGTGGTGCGCTCGAACGAGGTCGCGGCGCCGGTCGCCGTCCGCTATGCGTACTCGGATTTCCCTTTTGGCAACCTGTTCAACCAGGAAGGCCTGCCGGCCTCCTGCTTCCGCACCGATGAGTGGTGAGATGGCGAGCGAGTCGAGGGCATCGACTGAATTGAGGGAATCGACACTCCCAGTGCCTTCGATTCCATCGAGTCGCTGCCTGGCCTGCTGCCGGCCCACTAGCCACGGAATCTTCGGAGCACAACCATGCGAGGCGCGTTCAGTCTTCCGGCGTTTCTGACCCTGGCGGCGCTGGCCGGGCGCGGGCAGGGGAATCCGATGCCGACGGTTGCGCAGGAGGGTGACCGTTTTGTGGTGACGGCTGCGGCCTACGGGGCGGCTGTCGGGCCCGAGGGGCAGCTGCTGTCGCTGCGGGTGAACGGGGTCGAGTTCATCCAGGGGGCGGCGAAGCTTCGCCCCGGCGGCGGCGAGGAGGTAGGCGTGTCGGGGCTGTATTGCACGGACTACAACTCCTGGCATCGCCCGCTGCCGATGCCCGGGCCGGCGCGCCTGGAGGGCAACCGGCTGAGCGCGGACGGCAACGGCTGGACGCTGAGCTACGTCTTTCTTCCCGACGCTGTCGAGATTGAGGCTTTCGGTACGCCCAAGGGCGCCCGGCCGTTCACCGCGGGCTACCCGCCGGCGCAACTGGCCGTCAGCCTGCGCAGCGGGCTGGAGCGCGCCTGCAATCCGGACGGGGAGGGGGAGATCGGGTGGCCGGTGGCGCGTCCAGTCGAAGGAGGGGACTATGCGGTGCTGGCGGCCAACGGCGCCGGGCTGGTTTTCGAGAAAGCCTCCTCCGTCAAGAGCATCAGCCACGGCTGGATCACGGCGCCCGACGACCACCGTCTCAACCTGGTCATGCTCGACACCACCGAGGTGAAGCAGACGCCGCAGCGCTGGCGCATCCGTGCCTTCAGCCGGCCGGCCCCCGAGCATGCGCTGACCCTCGACATTGTGTCCCCAACGCCGGGGCATCTCTTCTGCGCCAGCCCGGCGGCCACGTTCACGGTGACGGTGCGGGCCTTGTACGGGGCGTCGTTCAGCGGCCTGCTCCGTTTCGAGGGGCAGGGCTATGTTTTCGCCGGGAACACCGTGGCCGCGGAGGCGCTGGTGGCGGTCACTCCCGAGGCCCCGGCGCAGACTGTCGAGATCCGGCTGCAGCCGCCGTGTCCCGGCCAGTATACGGGCGTCATGAGCCTGGTCGCCGAGGGCGTGCCGGTCATCCGCAAACGCCTCGGCTTTGTCACCCAGCCGGAACGGATTCCCCAGGCTGAGGTCCCCGCCGACTTCGACCGTTTCTGGGACGACACCCTGGCGGATCTGGCGAAAATCCCCCTTGACCTCACGCTGGAAGAGCAGACCGACAAGGAGACCGCCGCGGGGCGGGCCTTCAAGGTCAAGTACCGCTCGTGGGGCGGGCGCTGGGCCTGGGCGTGGCTGTACGTGCCGAAGAAGGAGGGCAGGGCGCCCGCGACCGTGCAGTGCCCGCCGGTGAGCGTCTGGCAGCCCGGGCTGTGCCAGAGCGCGGGCGGGGATCTGCGCATGGCCGTTGCCGTGCATGGCGGCGACATCAGCGAACGCCCCGCCAGGGCGGACTTCGACTACATGAACACCGGCATCACCGACCGCGATGCCTACATGATGCGCTACAGCTACTGCTGCCTGGCGCGTTGCTACGACATCATCCGTGCCCGTCCCGAGTGCAACGGCGAGGTGAATGTCAGCGGCAGCAGCCAGGGCGCGGGGCTGGCGCTGGTGCTGGGCGGGCTGCGTCCCCAGATTCGGCAGATCCGCGGGGTCGCCGTGGCGCTGTGCCGGATTGACTGGACCATCCTCGGCCTTGCCAAGTGGGGGCCGCACCTGCCCGAGGGTGAAGACCCGCAGCGGGTCGCCCGCGTGGTCAGCTACTACGACCCGGCGCGTTTCGCCCACCGCATCCGGGCGGCGGACATCGTGCTGGGCATTGGCCTGTTCGACTTCTGCGCCCCGGCCGAGGGCATCTTCTCCGCCATCAACGCCCTGCCGCCGGACGTGCCCTGCCGGGTCTACGCCGACCCCTTCGGCGGGCATTCGAGCTACAACTACGCCCTCCTCGAGGACGCGGCCAAGGGGTTGACCGTGCCGCGCTGGGAAGGCACTGCTGCCGACAACAAGCTGAACGAGTGAAAGGGCGCGCCCAATGCTGCCGAGAATCCCCTCCGCCGTCCTCCTTGGAGCGCTCGTCATGACAACCGCCTCCCTCTTCGCCGAACCTGCGACCCCCGAACGGAAGCCGGTGGTTCTCGGCGCCCCCGGACACCAGATGGCGGCCCGCCTGGCACAACAAGGCTTCGCCTTTGACGCCCTGCCTCACCCCGGGCTTGACGGCGTGCCGCTGACCTGGGAGAAGGCGCGCCAGTACAACGTGATCATGCTCTCCGGGCTGGGCGCCGCCAACGCCGACATGACCCTGGCCGGGCACAACCGCGAGACGCTCGCCACCCTGCGGCGCTTCCTCGAAGCCGGCGGCGGCATTCTCTTTTTTCCCGAGTTCGGGCAGATCGTCGCCCACAAGCCGCCGCAGGACGAATTCCTCAAACCGCTCGGGCTGACGCCGCTGTTCGACGAGCAGGTGTTTGATTCCGACTCCGCCATGCCCGATTCCGCCCTCTACCCGATGCCCTATGCGCTGGCCGGCCAGGTGTTCCCCTCGCCGGTCACCGCCGGGGTGAAGAACCTGTGGTATCCGGTCCCCACGGGGCGGCCGGGCGCGCAACTGCACACCATTCCGTTTGTGGCGGACGGGAGCTGGACGGTCGCGGTCAAGGGGGCCAAGTCTTCCCATACCAAGCGGGGCCCCCTGCAGGAAGCCTGCACCGAGCCGGGGAGCTACGCGTCAGAGGTTCCGCTGGTCGCCGTCCGGGAAGTCGGCAAAGGCAGGATTGTCTACATCGCCAGCGTCATCCAGTACCTTTACAGCTCCGCGGCGGTCCACTCCCTGGGCAGTGTCGCCCTCGACAAGGGGCTGCGCGGGGTGCCCTCAGACGGCTACAGGCTGGTCGAGAATGCCCTGACGTGGCTGGCTGAGCCCTCGCTGGCACAGGGCGAACCGGGCGGTGCGGCCGGCAACCCCGCGCTGCTCCGCAACCCGAGCCTGCCGGATCCCGCCGCGCCTCCCACGCCGCCCTTCGACTGGTCGGGGCCCGCCTCGTTCCGCGCCTCCCATCCCGCCAGCGTCGGTTCGATCGGCGCCCGCACCACCTTCTCCAGCGGCAAGGCCGACCCGGGGCAGTGGGTCGAAGCCGCCAAGGCGCAGGGACTGGACTACCTGGTCTTCCTGGAGGAGTTCGCCAGCCTCACCGCCGAGGAGTTCGAGGCGCTGCGCGAGGAGTGCAGGCGCCTCACAACGTCCGAGTTCACGGCCATCCCTGGCTTCACCATTGATGACGAGGTCGGCCATCACTATTTCTACTTCGGGGTGGGCCTGCCCTATCCTGACAAGAAGTTCCTCTCCGCGGACGGCACGGTCTTCGTCTCCCGGAACTCGGCGTTGGCGGATCCCTACGCCAAGGGCCAGCTCGCCATGACCACCCTCGACTACGCCTATTCGCTGGCCGGGTTCAAACTGACCGCCGGCACCTACCTGCACGCGCAGAGCGGGGTGCCGTTCTCGAACTTCTTCTGCGATTGGAACGCCTTCGCGGTCGTGACGTTGCGCAACGGCACCGTGGTCGAGGACAATCTCCGCGGCTACCTCGAATGCGCCGACTTCGGCAACGGCCCGCTGCCAGTCGTGCTCAATCTCCTCGACGATCCGGCCGGGCTGGCGGCGACCCGCTGGCGCACGGTGCTGCGGCTCCCTGAGAACGGCGGCGACCTGATCGCGGGCAAGCTTGGCAAGGAGACCCGGATCGCGGACTACTTCAGCCTGTGGCATCTGTACCCTGACAATCCCAACGCCATCTACGTCAGCGAGGGCCCGGCCATCGAGAGCTGGGTCTACGCGGGCGGGCGCGACTATGCCTACCGCGATCTCTTCATCTGGCCGAACTACCGCTGGAAGATCCGCGGGCGTGTCACCTCCGACGCCGGCCTGCGCGAAGTCTGCGTCTATGACGGCGACCAGCTCTTCCGGCGCTTCCTGCTCGACGGAGAGAAGGAATACACCTGCGAGCTGGACATCACCCATGACAAGCAGCACAACCTCCTCCTCGTCGCCACGGATACCGCCGGCCGCCGCGCCGTGGGCGGCGAGCACTGGGACCGCAACCACCGCAACCAGGAGTGCATGTGCGGCGACCGCAACAACCAGCTCAGCTACGGCAGCGTCTACCGCAAGGACGGGCTCAACCTGACCAGCCTCGGCGGCTACCAGGCCCTGGCCACTCCCAACAAGCGGCTCGACATCCGCCGGCTCAACCCGGCGGCCGTCTTCAAGAACGACCCCACCATCGGCGCCGGCAAGGCCTTTGACGGCGGCGCCGGCGGCGACGCCGCGGTCTATGCCCAGGCCATCCTCCTCGACGCGCAGGGCAAGGAGATCCTGCCCCCCAGCGTCTCCGACTCCCGGCGGCTCCTGCACACCGGCGACGTCAACATCGGCGAGGGCCGCTGGCAGTGGTACTTCACCGACAACATCCGCGTCGGCACGGTCTGGGACACGCTGTGGAAGACCCGGCCGGCCGAGGATTACGTGGTGACCCGGCGCGCCTCCGCCTTCCCGCCCGATCCGGACAGCCCGCTGTCGGTGGTGCTCTGGCGTTTGCGTTTCCGCCTGCTGCGCGACCTGCCCAACAACGGATTCCTGCTGGTCAGCGCCTCCCCGTCCCAGAGTGCGGACTGGGTGCTGCGCTCCAGCGACGGCAGCGTCAACGCCGGTCGCTGGGAACAGAGCGCCGGCTCGAATCCGCGTGCCCTGGTCAGGCCGTTCGGCCGCGGCGCTTACCTGGCCATGCTCAACTCCCCGCTCGGCGGCATGGCGGTTGTCCCGCTGACCGACGGGATGATGGCCCGCCTTGCCCTGCCGACCCGCGAAGGCGCCCGCATCTCGCTGGCCGCCGCCGCCTCCCCCCAGAAGAAGGATGAGGACACCGAGGCGACGCTGCTGATGCTGGGCATCCCGCGCACCACCGAATACACCCGGCAGTTCCCGGCCATGAGCAACGAAGTGGTGGAACGCTTCATGCGCGACTTCGGCCTGCTCGACGGCACGCCCGCCTACGCGGTCGAAGCCCGTAGCGGGCAGGTCACCGACCGGCGCTACATCCTGGCCGTGGATGGGGCAGGCGAGCAGTGCTTCTCCGGAACTCTGGAAGGCAAACTCATTTCCAGCCTGCCCATCGCCGTGTCGAATCTGCACGACCGCTGGAGCGCCTGCCTCTACGACCGCGGCCTGAAGAAGGCCCGCCCGCTCGGGGTCTTCGAGAACACCGCCTGGGCCACAATCATCCTGGCCGACAGCGCCGACCTGTTCGTCGGCCATCCGCTGACCTGCGACCACCCCGAGCTGTTTGTGCAGGTCACCCAGACCGGCGACGCCCAGTGGACGGTCGAGGTGCACAATCCGACCGACGCGGCGGTGAAGACCACGCTCAGAGTCAACCCGCGTTTCGACCCCCTGGCGGCGAAGGAAGTGCCGGCGGGGACGCTCGACGTGCCCGCGGGGGCGTCCGTGGTGCGGGTGTTCTAACTTGAACGATTCACCGCCAAGTCGCCAAGACGCAAAGCCCAGTGATTAGGGTTCAGGGTTCAGGAATGAAGGCAACGACACAACGTGTATTTCAGGCTGGATACTGTGCTGCTGCCTCGGCCAGCCCCCGAGGGGCGGCCGCATCGTAGCCCCAGGCTGGCAGTCCGCCAGTACGCACGGGTTGTTTGGACAATGCAAAGCCGAGGTGCCGCAGAGTCGGCGACCCGAAAACCCAGAAGGAGGCCCAAGATGCTCGACCATCGAAAGCGCGTGACGAGAGTGGCCATTGGCGTCCGGGTGTTCAAGCAAGACGGAGGTCTCGACATGAACGGGAGCAAGCGGTGTACAGGCGCGGGGCTGGCGGGGCTGATGGCGGGGGTGATGCTGGCGGCGGGCGTGGCCAGGGCGGACGTCTTCTATGAAGTGGGGCCGGGACAGACCTATACCACCATCCAGGCGGCGCTGGCGGCGACCCCGTTCGTGGATGGCGACAGCAACGGCGAGTGGGATCCGTTCACCGAGAACCATGTCATCAATGTCCACGGTGGCACGTACACCATTCCGACCCAGGTTGACACCGACCTGAACAGCCGGCTGAACAACGGCAAGCTCAGCCGCACCAGCCTCAACCACCGTCTTGTCATCCAGGCCGCGCCCGGCGAGGAGGTGGTCTGGGACGCCACCGGCACGCTCTCATGGCAGTCGGCGCTTCAGGTGCGCGAGTCGCACGTGACGGTGCAGGGCATCAAGTTCACGGGGATGCCCAAGGATCCGGGCCGCTACTACATCCTTATGGGCACCGGCAGCACCTCCTCGCCCAATCAGCGCGGGGGACTGCTGGTCTACAACTGCGAGTTCGACGGGGCCTACGGGCTGAAAGGGTATACGAACACCGCGTATCCCGATATTGTCACCGCCGAGCCTGGGGTCGGCTTCAACTGGGCCTTTGTCAACAACCACGTCCATGGCTTTGACGTGCACTACGAGATTCCCGGCCAGCTGCTGCTGAAGACGGCGACCTTGGGCAACCTCTACGAACCGGCGTGCGTGTCTGGCGGCGGCTCAATCCTGCAGCCCAAGCTGCCCGCCGGGTATGAGAACCGCTGGTACGTGAACAACACCCTGGCTTCCGCGGGCAACGAGTTGGGCGGCTTCTTCCGGGTCAGCGGCGCGACCACCGGCGCCTCGGCGGTCACCTTTGCCAACAACATCATGTCCTGGAGGGACACGGACACGACGATGGAAAACGGCATGTATTTCGACTCGGCTCCGACGGGCAACCTGTGGCCGACCATGGCCAACAACATCCAGGACGGCACCTACCTGAACTGGGCGGCCGTCGGCGGCACGGGCGGCGGCTCCTTCCCCACCCTCGGCTCGTGGCTGACCTACCTGAGCAGCCGCGGCGGCACCGAGACGGGCAGTTACGACGGCGACCCGCTGTTCGAGGACGCGGCCGACGGCGACTACCGGCTCAGCATGCTTGGCAGCCCCGGCGATGGCACGTCCGACACGTCGTACTGGCTGGCGGCGATCAACGATCTCGGCATCGGCGGCCTGCTCAGCTACTACAACGCCTTCACCGACCCTGGGCTGCAGTTCGGCACGCCAACCAACGTCGGGGCCATGGTCACGGCCATTCCCGAACCAGCCAGCCTTGCCCTGCTGGCGGCAACCGGGCTGCTCGCCCTTCACTGGCGGCGACGGGGTTAGGGTCTGTGGGGGGCAGACCGTGGCTCGCCAGTCGGTCGCGGCGGCCTTGTTGTGGCGGCCGGCGGGGATCTCACTGGACGCCGGAGAAGTCGGGGGCGGAGACGAGCGGCGGGTCGGCCTCGAAGAAGCGGGCGGCGCGTTCGCGCTGGCTGTCGAGGTCGGGGGCGGAGCGGACGGCGGAGGCCAGCCGGTGTCCGAAGGCGAAGTTGCGCGCGTAGTAGGCGGTGAAGGTGCGCACGCGCCGGAGGGCCTTCTCGTCGGGGAAGTCCTCGCGTACATACTCGAAGAGCCGGAACCAGGCGTCGCCGTAGTCGGGTGTGGGGCCGGGGTGGTTCCAGCGGGCGAACAGCCAGGGGCGGGCGACCGCCATGCGCCCGACCATGAGCGCGGCGACGGGGGCGAAGGGCTGCGGGTTTGCGTCGAGGGTCTGGGGGCCGAGGATGTCTCCGTTGGCGATGACCGGCAGGCGGGTGAGGCCGGCGATCCAGGCGAAGAGCTGGTGTCGGGCCGGGCGCTTGAGCTTCTCGTCAAAGAAGCGGGGGTGGACGGTCACGGCATCAACGCCGCACTCCTCGAAGAGGCGGAGGCGGTCGGCGAGGCGTTCTTCCCAGCCTGGGGTGTTCTTGCCGAGGCGGATCTTGACCGTGAGCGGGCCGTTCCAGGCGGCGCGGAGGGCGTCGAGGATGGCGGCGAGCCGGGGCGGGTCTTCGAAGAGTTCGCCGCCGGCCTTCTGGCAGCGGGCGTCGGGGGCGGGGCAGGCGCAGTTGAGATCCAGCCCGGCGGGTTCGCAGGGGGCGAGGCGGGCGACGATCTCGGGGATGCGGTCGGCGTTGCGCAGCAGGAGCTGGTAGACGACTTGGCCCTCCTCGGGGCGGCGGCGGGTGTACGGGGAGCGGCGGGTATTCTCGCCGAGGAGGGCGAGGCCCGCGAGCATTTCCGTGCACAGTCCGCCATAGCCGCCGAACTCCGCGAGCAGCCGCCGGAACGCGCTGTGCGTGACTCCGGCCATGGGCGCGCAGAAGTGCGGGGGCGAGAAGACGACGCATCGGAGGGTCAGGCTGGCCAGCATGCGGCCAATGTAGCGCTGCGCCGCCTGCGCCTCCAGCCTTGCGGGCCGCGGGTCTGGCGCGGGCGCATGTCACTTCCGCTGGGATCCCTCCTGCGTTCGGATGAACGAGGGACACGTTACTGCCAGACCGGGGCCGGGCAAGTGCGACGCCGGGAGAGCGTCGGCCGCTGCGTGACCGTAAGGATCCGGCCCCCGGCCCCAAGTCGGCCACGGGCGCCAGCCTGCCGGCAGGCTGGGATGCGGCCCGTCTGTCATGGCCTGACTTCTTCCGGTACGATGGGGGGTGACCGTTGTCGCCGTCAACCACAGAGAGCACAGAGACCACAGAGAGGGAACTGGCTTTGCGCTGGCGTTGGCGGGTGTTCCGCGCCAACGCCAGCGCAAAGCCCTCTGTGAACTCTGTGTCCTCGGTGGTGAACAAGTCAGGATAGCACTGGCATGGGATCCGGCGCCTGTTTCCGAACCGGCTTTACGGCCCCCCTGGAGAGGCCCCGAGGAAATGTCCGGCTGCGGAACTGAGTTGCGCGGGTCTGGCGCGCGTGTGTTCGCCAAGCCGTTCATCGGGGGCATATTACCGTTGCCTTTCGATGGGCAGCCGGGGTTTCCCCGGCGGCCGGTCGGCACAACCGAGCAAGGAGACGGCGATGGCGGGCAGCGGCAAGATGCGGGTGGCGATGGTTGGGGTCGGGGGCTTCGGCGGCTACCGTCGCGAGCGGATGCGCGAGACCGGCCTCTTCGAGATTGTGGCGGCGTACGACATCAATGCAGGTGCGCTCGAGCGTTGTGTGAAGGAGGACGGCGCCAAGGCGGCCGGCAGTTACGAGGAGCTGCTGGCCACGCCCGGCATCGAGGCGATGGTCATCGCGACCGGCGGCAAGTTCCACGCCCCGCAGGCGTTGGCGGCGATGGAACGCGGGCTGCACGTGTTCGTCGAGAAGCCGTTGTGCTCGACGCGGGGCGAGACGGAGGCGTTGCTGGCGATGCAGAGGAAGACCGGCCTGGTGGTCGGCGTCGGGCACAACGACCATTCGCACGACGGGCACAGCCTGGCCATCCGCAAGCTGCTCGAAGACGGCTCGTTCGGCACCGTCGCCACGGTGGAGAAGGTCACGGCCCACAGCGGCGGCCTCGAAATCAAGCCGGGCGACTGGCGGGGTGATCCGGACAAGAATCCCGGCGGCATGCTCTTCCAGTGCGGCTGCCACGGCCTGCACGAGCTGATGTTCTACTTCGGCCCCATCCGCGAGGTCACGGCCATGATGCGCTACGACGTGCACACCACGCTGACCGCCGACGTGGCGCACTGCATCCTGCGCTTCCAGTCCGGCCTCATCGGCACCCTCAGCGCCTACCATGTCACCCCGTACCGGCACAGCATGAGCATCTACGGCACCAAGATGAACCTCTACGTGGACAGCCGCGCGCCCAGCTACGGCGACCCCAGCTACACCGCCGTGCAGTACCGCAAGCGCGGCATCGCCGAGAAGCATGAACCGGTGACGCTCGCCGGCCCCACCGACATCTGCGGCAACCTGCGCAGTTTCCACAAGGCGGTGCGTGAAGGCGGCGAACCCTACCCCTCGCTGCGGGACGGCGCGCGGGCCGTGATGGTGATCTTTGCGGCCGAGGAGTCGGCCAAGACGGGGCGGACGGTTCCGGTGCCGGAGATCTGACCGGAGCCTCGCGCCGGTCGCTGGGGCTTGCGGCCCCGAGTGCGTCCATGTTGTGCGGGTTCAGGCTGTATGCAGCACCGCAACGAGACTGGGTTTACCTTGATCGAGCTGCTGGTGGTGGTGGCGATCATCGCCATCCTGGCGGCGCTGCTGCTGCCGGCGCTTGAGGGGGCCCGCCAGCGCAGCCGGGTGGTGGTCTGCGGGAGCAATCTGCGGCAGAGCGGGATTGCGGTGGCGGTCTACGCCCAGGAGAACGGGCAGCTGCCGACCAACGACACGGCGGCGCCGAACGCCTGGTACTACCGCTACCGCACCCGCGGCGCCAACGGCGTCATGTGGGTGCGTCAGGTGGGCGGCGACGACGCCTGGAAGTCGGAAGGCTACAAGTGCCCCGAGTCCCTGCCCGGCGACGGCAACGTCCTCGGCGCCATCCCCGCCGACGGCCGGACGTGGACGTGGGGGGCGCGGGCCGCGGCGGCCAGCGGCGAGGAGCTGTGGAATCCCGCCGTGGTGCCGAACAACCGCCGCAGCTGGTACTACTACCAGGGGCCGTTGCGCTACTACGAGGTCGGCGGCTGGGTCGCCTGCACCGAGTGGGACGTGTACGCCAACGCCTGGGACCTGTGGGGCGACGCCTGGCGCAGCAACAGCTCACTGAGCCCGGAGCCGCCGATCAGCCGGGCCAGCCCGACGAACTCGCCCACCTTCGCCAGCACCGAGGACATGCGGGTCCTGCTCTACTGCCCCTCCGCGGTCCGCATCCACAATGCCGCCACCGGGGAGTGGTGGCACGAGTGGCGCGCGCCGCACATGGAGAAGGCGTGGGACGAGGACACCATCCGCCTGACCCCGTTGCGGGACTCGCGCAACTACTACTTCAACGACGGACACGTGGTCTACGTCGGGGGGAAGTGAACGCGGCTGCGCCCCGTTCTTCGTTCTTGGTTTGGCGCGCTTCGCGCCCCGTTCTTGGTTAGGCGCGCCCCGTGCCCCCGCTCCCCGCTCCGTGCTTCGCGCGTCTTTCCCCTTTGTTTACCCGCGCCCGCTTTGGGGCGCTTCGCATGGGGTGACCGCGCGAGTCCCCCGGTTGCACCGGGGGCTACATACCCCGGCCCCTCCGGGGCCACCACGACCCACGGAATCACTGGCGGAGACCGCCGGCCCCACGCCCCGTGCTCCGCGCCTCTCACGTATGGTAGTCGGCGTTGATCTTGACGTAGTCGTAGGTCAGGTCGCACGTCCAGACCGTGAAGGTGCCGTCGCCGACGCCGAGGTCGAGGGCGATGCGGAATTCGCGTTTGCTGATGGCGGCGACCTGGTCCTTCTCGGGGGTGCCGGCATCCATGCCGTCGCGGACGATGGGTACGCCGTCGTAGTCCAGGCGGGTGCGGGCAGGGTCGGTCTCGACGCCGGAGTAGCCGGCGGCGCAGAGGATCCGGCCCCAGTTGGGGTCGGCGCCGAACCAGGCGGTTTTGCAGAGCAGCGAGTTGGCGATGGCCTCGGCGCAGCGGCGGGCCTGGGCGTTGTCGCGGGCCCCGGTCACGCACAGTTCGACGAAGCGGGTCACGCCCTCGCCGTCCAGCACCATCTCGCGGGCCAGCCGTCCGGCGAGGGTGGTGAAGGCGTCGCGGAAGGCGGGCGCGTCGGGGTGTTCGTCGGTGAGGGGGCGGTTGCCGGCCTGGCCGTTGGCGAGGGCGAGGAAGGTGTCGTTCGTGCTGGAGTCGCCGTCCACGGTGATGCGGTTGAACGACAGGTCCAGCGAGGTTTCGAGGCAGGCTTGGAGGAAGGCCGGCTCGACGGCGGCGTCGGTGGTCAGGTAGGCGAGCATGGTGGCCTGGCAGGGGCGGCACGGGATCAGCTTGGGTGCGATCATGCCGGCGCCCTTGCAGGTGCCGCCGAGGGTCACCGTGCGCCCGTTTACCGTGAACGAGACGGCCGCCGTCTTCGGCCGGGTGTCGGTGGTCATGATGGCTTCGGCGGCGTCGTGGCCGCCGTCCGGGCTGAGCGCCGGCACGGCCAACTCGACCGCCCGGCGGATCTTCTCCATGGGCAGGGGCACCCCGATGCGGCCCGTCGAGGAGACTAGGACTTCGGCGGGCAGGACTCCGAGGGCGTCGGCGGCCAGGGCGGCCATCTGCCGCGCGTTGGCCAGCCCCTGCGCGCCGGTGCACGCATTGGCGTTGCCGCTGTTGACAAAGACCGCCCGCACCGGCCGGCCCTGCCCCACAATCTCGCGGTCGTACTGCACCGGCGCCGCGGCGTAGCGGTTCGAGGTGAACGCCGCCGCCACCGCCGCCGGCCGGTCGCTGACCAGCAGCATGGCGTCCTTGCGGCCGCTGCGCTTGAACCCGGCCACGACCCCGGCGGCCCGGAAGCCCGCCGGCGTGGTGACGCCGCCGTCCTCAACCCATTCGCATGCCATGGTGACAGACTCCGTCGTGAGGCTTCAACTCGGGGGCCGCTAAGATACCCCGGCAACCCGACCGTGCCAGGCCGGGGACAGACCCCGAGAGAGCCAGGTCGCAGCGCCATGGGGACAGACTCCGCGAGGGCTTGGTCGCAGCGGGATGGGGACAGACCCCGAGAGGGCGTCGGCAGCCGGCGGCGCCGACGCGCCCTGCCGCCCGGCCGGGTGCCTTGCGCAGCGCTTTCGCGGCGACCGCCGGGCGAGGCTTGCCGCCGCCCGCTTCAGCGGATACATTCCGGTTGGCGTATGGACATCCTGCGACGAGGCACCAACGGGCATGGCGTCAGCGGTCCGATCACCAGGCGACGACGGCTTCTTCCGCGGGCGGCCGGTTCTGATCACCGGCGGCCTGGGCTTCATCGGGGCGACGCTGGCCGCCCGGCTGGTCGGGCTGGGGGCGCGGGTGACTCTGGTCGACAACTTGATGCCGCAGTACGGCGGGAACTGGTTCAACATCGAGGGGATTCGGGATCGCGTGACGGTGCACGTGGCGGACGTGCGCGACGCCGCGCGCATGCAGGGGCTGATCCGCGGGCAGGCCTTCATCTTCAACCTGGCGGGCCAGAGCAGCCACATGGATTCGATGACGGATCCGTTCACCGACCTGGAGATCAACTGCCACGCGCAGCTGTCGCTGCTGGAGGCGTGCCGGCAGCTCAACCCCGGGGCCAAGGTCGTCTTCGCCAGCACGCGGCAGCTCTACGGCCGGCCCGACTACCTGCCGGTCGATGAGAAGCACCTGCTGCGGCCGGTGGACGTCAACGGCATCAACAAGATGGCCGGCGAGTGGTACCACATCCTCTAC
>MVZH01000074.1 GCA_002068325.1 Lentisphaerae bacterium ADurb.BinA184 | reverse complement strand
CCGGCTCCACGGCACACGACCCACGACCTACGACCCACGATCCCTTCCACCCGCGCCCGCCTTGGGGCGCTCCGCATGGGGTGGTCGGCCGGTACCCCCCGGTTGCACCGGGGGCTACAGACCTCGGCCCCTCCGGGCCCCACGCCACCCTCCGCCTGCCGCCCTCCGCCGCGATAAAGGCAATTATTAGGACTGACCCCGGGGGACTCTCCGCGCTCCGCGCGCCGGTCTTCGTTCTCCGTGCTCCGTGCCCCCCGCCGGGCCTCACACGATGAACGGGTTGGCGCGGCGCTCGTCGGCGACGGTGGTGGGAGGGCCGTGCCCCGGGTAGACGGCGGTCTCCGGCGGCAGGACGAACAGCTTCCGGGTGATCGAGGCGAGCAGCTCTTCCGTGTTGCCGCCCGGCAGGTCGGTGCGGCCGACGGACTGCTGAAAGAGCGTGTCCCCGCTGAACAGCACGCCGGCCGCGGGGAAATGGAAGCAACACCCGCCAGGGGTATGGCCGGGCGTGTGGATGACCGCAAAACCAATGCCGGGCAGGTCCTGTTGCACCGGGCCAGGGTCGGGCAGGTCGGTGGCGGCGGACAGCCACGGCAGCAGCGCGTTGCGGGGGCTGGCGTACAGCGCCCGCTCGGCGTCGTGCACGAAGACCGGGATGCCGAAGTGGCGGGCCACTCCGCCGACGCCGCGGATGTGATCCACGTGGCCGTGGGTCAGGAGGATCCCCTGCGGCCGCAGTTGCAGCCGTTCGATGCGGGCCACGATCCGTCCGGCCTGGTCGCCCGGATCCACCACCCAGCCGGCCCCCGTGCCCTCGTCCCAGGCCAGGTAGCAGTTGACTTCGAGCATGCCGACGACGAGGGTTTCGACCTTCATCGCCCGAGGTTGTCCTTGGCCATCTCCTCGACCCGGAACTGCTCGCCGGAGGAGATCTTCTCGATGCGTCCGTCGCGGATCCAGCAGACGCGGGCCGAGGAGGCGAGCATCTTCACGTCGTGGGTCGAACAGATGACGGTGACGCCCTTCTCCTGGTTCAGGGAGCGCAGCAGGTTGATGATCTCGCTGCCGGTCTTGGTGTCGAGGTTGCCGGTGGGTTCATCGGCGAGGATGACGTCGGGCGTGTTGGCGAGGGCGCGGGCGATGGCGCAGCGCTGCTGCTGGCCGCCGGACAGCTCGAATGGCTTGTGGTGGAGCCGTTCGCCGAGGCCGACCCGTTCGAGGATGGCGGTGGCGCGGGCGGTGGCGTCGGCCTTCGAGGCGCCCTGGAAGGTCATTGGCAGCATGACGTTCTGGAGCGCGGTCATGACGTCAATCAGGTTGAACGTCTGGAAGATGTACCCGATCTTGTTACAACGGATCCAGGCCTGCTCGGACTCCGAGCTGTCGAAGATGGACTGGCCCTCGAAGAACACCCTCCCCTCGGTCGGCACGTCCAAGGCGCCGATCTGATTGAAGAAGGTGGACTTGCCCGACCCGGACGGCCCCATGATCGAGATGAACTCCCCGCGCGAGATGTCGAGGGTGATCCCCTTCAGCGCCCACACCTCCTCGTCGCCCAGGCGGTAGAGCTTCTTGACGTTCTCGGCCTTGATGATGATGTCGGGGGTGTCGCCCATGGGAGTCTCCGCAAAGCGTCCGTCAAGGATGCGGGCGCGGGGTGGCCACGCCGGCGGGGAGGGCCTCGGGCGGCGGGCTGATCTTGAGCATGATGTAGTTGCGCAGCATGAGGTCGCGGGTGAAACGGATCGTCGCCTCGCGGGCGTCCTTCTCCGCGAGGCCGAGTTCGCGGGCGATGGCGCAGGCGATCTCGCCGAGGTCGCGCCGGCCATCGATGAGCCGCCAGAACACGGTACCCTGCGGGTCGAGTTTGATGTGGGCGGCACGTTGCATGTGCAACCGGCGCAGGAACCGCCCGCGCCGGGTGTCAGGGGTATCGAGCTCGGCGCGCAAAAACGCGCTCCCGGCTTCACCGCCGGCCCGGATTGAGACGCCCGGGGCGACCAAGGGCACCGCATCGAAGGGGTTGCGGTAGGCCATCCCCTGGGGGAGGGCCGAGTCCGCCTTCGTTTTGCGAAGTCCGCGCATGTCGGCAAGTCCCACGCCAGTGCTCACTATCGGACCGCCCTCGCCCGGCCAACGCCCCGCCGCCCACGCCCCGCGTGGGCGCCCGGCGACAGGCCACCTTGGTGCCGCCGCGCCCTCGCGGTGAATCGTGCGGACTAGTGGAAGTCGCCGCTGGTGAAGTCCACCTCCTCGGGCCGCGCGGTGCGGACGATGCGGCCGTCGGAGATCCACAGGATCCGGTCCGAGCGCTTGAGCATTTTCAGGTCATGCGTGGCGGAGATCACCGTCACGCTGAGTTCGTCACGCAGGCGGGCGAACAGCTCAATCATTTCCTCGCCGGTATGGAGGTCGAGATTGGCGGTGGGTTCGTCGGCGAGGATGATCTCCGGGCTGTTGGCGAGGGCGCGTGCGATGGCGCAGCGCTGCTGCTGGCCGCCGGACAGCTCGGCCGGCTTGTGCAGGGGGCGGTGGCCAAGGCCGACGAGTTTGAGGATGAACATGGCCTTTTCGCGGGCCTCCTCGCTGTTGAGGCCGGCGAAGCTCATCGGCAGCATCACATTCTCCAGGCAGGTCATGACCTGGATCAGGTTGTACATCTGGAATATGTAGCCGATCTTGCGGCAGCGCAGCCAGGCCAGCTCCTCGCAGTCCAGCTGCGCAATGTCCACCTGGTCTATGTAGACTTTGCCCGAGGTGGGTTTGGCGAGGGCGCCGATCATGTTGAAAAGCGTGCTCTTGCCGGAGCCGGACGGCCCCATGATGGAGAGGTACTCGCCGGCGTAGATGTCGAGGGTGGCGCCGCGCAGCGCGTGGGTCTCCACCGTCCCCATGCGGTAGATCTTTCTCACATCGACGGCGCGGATGATGCAGCGCTTGCCCTCGCCGGCCGGCGGGATGAAGAGCGCCTCGAACTTGGCTTCGTCAAGCTTCATGTCCAGGCCCCGTCAGATCGTGCTTCTCAGAGCGGTTGCCGGCACCATGCGCGCGGCGAAGCTGGCCGGGTAGATGGCGGCCAGGATCGAGAGGATGACGCCGGCGGCGACGCAGAGGGCGAAGTAGCCGAGCAGGGCGCCGAGGTCGAGGGAGGAGCCGACCAAGTCGGCGCCGTAGGTAAAGGAGAAGGCGAGCCAGGCGAACAGCCCGCCGATGAGGCTGCCGAGGATGGAGCCGGCCAGCCCCATGAGGCCGGACTCGATGAAGAACATCTGGCGGACGAACGAGGAGAGGGCGCCGAGGCACTTCATGGTGCCGATCTCGCGGAAGCGCTCCGTGACCGACATCAGCATGGCGTTGCTGATCCCGATGACCGTGACCAGCAGCGAGATGACGATGATCCAGCGGGTGCGGAACCGGGTGCGCTGCCCTTCGAGCCGCTCCTGTTCGAGCTCCTCGGGCGGCTTGTCGCGCTCCAGTTGGACGACGCTGGCATCGGGCACGTCGGGGGCGGTGGCGCTCTTGCGCGTGAAGGCAAGCACCTTCTGACGGGCGCCGTCGAGGAGGGCGCCGGCCGCGGCACCGCCGGGCACCTCCCCCTCCCCGGCCAACAGGACCGCCGAGGCGTCGCGCCCGACCTCCGGCTCGCTCACCGCGGAGACCCGGCCGGCGGCCGCCAGCCCGCCCGGCGCCTGCGCGCCGTTGCGCGTGACCCAGTTGAGGCGGCTGACCTTGGCGGCGGCGACCTGTTTCAAAAACCGCAGCTCCTCCACCCCCAGCGGCCCCACCTGCACCACCCCGATCACCCGGTCGTCCAACGGCCCGGTCTCGGCCGTCAGAAAACTCATCATCCGCTTGACCTCGCGCCGGGTATTGACCTCCGCCGCCACCCCCCGGCGGATCGACTGCCCGACGAGAATGGACATCAGGAAGGCAATCCCCAGGATGACGCCGGCCAACGTGACCAGCGAGCGGCCCAGACGGATGCGGATGCCCTGCATCACCACGCCAAAGGCGACGGAGAGCGGGAGCTTGACTTGCTTGCGGATCGGTGAAGGCATGGTTTGATCACCCACGGACGGTCTGCTGTCTGCTACCTGCTATTTGCCATTCTCTGTTCTCCCCTGCCTGCCCGTCCCCCGGCACAGCGCCACCTCTTGCGCCTTCCGTTCTCAGTCCTGCGTTCTCTCCACTTCTCTACTTCTCTGCTCGATCTTCTATCTGCTATCTGGCATCTGCCATTCCTCAGAACGGCGCCGCCGACACCGCGGACTGGATCAGTTTCACCGCAATCGTCGCCATGCTGATCAGGCCGACGCCCGTGAAGTAGCCGGCCATCACGGTGGGCGCCATGCGCAGGAACTCCGACCGGCCGAATTTCTTCTGGAAATAGAACCGTCCGAGGAGCGCCCCGACGATCTCCAGGCACATGTAGTGCGGCAACTGGCCGAGGCCCCGGATCATGCCGTAGACCATGAGGGTGGGCAGGTTGAGGGCGTTGAGCGTGGTGAAGGCGGCGACGGTGACCGCGCACCCCGCGCCGATGGTCTTCGGGTGGATGGCCTGCATGAACTCGCTGTCCTTGATGCTGCCGCCGGTACCGCTGGCGGCGAACGTCGAACTGTACAGCAGGGCGTCGTTCTTCGAGCGCAGGTTCCAGTTGATCTGGGCCGCGGGGAAGGCTTCCGACGGGATGGCCGACGAGTGCCAGATGAAGGCCCAGAACAGGATCGAGAACAGGAACATCGTCGGCTGCGTCACCATGTCGATCTTGATCAGGGAGCGGAAGCTGACCCCGGTCAGCTCGTTGACGCGGAAGGACTGCGCCTGGCCGCCGTAGTTCGCGATGGGGATGGGGGCCAGCCAGATGTCAATGCCCTTGGCGCCGGAGACGATGAAGGCGGTCTCGCGCACGAACGGGATGTCCACCTGCTGCCCGGCGATGCCGAGGAGCCGGGCGTTGACGTAGGAGATGAAGGGGTTGTAGAGGAAGGTGAAGACAAAGAGGAACGAGACGATGGCCAGGCGGTTGGTGCCGGTGTCCTTGAGCAGGATGTAACAGAGGGTGACCTGGGCGACGGAGGCCAGGCAGTAGCCGCCCAGGGCCAGCCACATGGGGTAGTCGCCGCGGCCGAGGGCGGGGGTCTTCCACAGGTTCGAGCGGGTCGCCCGGTCGGCCCGTTCGGGCGACACCTCGCGCATGCGCCGGGCCACGTCGCGCACGGTCTGGTAGATGGAGATGGCCGCGATGCCGACGGCGGCGCCGATGCCGAAACTCATCCAGAAATCGATGCTGTTGGAGAACGACGTGTTGATGGTGTCCATGCCCGGCTGCCAGCGGGTGAGGATGCCGGTGTGCTGGAGGATCGG
Organism: Lentisphaerae bacterium ADurb.BinA184; assembly: GCA_002068325.1. GTDB lineage: Bacteria > Verrucomicrobiota > Lentisphaeria > Oligosphaerales > MVZH01 > MVZH01. Next base: position 11,300 of record MVZH01000074.1, on the reverse strand, counting down.
GTTGACGACCAGGGTCGAGGCGATGGCGATGAACGACCCCACGATCGCCCAGAACGGCAACACCATCCCGGTCAGGATGATCCCGGCGTCAAAGGCGAACCCGGTGGGGGTGGCCGGCAGGATGCTCTCCGTCAGCGTGGTGGTGTCGACAAAGGGCTGCGCGCTGATGGCCGGCACCCCGACCTGGATGAGCCCGAAGAGCACGCCGATGGTCGAGCCCAAGGTGAAGAGCCGCCAGCGCTGGCTCTTGGGGCGCTCGCCGCCGCGGCCGCGCAGGTAGGCGGCGCGGGCGCGGCTGACCTCATCGTCGGCCCCGGCGGCCGCCGCCGTGCCGCCGGACTTGCGACGGTCGTCGGTCTCGGCCATGGCCATGATGCCCTGGGCGGAGACCGGGGCCATCGGGAAGGGCAGACGCTCAACGTCCGAGGTCAGGCGGAAGAAGAAATACCCGATCGTGTATTTGTTGAGGAAGCCGATCACCGTCATGAAGAACGCCAGCCCGATCGGCACCAGCCAGTCGCGGTGGAAGAGATTGCGTTCGAGGATGGCCGGGCTGTCGGGCTTGGGGACAAACCAGGAGGGGAAGGCGTCGCGCATGCCGGCGTCACGCACCGCGTCCGAGGTGACCAGGAAGGCGCGGTAGACGAACTCGCCGATGGGGCCGCCGGACATGATGATCCCGACCGCGTAGAGGAGCACGACCAAGTTCTGCTTGGACATCGGCTTGAGGGCGCGGCGGGCGACCTCGCTGAACAGGATGAGCGTCACCCAGGTGGCCGCCGACCCCATGCCGCCGCCGGTCATCAGGCTCAGGTAGATCGAGCCCGGCAGCATGATCAGGCCGCAGAAGAGGATGCCGACCACGGTGGACCAACCGAACCCGTCCTTGTATTCGGTCGGCGTCTCAAGCAGGTTGCGGTACTGCTCGAGTTCCTTGTCGGTCAAGGGGTTAGCCATTGGCGGTTCCTTGGCTGCGGGCCTCGGCGCTGAGCAGCTGGCGCGATTCCTCGAAGAGCCGGGCCCGCTCCTCGATGCTGACGGCGCGCCAGTAGAGGAAGTTCTGCCGGAGCTGGGCGACAAACGGCGGGTTCAGCCGCACCCACGACTCGCGGGTCCCGGAAAGGCGGATGATCTCGATGCGGGCGATGAACTCGCGGGTCTCGGCGTCGGTCGGCAGGGCGATGACCAGCTCCTGGGAGACGCCGAGGTCGAACGGCTTCAGCCAGATCGTGCAGCGGATCTCCGGGATGTAGGCGTCGCCGGCCAGCGGGTCGGTGGCGGCGCCGACACCGGTGTGCGGCGGCCCGGCGAAGAACTTGCCCGAGCTGCCCTCGCCGTGGTCGGCCAGGTAGCGGTGGAAGAAGGCGAGGACGGCGACGCGGTCCTTGAAGTCAAAGGTGAACGGCAGGCTGAACGCCATGCGGTCGCCCTCGGGCTCGGGCAGCTTCCATCCGGACTCCTCGGCCGGGGCCGCGATCTCCATGGCGGAGCGGGCCGGGAAGTAGGTCGAGATGAAGACGGCGACCATGATGGCCAGCGAGGCGTAGATGGTGGTGATCGAGGTGAAGGACATGTTGAGGCCGCCGGTCCACCCGGCCAGGGTCAGCACCCGCCCCGTGCCCTGGCTGAGCAGGTAGCCGAGCACCGACCCGACCACGGCGTAGACCACCGCCTCGCTGATGAACATGCCGAAGATGTAGCGCGGCGCGATGCCGACCGCGTTGTAGACGAAGATCTCGTTGCGCCGCTCGTAGACCGACCCCCGCATGGTGTTCAGCACCGTCATCGCCGCAATGATCAACGGGATCACAATCTCAACCAGCCCGGCAAAGGAACTCTCGCGCGCAATCTTCCCGAAGTAGGCGACCCCGTCGAGGCCGAAGTACGTCTCCTGGCCGCTCTGTTCGAGGTAACGGTCAATCTCGGCCCGCGCCTGCTTGTACGAGAGGGCAGGCATGTGCACGGTCGCCGACACCAGGCGCATGTCGGCCATGTCAATCTGGGCGCTGAAATCCTCCCGCGCAAGAATCTGGCGCGCCGCACTCTGGCGCGGGTCGTCGTCCTCGGCCAAAAGCTCATTCGAGGAATGCAGCTGCTGGACACGGACGGCCTCGACGTCGAAGGGCAGCAGGTCGCGGTCGTCAAGGTCGCGCAACCGGCGGAGCGATTCGGTCTCGAAGATGCCGTGGATGACAACGGCGGCGCCGTTGACGGTGGCCGCGACCTCGCCGGCGTCCACCTCCCCGGCCGTCAGCCCCATCTCCGCCGCCATCTCGTCGGAGACCAGCACCGGCACGGGGGCGTCGGGCGTGACGGTCTCGGGGATCTCGGGCAGCCAGCCGCGCCCGGTCAGCAGGCTGATGCGGTCGCGCAACGGCTCGCGGGCCGTGAACGTCATGACCGACTCGACGCGGAGCTTCTTCGCGGTGCCGCCCTCGGGTTCGTAGACCAGGTTGATCTCGGGGTTGCGGCAGGCCGAGCTCCAGGCGTTGCGCCGGCCCAGCACCATGCACCGCGTCGAGACTTCATACAGGTGGCCGTAGCGGTTGCGGAGGGCGAACAGCTCGCTGTCCGAGATCGGCGCAAACTTCTTCGGCTTGACCAGCAGGCCCTGGTAGGCCGCCTTGCCGATGGCGTTGGAGGTCTGCACCAGGTTGCTCCGGATCGAGGTGAAGCAGATCATGGCGAACGTGATCAGCACGAGCGTCGCGCAGGTCAGCCCGGTGCGCACCTTGCGGCGGTGCATGTTGTTCAGGCCCAACGCGAAGGCGGTGGCCATGACCCCGAACTTGTTGACCTCGGCCGCCGCAACCTGCCCGCGCCGCTTGCGCAGCTCCTCGAAATTCTCCTGGAACTTCGCCGAGAACATCAGCGTCACCCCGCCGGAGACGAGCATGACGACGAACCCCAGCAGGATCATCAGCGAGGAGCGGATCATCTCGAACGCGGGGTGGAGCAGGCGCAGGAGAAGGAAGACGGCGATGAAGATGACCGCCTCGGCGGCCAGCTGCTTGCGGATGTCGGGGAAGCCGAAGGCCAGCTTCTCGAAGAAATACACGAAGGGCACCAGCAGCCCGAGGTACCAGAGGATGCCGACCACCGACTCGTAGATCGAGCGGCGGAGGACGGGATGGTTGAGGATGCCGTACGTGGCCGCCTCGGACGTGGCCAGGTGGCGCTGGTGCGCCGACAGCTCGGGGCCGGCCGCTGCGGCCAGCAGCTCGCCGCTCTTGCGGTGGAAGGCCTGGGCGCGCGCGTCGGCCATGTGGTGCCGAGTCTGCAGCTCGATGCGACGGCCGTTGACCTGCTGGACCGAACCGGCAATCTGCCGCGGAATCTCCAGCAGGACCGGCGTGTAGTAGGCCAGGAACCCCTCCCCCTCAATCTCGCGCTCGCCCGCCGGCCCCGCGCCGACATTGAGCAGGAAGGCGCGCGTGTCCATCACCAGCTTGTTCTGCGCCGAACCCGCCTTGAGGGTGACGTAGAACGGCCGGTCGGGTTCGAGGAAGGCGGTGACGATGCCGCTGGCCGCCGGGGTGTAGATGTTGGTGCGGGTCAGCGGGGTCAACCCCTCGCGCGAGACGAAGCCGACCCCGGCGAAGGCGCTCAGCGTCTGCGGGTTGACCGTGTCGAAGAGCGTCACCGGGCTGGCGCGGAAGACCACGATGTTGACGTTCGAGCGGCTGGCGCCCCAGCCTAGGTTCATGGACTTGTAGACGGCCTGCCCGGCCGGCCCCTCATCCTTGACGTAGGCAATCGCCCCGGCCCCGTCGAAACCGACGGCCTCCGGGCTGTACAGCCCTGTCGACACGAAATTGGCGACCGTGAAGCGCTGGCGGTATTCGCCGTAGACATCCGTGAACAGGAAGAAGTAGTTGTAGTAGCCCGGCGCCTCGTAATGCCCCGAGTTGCCCTTGTGCCCGACCAGCGCGCTCTCCAAGGGGAAGTTGGGCACGATCGCCCGCCCGACGTTGGCCACGAAGACCGCGCCGCCGATCTCCCCGATGTCCACCTTGATCGGTTCGTCGAACGCGCCCTCGCCGTGGGCCAGCTCGAGCAGGGCGTCGCCGGCGAAGGCCAGGGCGTCGCGCATGGTGGCGGTGTCGCGCATGTAGGGCAGCTCAACCGGGTAGCCCCAGGCCGCGTAGGAGTTCGGACGGTCGCTCTGGATCAGCGACATGGCCGGATAGCCGAAGGCCCGCCAGATCCCCGAGTCCAAGTTCAGCCCGGCCACCAGGTTGTTCGCCCAGTTGTCGTGCCACTTGGCGCGCAACGGCTCGTAGAGGAACGCCTCCCCGTAGTCGCCGCGCTGCCAGGTCGCCATCAGGATGTCGTTGAAGGTGAAGCTGTAGCGGTAGTTGTTGCCCTCGCCGCCGCGGCCCAGGATGAATGTCGCCCGGTCGGTGGTCACCTTCTCCGGATCGGCCGGACAGAGCATGGGGTCGACGACGACCAGGCGCTTGTAGGAGCTGAGCAGGCGCTGGCGATCTGCGCCGCCCGCCACTGGTGGTGTTCCTGCAACCGCCGGAAACGCCCCACGCAACGCGCGGGCAGGTCGTGCGCCACCAGCACCGGCTGGCGCTCGGCCACCAGCTTCTCGACTGGGAAGCCGGAGGCCGTGGTGACTTCGTCGTAGACGCGCTTGCTGGCAGTGAAGGCGAGGAACTCGGGGCTGTCGAGGTCGGAACCGCCCGCCTTGAGGAAGGCCAGCCGGTGGCGCAACGGCTCCTCGGCGCAGTCAAAGACCGCGCCGTTCATCACGTGGCGAACCTGCTCGTCAAGAAGGCTCCTGGCCGCGTCGGACAGCCCGGCCGTCGCCTGCCGCGCAATCTCCACCTTGGTGAAAAAGCCCGGGGTGGAGACGCAGGTCAGGCAGGCGTCCACGAGCGCAGCCTGCCGCCGGTTGTCGCGATCCTGCTCCTCCAGGCTCAGGCGGCCCTCCTGCGGCGTCAGGGCCGGGCCAAGCAGCGCGACCAGCCCGTTGGCCGGCAGCTGCGCCATCATCTGGCTGGGATAGCTGACGACAAAGACGTCCCGCTTGAACGTGTCCCGGTAGGCGCTGAGGCCTTTGACCAGCGAGACCTGCGTGGCCAGGCTGGCCGCGCTCAGCACGCCCGGTGCCAGGTCGGGCAGCATCGAGCAGGCATCGTAGCAGCTGGCCACGATGAGCGCCTCGCGGGCCGGACGCTCGACGGGAAAGTGGCCGACAAACGTCGTGTTGTCGGTGTTCCGCCAGTCCATCCGCACGTGCACGGTGACCGTCTCGCCAAGGTGGTCGAGAATGCCGGGCGTGGCGGCGAGGCGGACGTAGTTGACCGGGTTGCTGGCGACCATGGCGTTGCCGGTCGTATGCCTCCACTGGATCTGCTCGAAGCCCTCGGGGTGGGTCAGGATCACCGCGCGGAACCCCAGCTGGGCGTACTTGATCCAGGACATGCCGTAGGCCTTGGGCGGGTGGGCGGCGTCAATCACCGCAATGGCATCGTCCAGCCGACGGTCCGCGGTCAGCACCTCGTCGCTGACCAGGACGAGGCGGCCGCTTACCCCCTCGGGCGGGGTGACGGCCGGCTGGAAGTGGTTGGGCATGAAGGGGTAGACCTCAACGCCGGGCAGCGCCTGCCCGTCGGCGCCGAGGATCTCGCGCCGCGAGGTGACCGGGGCGGCCGTGCGCTGCGGGTACTCGATCAGCTCCAGGCCGGCCGCCTGATAGGCCTGGCGCAGGTGCTCGGCGGTGCGCTCGAGGCCGGGTTGGCCGAGGAAGCGCGAGCCGCAGGCCAGGATGGCCTCCTGCTCGGCGCGCACCGCCTCCGGGGAGACCGCCGCCGCCATGGCGTCGGGGCGGTAGCCGCGGAACACGTTGAGCCGCTCCGGCAACGGCCGCGGGGCAAAGACGGCCAGAAACCAGTACCCTGCCCCCGCCAGCAGGGCAAGGAAAACCACGGCGGCAATCGTCTGCCTGGCAATCGAGGTGCGCATACGTATTCCGTTCGGGATGGGCCGACCCCGCATCGGGACGGCGGCCGCGCCGCCGCCCCGGGACTCAGCCTGGGTACAGCAGGCCGTAGAAGCGTTCGATGCCGATGGACTTGAGGTAGGCGGCGTGCAATCCGATGGCCAGGTAGGCCAGGCAGGCGCCGACAAACACTCCAATGAAGATCGGCTGCAGCTTGGTGCGCACAGTCACCGCCCCGCCAAACTTCAACGTCGTCCAGCGGATCAGCCAGGCTGCCAGCAGGCTGCCCCAGATGTAGTTGATGAACCCGCCCCCGGTCGTGCTGCCCAGCACAAACCCCAGCGGATGGAACCAGAACCCGGCAAACAACTGCCGCAGCGTGGTCAACCCCATGGTGACCACCGCCGACGCCCCCATCGCGATCCAGCTGGGGTCGAAGCCGCCGCTCTCAACCGTTTTGCCCAGCATCTCGCTGGTCGCATTGGTCATGGCCTGGTCAAAGGAGAAGAAGTACCAAGTCTTGCTGTCGTACGCCCAGCCGTACGGATGGGTGCTGCCGCCCATGGCGTACGCATTCGAGAGGAAAACCCAGCCGCCCACCACCATGCCGCCGACCAGAGCCACCACCACGGTCCAGAACAGGTGCCGCGGCCGAACCTGCCAGCGCCGCCCGATCTCGATGAACTCCAGCTGCGCGCCCGGAATCAGGAAGAACACTGTCGGGCAAAGCATGAAGCTGGCGATGAAGCAGAAAACCACCGCCTGCGGCCCGAACAACGGAATCCCGCCGATCGCCATCATGAACAGGCCCAGGTTCCCCGGCACAATGTACCCCCACGGCGTCCCGCACTCGACGCGTATGCGGGTGCTGACAAAACCCATGGCCAGCAGGAGGACGAAGAAGACCAGCATCCCCAGCACCGTCATCCCCATCCACTTCGCCCATAGCGCGGTGCCGACAAAGGTGCCGGCCAACAGCAACAGCGCCCACCGGTACGACAGCGCCTCGTTCGGCGAGGCCAGGTCCGGCCGCACCCCGGCGGCCGCCTTGACCAGATTGGCCAGGTACTTGCGGGCAAAGAACAGCACGATGACGGCGTAGCCCAGGAACGCCCCCGTGGTCTGCTGGTACCCCCACGGGAAGCCGGGGTTCGTGTTGCCCAGCTTGTAGCCGACCAGGAACTGCAGCCGGTAGAGGAAAGTGCCGAGGACAAAACTCAGCAGCACATTCAGCTCCATGAACATCCCGATGGCCAGGAAGATGGACACCACCTCGAAGCGGCAGTTGGTCCACATCCCCCCCCACCCGGGATCGGTGAAGTACGTCGAGATGGGAACGTTGATGGCCAGGTTCGGCACCTTCGGGTTGTAGAAACTCCAAGCCTTGCAGCACTCCCAGACGAAGGTGGCCACCAGGCCAATCCACAGCAGACGGTTCCGCCACAGCGGCGGCGCCGCCGCCACCTGCCCGCCGTCGTCAATCAACTCCATCGGTATGCGGCCGACCGGCATCTGGAAACGCTCGTTCTCCATCCACTGCCGCCGCATCAGGATGTTCACGCACGTGCAGGCAACCAAAACCAGCAGCACAAACGATGTCCACACCGCCATCGGCCCCAGCCAGTCCCGCACCGGGATGTAGCCCGACAGCAGGAACTTGATCCCCGCCACGCTCAACAGACGGTCCGGCCTCACCAGCAACCCGCTGCGCTGCTCCGGAGGCACCTGCGCAAGCTGACTCTCGCTGACCACCGGCCGGCCACGGTAAATGCCCTCGAGCACGCTGACACTGAAGAACTTCGGATCGGCCAAGACCACCTCCCCCGTGCCCGACAACCCAAACTCGACCGTGAGACGCTCGCGCAGGCCGGCAGGCAACTTGAACCCGTATACCCCGATCCGCTGGAAGCCCTTCTGGTGGAGGTACGTCGGCCGCGTCGCCTGCGCCGATTCAAACACCGGCACAAACTCGCTGCCGCCGTCGCTGTAGAGCCGGCAGAAATATCTCGCCGCCGGCCCCAGATCCTGCGCCGAGGCCAGGACACTGATCATGAACGGCTCGCCCGGCGAAAGCAGCCGGTGCCCGTCGCGCTCGACGGGCAGGACGACCCGCAGCACCGTCACCGCCTCGGCCTCGTCATTGCGCAACACCGGCAGCTCCGCGGTCAGCCCGGCGTCGTACTCAAGCCGGCTCCAAACCACCCCGGGACCGGACGCAACCTCGCCCCGCCCGTCCGCGGTGAAGACGCCGCGCAACAGGTTCGGCCCGTGCGGCCACAGCTTGTCGTTCATGGCATCGACACGGCCAAAATCGGCGTCGCGCGGATTGGTGGCAATGACCGCCACAATCCGGTGCCAGAAGCCCTGCGTCATCAACGGCGCCGACATCAGCATCATGAAGGTGACGCACAGCAGCTCGGCGCGGTTCAACAGGCGGGTGCGGCCCAGCACGTAGACAAACGCGAGGAAGGCAATCAGGAACAGCAACGCCCAGATGGCGGGAACCGCCAGCGTGTGCTCGGTCAGGAACCCCAGACCGATGACCACCTCAAAGTACTGCGTCCCGATCCCGGTCAGCAGCATCCCCAGCAGCCCGGCGGCGATCGACGCGGGCGTCAATCCCGCCACGAACGAAGGCTTCTGCATGACGTGTCCTTCAGGGTGGCCTGCAACGCAAGCTTCCACGCGCACGGCAAGCGCGCAATGTAATGTCCGCCCGGCCGGCCGCAAACCGCCCCGAGACCGGCCGCCGCCCGAAACCGCCCCCACGGCCCCGGAACCGGCATCGGCCCAGACCCCGGCACGCTCCAACTCTGCCGCCGAATACAGCCGAGTAAACCAACACCCCCATGTAACAACGCCCTCCGCCCTCCGCCCTCCGCGCCACGTTCCTCGTTCCGCGGTTTCCACTTCCCCCCCTCCACCTTCGGCCCGCCGCAGCGATAAAGGCAATTATTAGGACTGACCCCGGGCGGCCCCGCCCGCTTGGTTTCCGGCAAGGGCAGGGTATCTTCCCGGCGACTGACGCCCCAAGCCCCGGGCCGCCCCATGAACACGCGCCACTGGACATACCGCATCGCCAACCACGACTGGATCCTCATCCTCCTCTCCACCGTGCTCCTGAGCACCGGCTGGCGCTTCATCCATGGCAGCGCCGAACGCATGGGAGGGCGTTTCGAGGACTACGGCACCCGGCAGCTGGTCTGGATCGGCATCGGCGTCGTCGCCTTCGTCGTGCTCTCGTGGATGGACTACCGCGCGCTGGCGCCGTGGGCCTGGCTGTTGTTCGTCGCCGCCAACGCCGGCCTCGTCGCCGTCCTCGCCTTCGGCCGCGAAGTGAACGGCTCGCGCAGCTGGCTGCCCCTGGCCGGGATCTCCTTCCAGCCTGCCGAGTTCGCCAAGCCCGCCGTCCTCCTGTTCCTGGCCTGGCTGGCTTCGCGCCCGTTCTTCCGCATCGGGCGGCTCGACTACCTGGCCGCGTTCGCGGCGGCGCTCGCCGTTCCCCTGCTCCTCATCGCCACGCAGCCCGACTGGGGGACCGCCCTGGCCTTCGTCCCCCCCGCCCTCGCCATCGCCTTCCTCGCCGGACTGCCGTGGCGCTGCCTCATCGCCGGCGCCGTGCTCGTCGTGCTGGCCGGCCCCCTCGCCTACCGCTTCGTGCTCGAAGAGCACCAGCGCGAACGCGTCCTCACCTTCCTCAAACCCTCGGAGGACATCTCCGACGCCGGCTACAACGCGCACCAGGCCGTGCTGGCCGTCGGCAGCGGCGGCGTCAACGGCAAGGGCTACCGACACGGCGACATGTATGTGCTCGGGTTCCTGCCGCGAACCGTGGCCCCCACCGACTTCATCATGGCCATCATCGGCGAGGAGACCGGCTTCATCGGCGCCGCCGTGCCCATCGCCGCCTTCGCCGGCCTCATCATCTGCTGCCTGTGCAACGCGGCCGCCGCCCCCGACCGCTTCGGCGCCTACCTGTGCGGCGCCGTCGCCGCCCTGCTGTTCTTCCACGCCTTCGTCAACATCGGCATGGCCGTGCAGGCCGCCCCCATCATCGGCATCCCCCTCCCCCTCGTCAGCTACGGCGGCTCGTTCCTCGTCGCCACCCTCGCCTGCCTCGGACTGGTCAACAGCGTCCACGCCCACCGCGAGTCCACCACCGGCGATTTCGCCGAGTGACCCGCGCGCCCCTCGCCGCCGGCCGCCGCGCCGACGCCTCCCCGCACCCGCTCGAGCCGGCGGAAAGCCGCGCTATGGTACCCCCATGAGCCTCATCCACATCCTCCCAGCGGAAACCGCCAACCGCATCGCGGCCGGCGAAGTCGTCGAACGCCCCGCCTCCGTCGTCAAGGAACTCATCGAGAACGCGGTCGACGCCGGCGCCACCCGCGTCGCCATCCGCGTCGAGGAGGGAGGCCGCCGCCTCATCCAAGTCAGCGACGACGGCTGCGGCATGGACCGCGACGACGCCCTCCTCTGCATCGAAGCCCACGCCACCAGCAAGATCCAGGCCGCCTTCGACATCGACCGCATCCACACCCTCGGCTTCCGCGGCGAGGCCCTCGCCAGCATCGCCGCCGTCAGCCATTTCCAGCTCCAGACCCGCCGCGCCGACGACCTCTGCGGCACCGAGATCCTCGTCGAAGGCGGCCAGCTGCGGGACGTCCGCGACTGCGGCTGCGCACCCGGCACCAACGTCCGCGTCCGCAACCTCTTCTTCAACCTCCCCGCCCGCCGCAAGTTCCTCCGCCAGCCCGCCACCGAGGACGCGCACATCCAGGAGACGGTGCTGATGCAGGCGCTGGCCCACGCCGCCGTGGCCTTCGAGCTGAGCCTCAACGACCAGACGGTCCTCCAGGCACACGCCGGCGGAGACCCCGCCGCCCGCATCGGCATGCTCCTCGGCCGCGACGTCTACGACGGCATGATCCCCGTTGATTACCACGAGGCCGGAATCTCCGTCACCGGGTTCGTCGCCCGCCCCGGCGTGACCCGGCCCCGACGGCGCGACCAGCGCAGCTTCATCAACGGCCGGCCCGCCGAGGCCGAGGCCGTCTACCAGGGCCTGCGCGAGGCCTACCACACCCTCGTCGTCCAAGGCCGCTACCCCCCCGCCGTGCTCTACGTGAACCTGCCGCCGGAGACGGTGGACGTCAATGTGCATCCCACCAAGCGGGAGGTGCGCTTCCGCGACGGCATGCTGGTCTCCCAGATCGTCGCCGCCGCCGTCCGCCGGAGCCTGCGCGGGCTCGCGGCCCCCGCCCCCGGCGAACCCCGCCCACCCCTCGCGCCCCCCACGCTGCCGCCACCCCCCATGTTCACCCCGGCTCTGCGAACTCCGCAAACC
>MVZH01000073.1 GCA_002068325.1 Lentisphaerae bacterium ADurb.BinA184 | reverse complement strand
CCTGCTGTTCACGACCCTGGCCGCCGACACCCCCGCCGCCGAAGCCTTCCGCTCCGCCGACCGCATGCTGGCCGAAGGCATCCAGGGACTGACCGCCATGGTCTGGGCCGACTACGTGCTGACGACCGATTTCGCCGCCATCCGCGCCGTGCTCCGCCATCACGCCGACGCCTGTCACCTGGGGGTCGGAACCGGCAGCGGCCCGGACGGCTGGGAGCAGGCCGTGCATGCGTTCATCGAGTGCCCGCTGGTCGGCGGCCGCGCGGCCCTTGACCATACCGACGCCGCGGTCATCACGTTGCTCTCGCGCAACGACATCGCCGTCGGCGACATGCAGCGCTGCCTGTCCGCCCTGCAAAGCTATTTCCCGGAGACGGCGCGGGTGCTCGTCGGCGCCTGCCGGACCTCGCGCTGCCGGGCCGAGATCCAGATCACCGGGGTGCTCTGCCGGCAACGCGAAGCCGCCGCCCGGCCGGGTGAGGAGCCCGCGGCCGCCCCGCTGCCCGCGACGGCCATCCCGCCTGCCGCCGGCAAGGCCGCCGGCAAGGGCCGGCGCAAGACGGCCGCCGTGCAGGCCGAGCTGCCGCTGCAGGAGGTCAGCCTGGGCATGTTCTCGCGCTCCTCCCCGACCGTAGTCAACGGCGAGAACCTTGACGTGCCGACCTTCCAGCGCCGCGGCGTGTTCATCGATGCCGGCGACTGAGCCAGCCCCGCCACGGCCGGCGAGAAGGGCGAAAGAACCGAACGGGCAGGACAGGGGGCGGCAGGTCGAACGCTGAACCCACGCCACAACCATGGATTGCACAGTCTCCAACTCAGACTTGCCGGTCGCCTTCGCGGTGCCCTACGGCTACTGCGTGCACTTCACCGAGGGGCTGTTTGCGCCGGGCAATCCGTTGCTGGCCCAGTTCCTCGGCGACGCGGCGGCCCGCCCGCCCGCCCGCTGCCTGGTCGCCTTGGACGCCGGCCTGGTCGAAGCCTGGCCCCGGCTGGCGGACGCCGTCGGCGCCTATGCCCGCGCCCACGCTGACGCGTTGCGCCTGACCCGTCCGCCGGTCGTGTTGGCCGGGGGCGAGGCGGCGAAGAACAGCTTCGAGGTCGCCTACCGCGTCATCCGCCTGGCGCGCGAAGACCACCTCTGCCGCCAGTCCTTCATCGTGGCGGCGGGCGGCGGTGCCTTCCTCGACGCCGTCGGCTTCGCGGCCGCGCTGGTGCACCGCGGCATGCGGCTGGTGCGCGTGCCCACCACCGTGCTCGCGCAGAACGATTCCGGGGTCGGAGTCAAGAACGGCCTCAACCTGCGCGGGGTGAAGAACTTCATCGGCACGTTTGCGCCGCCCGCCGCCGTGTTCAACGACTCCGACTTCCTGCGCACCCTCCCCCGGCGCGACTGGGTTGCCGGCGCCGCCGAGGCCTTCAAGGTCGGGATCATCCGCGATGCCGCCTTCCTCGCCTGGCTGTGTGACGGCGCCCAGGCCCTCGGCCAGGGCGACGAGGCGCTGATGAGGCGGCTGGTGCGCCGCTGCGCCCGGCTGCACGTCGAACACATCCAGAGCGGCGGCGACCCCTTCGAGTCCGGGAGTGCGCGGCCGCTGGACTTCGGGCACTGGGCGGGGCACAAGATCGAGTCGCTCTCCTGCAACGAGTTGCGTCATGGCGAGGCGGTGGCCATCGGCATGGCGATCGATTTGCTGTACGCGGCGGGGCTCGGCTACATCACGTCCGAGGCGGCGGAAGGGGTCATCGCGGCCATGGTCTCGGTCGGGTTGCCGGTATGGCATGACTGCCTCGACGCCGCCGACCCGGCCGGCCGGCGGCTGATCCTCAACGGTCTCGAAGAGTTCCGCGAACACCTTGGCGGCGTGTTGCACGTGACCTACCCCCGCCCGCTCGGCAGGGGGGTGGAGGTGACCGCCGTAGATGACGCCGGCGTCGTGGCGGCGATCGAACGGCTGCGCCGTCTGGCAGGCCGTGCGGCCACTCTGCGCGAGTAGGGCGGGTGCCCCCGCCCGACGGCGTCAGGAACCCAGGAGGGTGCAAGGCATGGATGCCCGCAAACCGTATCGATCCGGCGACCGCCGCCTGGCCTCTGCGTGGCTGCTGCTCGCCGGCCTGCTGTGCGTCGCCAGCCTGAGAGCCGCCGACGATGCCCCGGCCAACGGGGCCGCCGACGCCACGCCGCCCGAGGCCACCGCGGCTGCCGCCGAACCCGCCGCCATGGAGGCCGAGGCGGCCCCCGCCGAACCCGCCGCGCCCCCGACCCAGATCCAACGCGTCCAGGCCGCCCTGACCCAGGCCGTCGTCCGCCTCCGCGACCCCGCCCGCAAGGACGACGACCGCTTCTTCGTGCCCCCCGTCCGCCAGCGCCGCGTCGTGGACTGGAAGGAAGTTGATGTCCGCTACAGCAAGGTCACCATCGATGAACCCATCTACGAGTACGAGACGTACAAGACGATCGCCAGCGTCAAGACCGACGACTCGATCACGGCCGAACGCAAACTGGACACCGTTGTCCGCCGACGCATCAAGCGACAGACCGGCACCCGCCAGGTCGAACGGCTGATCTACGACCCCGAGGGCGACGTGGTGGTCCGCCAGAAGCATCCGATCTACGGGCCCGGCGGGCCCAACGTGCTGTTCCCGGGGTTCTACGGCGAGAACGCCCTCTGCCTGTACGCCTGCATCAAGTGCGGCGTCCCGCCCGAGGACGAGCTGTTTGCCCGCACCAGCCAGCGGCTGGCCGACTACCTCGATGCCTACGGCCTGCCCGACCGCACCTGGGACCTGGCCTGGCTGACCGTCGCCTTCTCCAACCTGCCCAAGACGGGCGAGCTCACGCAGGCCCTGACGCGGCGCATGGTCCGGAAGCTGCTCTTGGGGCAGGTGACGGAGGGGTCGGGGGCCGGGCTCTGGGGCCCGGTGGCCATCCACCCGACGCTGCTGGCGCGCATGATCGAGTACGAGCGCAAGGTGTACGAACGCAAGGTCCAGCCGTGGGAGGAGAAACTCAAGGAAAGCCCCGACCGCGAGCGCTACCAGGAGAAGCTCGAGGAGGCCAAGGCCCTGATCAACGGCTTCCGCGAGCAGTACGGGGACATCGCGCAGCAGGGGCTGCAGTTCGAGCGTCTGCGCGAACAGGCGGTCATCCCGGCGCGCGAGGCGGCCAAGGGGCGCCTGGGCTGGGGGGTCGAGGAGGGGGCCATGCATGGCCTGCCCGTCTTCATCTACGGGGAGACGTGGGCCGACGTCGAGCATACATCGCTGGTCCTGTTCGCCCTGCGCGAGGCCCAGGTCAACGGCTACCTGCCGGAGAAAGTCGATCCGCCCCGGGACCTGGACGAGGGATGGATCGGCGAGCCGGTCGAGAGCGGGGCCGTCATCGATCGGGGCCTTGCCGCCCTGGCCAAGCTGGTTGACGCCAAGGGGATGTGCGCCGAGGGGGTGTTCCGCAGCCCGGTTCACGCCTTCGACAAGATCGGGGTCCTCGGGGTGCCGGTGGATGACCGCACCTTCCAGCCGGTCGCCGCCCGGACGACCGTGGCCAGCATCGCCCAGGCCCAGGCCGGGCTCATGGACGCCGACCAGCTCGCCGCCGGCCGCAGGGGCACGTCGGCCGTCACCCCCAAACTGGTCGCCGCCCGGCGCAACCTGCGCCAGATGGTCGAGGCCTTCCTCGACGACGAACTGAAGGGCATCGAGGAGGGGGGGCACGTCAACCCTTACGACCTCATCTTCCAGCTGTCGCGGTCGCTCGGCTCGCGCGGCGAACATCCGGCCGTCGACCGCGAGACCTGGCGCGGGCTGGCCGACCTGCTGCTGTCGCGGCAGCTGGCCGACGGCGCGTGGCGGGGGAAGGGCAACGGCTTGAACCTGCAGCCGTCGCTGCGCGAGAGCATCGAGCTGCGGGTGCGCGAGTACATGCAGAGCGTCAAGGCCAACATCCCCAGGCGGCAGCCGGGGTGGAATGCCAAGAAGGAGGAGGAGCACGTTCTGGCAGGTTGGCGCGCGCACTACGGCGGCCGGGTCAGCACGGACTTGGTTTCCACCGCCTACGCGGCCATCCTGCTCAGCGAGGGTTTGCGGCCGCCGGTCATTGGGGTGTGGGCGTGGGACGGCAAGCCGCCGCGCACGGTGACGGCGGCCCAAGTGGTTGAACGGCTCGCCGAGGAGAACAGCGTCCACCTGCGCTACACCGTGCTGGCCCCCGACCTGCCGGCCGCCGCGGTGGAAGGCATCCCCGCGCTCTCCGTCAGCGGCATGGGCGCGTTCACGCCGGCCGACGCCACCGCCACGGGCCGGCTGGCGGAGTTCCTCAAGACGGGCGGCCTGCTCCTCGTCGAACACCCCGCCGACGCCGGCGGCCAGGCCTTCGGCGACGCCGTCCGCCAGGCGATCCTCGACGCCCTGCCGGACTTCCAGGAGAGCCGGATCACGGCGACGGAGAAGATGCCCGAGGTCCGGATTGTGAACAACGCCGAGGGCCGGGTCGGCGTCGTCTTCCTGCCGGCCGAGGTGCCGGGGGCCGCGGCCAGCCCCGGCGCGCTGAAGTTCGCACAGGCGAAGGAGGCCTGCTTCCAGCTGGTTCTGCGGGCGGTGGATCCGGCGTTCCTCAAGCCGGGCTACGCGATCGCTTTCGATCAGGCCCTGGCGTTGGAGAAGCAGCATTTCGAGGACGAGATGGCGGCACGGCAGAAGCAGCTTGAGGAGGCGGGCAAACCCGATGACGCCTCCGGGGAGGCGGCCACGCCATGAGTCCTTGGTACGATACGGTCTTCGGGCTGATTGCGCGGGCCGCCACCGACCTGCCGGCCGACGTCGAGGCCGCGCTGAGCTGTGCCGCGCAGGCCGAGGCCCCCGGCTCGAACGCCGCCCTCACGCTGCAGGCCATGCTCGACAACATCCGCCTCGCCCGCGCGAACCGGCGGCCGCTGTGCCAGGATACCGGCGCCCTGCTCTTCTGGGTCGAGGCGCCCCCGGGCGTCAGCCCGACCGCCTTCCGTCAGGCCGCGGAGGCCGCCATCGCCGACGCCACCGCGGAGGGTCTCCTGCGGCAGAACTGCGTGGACACGCTCAGCGGGCGGAACACCGGCAACAACCTCGGCGCCGGCAGTCCCACCATCCACTGGGAAGAATGCCCCGGCGAGACCGTCACGCTGAGCCTCATCCTGAAAGGCGGCGGCAGCGAAAACGTCGGCGCCCAGCACTCGCTGCCCGACGCCCGGCTCGACGCCGGCCGCAACCTCGACGGCGTGCGGCGCTGCGTGCTCGACGCCGTGGTCGAGGCCCAAGGCCGTGGCTGTGCCCCGGGCATCCTCGGGGTGTGCATCGGCGGCGACCGCGCCAGCGGCTACGCCGAGAGCAAGCGCCTGCTGCTGCGGCCCCTCGGTCTGCGGAGTCCGCAAAGCGAACTGGCCGCGCTCGAAACCCGCCTCCTCAACGAGGCCAACCAACTCGGCATCGGCCCCATGGGCGTCGGCGGCAACACCACCCTCCTTGACGTGCACGTCGGCTGCCTCAACCGGCTGCCGGCCAGCTACTTCGTCTCGATCAGCTACATGTGCTGGGCCTGTCGCCGCCATGCGCTCGAAGCCGCCCCCGACGGCCGGCTCCTGCGCTGGCGGTGAGGAGACGGGCCCCCGTCGCATCCGCAGGGCGAGCCCCGTCGGATCACGACGGCCTCGACTGACGGTGATGGAAAGATGGGCAACGAACGATACCTGGTGCATCGCCCCCTGTGTCCCGGCTCCGAACCAAGCAAGGAGGATGCCATGAAGACGATGACTCTGCCGGTTGTGGTTGGTATGCTGGCCCTGGCGGTGGGAACGGTGGCGTCCGCGCTCGACCTGCAGGGCGGACTGAGCACGACAGGCGGGACCAAGATCGGCTCCAGCCTGACCATCGAGGGAACCGCCTTCAACGCGGATCCCGAGGGCGCCTTCGTCAACGGCGGCCTGCGCGCGTTCTACTGGCGGACGGGCGGCGGCAAGACGATGAAGGGCACGGCCTACACTGTGGGCGACGCACCGCTGCCCGGCGAACTCCCGCAGGGGCGCAACTCCGAATTCGCCGCCAATCCCACCGGTGAGGCCAACTGGTGGCTCCTCGACGACGCGGCGTTCCGCACCGCCAACGGCATCCCGGGAACCGCCACCGGCCAGCGGCTGCCGCCCTTCCTCATGCGCAAGTACTTCCAGCAGCTCACCGACGACGGCGACAATCAGACCACCCAGCAGGACAACTTCCTAGTACAGATGGAGGGCAAGCTGGTGGTTGCCAGCGATACCATCTACCAGTTCAACGGCGGCGGCGACGACTATGTTCACGTGTGGCTCGACGGCAAACTGGTGCACCAGTCGGGCATGCCGGGGCAGTACGGCCCGGTCGCCATCCCGGCCGGCGAGCATGGGTTCACAGCCGAGTTCATCGAGGGCGGCGGGGGCCAGTACTACAGCTTCGGGATTCCCGCCGGGGCGACGCTCAAGGCCAACCCCGAGGACGAGCATACCTACGCCGGCTACGTCCTCGAGTACGGCACGACCTACGCCGAGCAGCGCCCCGGGATGCTGACCCTGAAGGTCATGTCGCAGTCCGACGGCAGCGGCGGGCAGCTCGGCGACCTGAGCTACTTCAAGAGCGTGAGCAGCAACGCCTATATGGACGACCTCAGCCCGTCGCCGACGGTCAACAACTATCAGCTGGTCATGGCCGGCTACTGGAACTGCCCCGGCGGCACATTCAGCTTCGGCGGCGGCGCCGACGACCGCTACCTGCTGGCCATCGGCAACCCCGGCGAAGACCCCTGGACCATCGCCCCCGACATGGACAACTACGGCATCAGCGGCAGCACCTCGCTGTCAGGCGTCACCCTGCCCGCCGGCTGGCTGCCCATCCGGCTGGCCTTCGGCGAGGGCGGCGGCGGCGCCTACTGGGATATCTGGTACAATGACGGCACCGGCGGCAAGCACTTCAACCAGTTCCCCGCGGACATCCGTTCCACCGCCGACTCGGTCTACGACTGGGCGTTGCTGACCCTCTCCGGCAATCAGATCCCCACCGAGGGCGTGCTCTACGAGTGGGACGCCATCCCCTCGGAACTCATCAAGCGGCCGCTGGATCTGCGGCTCAGCGTCTACGACACCAACCACGGCGTCGTCCAGTCCCAGATCGCACTCTTCCTCAAGATCCCCGAACCCACCACCGTGGCGTTGCTCGGAGGCAGCCTGGCCCTCGGCTGCCTGCGCCGCCGACGTGGCTGAGCGGCACTAGGGAGGCATCCAGACCGCGCCGACCTGTCACTCCGGCCGCGACACCAGTCCCGACGACCGGGACCGGGATCCGGCATTGGCGGACCAGGCAGGAGAGTCATCATGACTGACGGTTGCACCGTGCCCTTCCTGGCCCGTGTCGTCGCCCTCGGCAACGCCGGCTTTGCTGTGGTCTGCGGCGGGCGTCGCTTCCTCTTCGATCCGTTCCTGCTCGAGCTGCCGGAGGTACCGGAGAACGACCCTGCCCGGCTCGGCCCCGACGATGTGATCCTCATCACCCACTCGCACTGGGATCACCTGAACGTCGAGGCGGTAGGACAGGCAGCGGCGCGCGGCGCCACGGTTGTACTCCCGCAACCTGCCGCGGTCAAGATGCGGAGGCGCGGCGTCGAGCCCGCCCTGCGGGTCGTCGAACCCACGCGCCTGGGCGACAGCCTCCGGCTCGAGCTGCCCGGCGCCGTCGTCACCGCTTTCCGCACCCGCCACGGCGAGGGCCACAACAGCTACCTGCTCGAAACCGCCGGCCTGCGCCTTTTCCACGACGGCGACAACGAAGACACCCGCCTCCTCGACCGCGCCGGGCTGGCCTATCTCGACGCGCTGATGATGAGCACGTGGCTGGGCGCCGGCTGGGTCGAGTTCATCGCCGCCGTGGCGCCGCGACACTGGCTGATCATGCACCTTGACGAAGAGGAGTACGAGCGCTGCGACCGCGGAACCTACTTCCGCGATCTCTGCGACCACATCCCCGCCGGACTGCGCGTGCTCCGCCCGGGCGAGGCCCTCGACTTGGCGGCCGCGTCGTGACCCACCCCTGGCGCCCACGCCTCTTGTGCCCCCGCCAGACCCCGCGCGCTCAGCGCGTGTCCCGGAAGTCATAGCCGGGCAGGATCAGGCTGACGCCGGCCTCGACCGACTGCCGCAACGCGCGGACCGAGCCGTCTGTCCACGCCACGTTGTGGTCGTACACGCGCGGGCTGGGCTTGACCATCGTGTTGGGCGCGAGCATGACGGTTGCCCGCTTCGAGTGCGGCGCGTAGAGCGGCTGCCCGGCCAGGTAGCGGCCGGTGAAGCGACACGTGTACAGCGGATGCCGGCCCTCCCAGCGGTAGGAGCGGTAGCGCCGGCTGGCATCGTCGAAGCCGGTGACGCGGTAGTTGCCTTCCAGGTTGTCCACGCCCAGCCCGAGATAGGCGAACGGCGGCACCCGGCGCAGCTGGGCCAGGGCCAGGCGGGCTTCGGCGGGCGGCGCGGTCTCGGGGTTCTCGACGAAGTTGATCAGGCCGGTGTTGATGATGGCGGGGTCGCGGTTTGCCAGGGTGTCGGCGCATCCCAGCACGTTCCACGTGGCGTAGCCCAGCGAACTCAGCCAGCCCCGCCAGTCGCAGCGCCAGTTCCGCCAGCAGCGGTTGTCGGTGGCTGACGCCGGCCCCGCCGCGCTGTAGACAAGGGTGTCGTCGGGAAGCCAGTTGCCGGGGAATTCCTCGTAATCCCCGGCGTACACCCCCGAGGCCAGGAACGTCTGGTGCAGGTTCGAGATACAGCCGGCACGGATGGCCGCCACCCGCGCCCGCTGCAGCGACGGCAGGAGGATCGCGGCCAGCACGGCGATGATGGCCACGACGACCAGCAGCTCGACGAGCGTGAAGGCGGCGGCCCGGCGAGGCCACCGCCGCCCGGCGGGGAGGGCCGCGCGCCCGCGCAGCACGCCAGCCGTCATCAGGGCAGGACGCTTCGAGTCTCTTGGCCTTGCAGGTTGATGCATGGCTCAGCTAGGCGCGGATCGGCCGGCCCCGCCGCCGCAGCCCTAGCCCGCCAAGCCCGAGCAGCGCCAGCGTCGCCGGCTCGGGGATGACATCGGCATAGGTCACCGCCAAGGCGTTCGCACGGGCGTTGCCGTTCCAGCCGCTGCCATAGGTTGTTGGAAGGGACTTGGCAATCACGATGCCGTCCGCGGGGGCCATGAGAGTGGTCTGGATGTCCCAGACGCCTGGCGGTGGCGTGGAGGTCAGATCCGGAGACAGCTGAACCGTAGACTCGGTGGCCAGGACAGTGCCAACGCTGTCCGTGTACTGAACCTGCATGGACCAGTAACCGCCCGTTGACTTGGCGAAAAAGTCGAACTGGTACGACTGACCCGGTGTCAGGCCGTTGACCGTCAGGCTGATCGGGTTGGGTGCCGCCTCCCAGTAGTTGTTGGCGAGCACGGCGCCCAGAGCCACGTCGTCGGCCGATGCCCCCAGAGGGATGGCTACCGTCGTGGAACCGGTCGTGTCCGAATTGACGACGGCGCCGGCATTCGTGTTGAAGGTGACCCCTTGCACGGCCATCGCTGCCTGTCCCACGTTCTGGTATAAATCCACCGCCGCGAACACGTTTGGCAGGGGCGCGAATCCCTCGCCCGCATCGCCGCCCGCCAGCTGAATCACCGTCGCCGGACACGCCAATGCCATCACCCACACCGCGACCGACACTAACACAATGCGCATCTCAGGATCCTCCTTGTTCGCAGGGGCCACCGCGACTCACAACCGGTCAAGCCACGTGCACAGCTCGGTTCGGCACATGAAAGGTTCAGGTGTCAGGCGGCGCTGCATTCCGGGGAGCCTGACCCCGGCATCTGCAGGCTGGCGCTTGCCGCGATTCTGCAAGAGCCTGCATAATATACCATGCAGCAGGCGAGAGTACACCGTGCGCACGCCGCGCCGACGCGTCGGCGCGGCCGGCCCGGCCCCGCGCCCGGCAAGCCTCACTGGCCGCCGCGCGACACCGTCAGCGAGGCGGTGTTCGCGAACGGGACGTCGGGCACGGCCTCGACCAGAACCTTGCCGGCCGCGGCTTCGAGCACAACCTTCCGCTCGGCCGTCAGCGTCGCCCCCGGCTTCAGTCCCTTGAACCGGATCTCCGCCCCGCCTTGCAGGGTGCCACGGTCAACCGGCGTGAGCTGCAACCGGACCCGGCCCGAGACCGCGTGCTCCCCGACGTTGCGCAGCTCGATCCGCACCGCGCCGGCCGCGCCGCCGGGCTGCGCGTCCTCCGACCGGGTGAGGCGCTGGAACTTGCCACGAGCTGAGATCGGGCACTCGCGACGGCCGGCCGAAGCCGGGACGACACACTTGCCCGCACCCGTACGTAGTCCCACCTTCAGGCGGTGTTCCCACGAGCCGGCTCAAGCCCAGTACACCGTGGCGCGGTTCAGGGCAGACGGGTCTCGGCGCGGCGGAGCAGCTCAAACGTCCAGTCGCGAACCTGCCGCCACTCGGCGTCGCGCAGGGCAGGGGGCGGTGTCAGGCCTTCGCCCATGGCCACGAGGAGGTCGCGGCGCTGGCGGTTGGCGTCGTCGTCGTCGTAGGGCGGGAGCAGGCCGTTCTCGTCAAGGTAGACCAGGCCGGTGCCGACTTCCGCGGTGGCGACCGCGGCGGAGGGGCGGTTTGCGGAGTCCGCAAGCCGCTGCAACGCGGTGACGAGGGCGCGGTAGTAGCGCGGACAGGGGGCGTGCGAGGGCAGGTTGGCGAGGGTGAAGGCGGCCAGCCGGCAGGCCGCCTCGTAGGCCGGCATGACGTGCGCCACCCCGCCCCAGTCCGCCACCACCTCGGCCCGCCGCCACGTGTACAGCTCGCTGCGGCCCGGCACATACTCGACCGACAACGCGCGGAACAGGTCGGCCACCGGCAGGCTGCGCCGCTCGATGCGCCGCCCGCCGCGGACGATGAAGTGCACCTGCCCGACGTCCGGCGACAGCCCCGCCAGGATCAGGCTGCTCTCCGCATACGGGGTCTTGCGCAACACCAGAAACTCAGTCCGGATTGCCGACTGCACACTCATCGCCGCCACCCGCTTGCGCAGACCCCACTCTAACCCGACTTGGCCGAAGCGAAAGCGGTCAACCCCGCCGAACGGCCGCCGCCGGAGTGGCTGAGGGTGCCCGCGCGCGGTATGGTACCCTTCCATGCACGACGGGATCGCCAGACTGCTGACGCGGCAGGACCTGGGCGCGCTGCGGAATGTGACGGTGAGCTCGCGCTTCACCGTCGAAGGCAACCTGCAGGGCGCCCACCGCAGCCCGCTGAAAGGCTTCAGCATCGAGTTCGCCGACTACCGCCAGTACGTGCGCGGCGACGATCTCCGGCACCTGGACTGGAAGGTCTACGGCAAGAACGAACGCCTGTATGTGCGGCAGTACGAGGAGGAGTGCAACCTGCGCGTCTACCTGCTGGTGGACGCCTCGAAGTCCATGGCCTTCGGCCACGACGCCGGCAGCAAGTATGCCTTTGCCGCGCGGCTGGCCGCGGGGCTGGCCTACGCCACCGTGCAGCAGCAGGACAGCGTGGGCCTGACGCTCTTCGACGAGAAGGTGCGCTTCGAGGTCCCGGCCCGCTCCGGGCGCGAGCACCTCCGGGTGATCGGCAACCGCCTGGCCGACACCCAGCCGGCCGACCACACCCAGGTGGCCGACACCCTCCACCGGCTGGCCGAAAAGGTGCGGCGGCGCGCCCTCGTGGTGGTCATCAGCGACCTCTTCGACGACCTCGAACGGGTGCAGCGCGCCCTGGCACACTTCCGGCGACGCCGGCATGACGTCATCGTCTACCACGTCCTCGACCCGGCCGAGGTCGAGTTCCCCTTCCACGACGTCGGCAACTTCGAAGACCTCGAGACGGGTCAACGGGTGATGACCGACCCGCGCGAGATCCGCACCGCCTACCAGCAGGCCATGGCCGAGTTCTTGACGGCGTGCGCCAAGACCTGCGCCGGACTGGACATTGACTACGTGCTGTGCACCACCCGGCAGGCGCCGGGCGATCTCATTCGCAGTCACCTTGCCCGCCGTGCGAAACGGGGGAAGTAGGCGACGGACTGGCGGCGGTCAGTGCAAATAGCAAATCGCAGATCGCAAATAGCACAGAGCAGGCAACAAGGGGCACAGAGCAGGCACCACAGAGCAGATGGCACATGGCAGGCAACCGAGAGCAGGCGGCAGATCGCAGATGGCACAGAGCCGGCAGCAGAGGACAGATGGCGCATCGCAGGCAGCAAAGCGCAGACGGCAGGCGGCGAGTGGCCCATGGCAGGCAGCGACAAGGACGCTTCACCCCTCCACCGTCCACCGTCAACCTTCCACCGTGCCCCCTCATCCCTCACCCTTGAACCACCCTCCCTCATCCCTCAGCTTTCCTCCCTCATCCCTCACCCTTGACGCCTCGGCGTCCGTCCCTCCGTCATCATGCCCGTCTTCCTTGCTCCAATCTATCTGGCCGGTGTGCTGATTGCCGCGGCGCCGGTGATCCTGCACCTCCTGCACCGCCGGCAGCCGAAGCCGATCCCCTTCAGCACCCTGCGCTTCCTTCAGGCGGCGGTGGCCCGCACCCGCCGTTCGCGCCGCCTGACCAACGTGCTGACCCTGTTGATGCGCGTGCTCATCCTCCTGCTGATTGCGCTGGCCTTCGCCCTGCCCAAGGTCCGCTTCGCCCACTGGTTGCCCGCCGGGGCGCGCACCATCGTGCTCATCCTCGATGCCAGCGCCAGCCTGCGCTGCGTCAACGGCGACCGCACGTCGTTCGAACGGGCCAAGGCCTGGGCCGCCGACCTGGTCAACTCGCTGTCCGAGGGCGACCGGGTGGCGGTGATGGCGCCGGGGACGCATGAACCCCTGGTCGTCTTCCCGGCGATCTCCGACCGCACGCGGGTGCTGGCCGCGCTCGACGGCGTGCAACCGGGATATGGCCACGTGGATGTCGTCGCCGCCCTCGCCGACGCCCTGACCCGCCTGGACTTCGGGCGCGGGCAGACCGGGCTCGAAGTCCACCTGTTCAGCGACTTCCATGCCGAGTGCTGGGATGGCGACGCCGCCCGCGAGCTCGCCAGGCGCGGACGCGACGCCGACGTCATCGTCTACCTCAACGAAGTGCGGCCGTCGCTGTTGGCCAACGCCGGGCTGCGACGGGTCGGCCTGGCGCCGCCGGCCCTCATCGGCGACGGCGGGTTCCGCGTGACCGCCGCGGTTGCCGCCAGCCCGGACCTGACCGGCGAGACCACCGTGCGCCTGGCCGGCGACGGCGGCGAGCTGGCTACCGCCTCGCTCGAAGTGGCGCCGGGCCGCGAGGCCAGCGTTGTCCTCACCGCCCAGGCCCCGCCCGGCGAACGGCCGCTGTCCGGGACACTCTCCCTGCCGGCCGACGCCTATGAGCCGGACAACACCTACCACTTCAGCCTGCCCCGCGTCGCCGGTGTACCTGTCCTCCTAGTCAACGGCGGCGGCGCGGCTGACGGACGCGACGTCTTCTTCCTGCGGCAGGCGATCCAGCCGGGCGGCCGCCCAAACACCGTGGTGGTGCCGGAGACCTGGGACTGGAACGCCTTCCTGGCGCGGTCGGCCGACGCCTGCCGGCTGGTTCTGATCAGCAATCCGCCGCGGCTGGACGAGGCGGCCCGGCACCGCATCGAGGGCCTCGCCGCGGCCGGCGCACACATCTGGATACTGCCTGGCGAGGCCGGCGACATCAGCGGCGACCTGAAGGGCCTCACCGCCTTCGCCGGCCTGGCCATCAGCAAGGAGACCCTCGATACACCGGCGGCCATGACCCTGGTGCCCGGCCGCCCGCCCGAGTCGCTCGAGGCGCGGATCGAGACCGCGCTCGGCGCGCCGGTCTCGGTCCCGGTCAGCCGGCGCCTGCGCCTCGAACAGGCCGCCGACCCGCTGGACGTGCTGTTCCGCTATCCCGACGGCCTGCCGTTCGCGCTGGTGGCGGCGCACGGGCGCGGCCGTATCGGCCTGGCCACGGTCAGCGCCACGCGCGACTGGGCCGAGTGGCCGCTGACGCCGTTCTTTGTGATCGCGGTTCAGGAGCTGGTCAAGGACGCCGTGCAGGCGAGCGTGCCGTTGCTTTCCACCGAGGTTGGCGGGAGGGTGGCGCTGGACTGGGCGGAGGAGGCGACCGGCGCCGAGTTCGAGCTGGTGTCGCCGGCCGGCGAACGGCGGATCGTCGGGGTGACACGCCCCGGCGTCGAAGCCCCGTACCTGCTGCGCGGCTTCAGCGAACCCGGGCTGTACGAAATCTCGCGCGGCGGGAAGAGCCTGCGGATCGCGGTCAATCTGCCCACGACGGAGAGTGACCTGGCGGCCCTGAGCCGGGCCAAGCTGGAAGGCGACCTGGGGGGCATGCAGGTCATCCACGCCCGGGGCTGGGATGAACAGCGCGAGCGTGTGGACCGGCTTCGGCACGGGCGCCCGCTGTGGCCGTTCCTGCTGGTGCTGGCCGCGTGCCTGGCCGTCTGCGAGGAGCTGTTCGCCAACCTGCGCAGCCGGGTCGGCGGGCTGCCGCCGATCCTCGGACGGCTGCTGGCGGCCGGGAGGGGAGGCGCATGAACCCGCCCGCCACCCTGCTCCTGCGCCCGATCCTGCCCCTGTGGGTGATCCTGCCCGCGCTGGCCGCCTTTGCCGGCTTGAGCTGGCTCACCTACCGGCACTGCCCCGTGCACCCGCGCATGCGCTGGTTGCTGTGGGGCCTGCGCGTCGCCGCGATGCTGCTGCTGGCCTGGCTCCTCCTCCAAGGCCAATGGCGGGCCACCCACACCCGCGTCGAGTTGCCGACGCTCGCCGTCGCCCTCGACGTCTCCGACAGCATGCATGAGAAGCTTGGCGACAACCCGCGCTCACGGGCCGAATGCGCCACGGCCATCCTCGACAGCAGCCGCTTCCGCGCCCTCTGCTCGCGGTACCGCACGCGCTTCTTCCAGCTCGGGGAGTCCGCCACCGAGTGGCCGCAGGGGCCGGCGGACCCGGTCTTCAACGCCCCGCACAGCAATCTCAGCCGCGGCCTGAACGGCATCGGACGCCGCCTGCAGGCGGAGAATGTGGCCGCCCTGGTGGTGCTGACCGACGGCCTGGACCACGCGCCCGAGGCGCTGACCGCCGAGGCCCGCGCCCTGCCCATGCTCGTGGCGATTCTCGAAGGGCCGGTCGCCACGCCCGCGCAACGCCCCGAGGAGGTGCAGATCGGCGAGGTCTCCTACCCCCGCGTGGCCGTGCTCGGCTGGAAGGCCGCGGTCGAAGTGCTGGTGCGCCGCTCGAACGGCCGCGGCGAGGCCGCAGTCAAGGTCAACTTCCTGCGCGAAGGCGAGACGGTGGGCAGCCAGACGCTGGCCTTCGCGGAGTCCGACACCTTCCAGCGCGCGGTCTTCGAGATCACCCCTGACAAGGTCGGCCGGCATTTCTGCTATGTCGAGATCGAGCCGCCCGGCGACGCCGACCGCGAGAACAACATGCGGGAGTTCGTGCTCGACGTGCGGGATCCGCAGAACTCGGTGCTCTACATCGAGGGGCCGCCGCGCTGGGAGTTCAAGTTCATCAAGCGGGCGGTGCAGACGGAGAAGACGTTCAAGCTGGCGGCCTACGTGCGGGCCGCGGACGGGGCGTTCCTGCGTTTCGGCGAAGGCGAAGGCGCCGGGATGGCGGCCATGCCCGCCCTCACGGCCGAAGCCTTGGAAAAGCACACGGTGGTGATCCTGGGCGACCTGCCGGCCGCGGCCCTGCCGGCGGGGGCGGCGGCGGCCCTGCGCAGCTTTGTCGAGAAGGGCGGCGGGCTGCTCTTCCTCGGGGCGGCCAACGCCTACGGCGAGGCCGGCTGGGCGGCGGAACCCGCCTTCCGGGAGCTGCTGCCCGCGGTCTCACAACCGGGGGCGCGTATGGTCGAAGGACACTCGAGCGTGGCGGTGCCGCCGGCGGGGCTGACGCATCCGGCCCTGCGGCAATGGTTCGACGGCCGCGAGCTGCCGCCCGTGCTCAGCGTCTGGCGGCCGGTCGAGGCCAGCCCCTTTGCCACCGTCCTGGTCGCGACCGCCGACAACGCGCCCGTGCTCGTCACCCGCCCCTACGGCGAGGGGCGCGTCGCCATCGTGCTCAGCGATTCCCTGTGGCGCTGGCAGATGGGGGGCGGCGAGGCCGCCGGCGGCAAGACGGTCTACGACGGCTTCATCACGCAACTGCTGGCTTGGCTGGCCCCGGACGCGGCCACGCTTGCGGAGTCCGCACTCCTTCAGATCGTGCTGGCGGACAACGAGTTCGACCTGCGCGAGCCGGTCACGATCGGGGCGCTTCATGGCCGCCGGGCGGAGGGCGGCGACGGGCTGCGCTGCGAGATCGAAACGCCGGACGGGCGGCGGCTGGCCGAGCCGATGCTGCCGGCCGAGCTGGGCGCAGAGGTCGGCCTGCGCAAGCCCGCCGCCGGCTACGCCTGCCAGTTCATGCCGGCCGAACCCGGCCGCTATGCCCTCACCGTCACCACCGCCGACGGCACGCAGACGGCCCGCGAGCGGATCCTGGTGCGGCGGCCGGAGCGTGAACGTACCGGGGCGCCGGTCAATCGCGCCTGGCTCGAGACGGTGGCCGCCCAGACCGGCGGCCGGCTCGTCGCGCTCGGCGACGCC
>MVZH01000072.1 GCA_002068325.1 Lentisphaerae bacterium ADurb.BinA184 | reverse complement strand
TGGGCGTCTAGAACTCGTCGAACGGGCCGAGACCCTCGACGCCGTACAGCTTCTCGGCCTCCCAGTTCACCGCCAACTCGACGGTCGCCAGGCCGTCTGCCGCCGTGGCCAGGAACTGCCGCTGGGCGCCCGGACGCAGATACGACGGCGCCCCGGCCAGCAGCCCGGCGCCGACCTCGCGCACCTCGGCCGCCAGCTCGTTGCCCGGCAACGCCCCGGCAAACTCCAGCCGCTTCAGCTCGACCGCCAGCTCCGCCAGACGCTGCAGACGCCTCGCCTGTGCCTTGCTCGGAACCACCAGCGGCATCATGCGCAGGTCGCTGATCTGGGCCATCCAGGTGTGGGCAATGAACTTCTTCAGGATGAAGGAGAAGATGTCGGAGTTGGCAACCGCCAGCAGCAGGCGCGGGGACACCCCATGCGCGGTGCCGGAGGGGGCAAGTTTCATGGCATTCACATCAGTCACACAGTTGGCCAGCAACTTGCACTTGATCGGCACATGATTCGCTCCGCGTGTCCACGAGATGCCGTCCAGGAAGAAGTAGTCCACCCCCTGCCACCGCGCCTTGACGCTGTCTCGAATCGCCGTGACGCAAGGTGCCAGCCAGTCGATGTAAAGAGGATCGTTCTCCAGCCAGCGGTTGCCTTCGGGATCGCCTTTGCGGAAGGGGGCGAAGCGTCGGCGGCCGCGGAAGCCGTTGTAGATGGTGGCGATGCGCGGGGCGTCGGCCGGGTCGCGGTAGTCCTCGCCGGAGCGCAGGCCGAGGGGCCGGGCTGGCAATTTGTTGGCGGCCAGCCACTTCTGCAACCCCTGGCAGAGGGCGCAGAAATCCGCGTCGCCGATCCTGCGCGCCTTGCGCAGTTCGCCGGGCGCGCGCGAGATGCCGGCCAGCGCCGCCTGCTCCCAGAACGGGACAAGCTTCGGCTCCCTGCGCCAGGCGGCGAACAACTCGTCGCGCCGGGTTTCCCAGGCAAACCGGAAGTCCTCCTCGATGGCGACCAGGGTTGGCGGCACGATGCGATAAAGGTCGGTCTTGCCAAAGCCGAGGGCGGCGGCGCCGAAGCGCTCGCGCAGGGAGTCGGCCGCGGCTTCCCAGGCCGCGGGGTCCGCCAGCGGCTTCGCCGGGTTGCCGCCGGCCTGCTCGACCAGCTCGAGGAAGACCGGCGCGACCGCCTCGCTCGCCAGCCAGCGCGCGGTCCACTTCTCCCGTTTCGCGCGGAGTCCGTCGGCCTGCGGCGTGCCGTCGAGGTAGCCGAGGAAGCGGGCGTTGTTGGCGGTGGCGAGCCCTTGCCCGCCTTCGGCGACAAGACCGACAAGCGTGACGTCCCCGGGCCTGAGCGCGGCCTGGTACTCGGCGATGGCCGCGCGGTTCTCGGCGAACTTGGCCGAGGTTTCGATGCGCGGCCACCACTCGGCAACCAGGCGCTTGACCGGCTCGTTGAAGCGGCGGAACAGCTCGAGCGTGCTCGGGCGCGGCTCAAAGAAGGCCCGCTTGTGGGCTTCGGTGAACAGGCCCTGCGGCACGATGTGCAGCCGCAAGCACCGGAACTCGCCGTGCCGCGTGCCGTCTGCGGAGTCCGCAAACTCCAGCTTGGCGAGCGGCGGCAGCGCGGGGAGGGCCTCCTCCGGGCGCGTCATCGTGCCGTCGGCAAGACGGCGCGGCCGGGCCTGGACGAAGAGCATCCTGTGATCCGGCGGCGGCGGGGCTTTCCGGGCGACGATGAGCGCGGCGTCCACAGTGGCGTCAAAGGGGTCGCACTGGCCCAGCCGCAGCAGCGTGTGGCCCTGCAGCATCTCGCGCATCGGCTGCTTGCCGGCCAGGGTGAAGAACGTGTCCGAGACGATGAAACCGAGCGTGCCGCCCGCGCGCAGCAGGCGGAACGCCAGGTCGGCAAAATGGACATAAAGGTCTTCGGTGTAGCCGAAACGGGCGGCGAGCGCCTCGCGCCCGGCGGCGCCGGTGCTGGTGTGCGTCGAGACATACGGGGGGTTGCCCAGCATGGCGTCGAAGCCCGCGGCCCCTTCCGGTAACGGTGTGCCGTCGGCGGCGAAGAACACGTCGGGGAAGGCCAGTTCCCAATGAAAGGGCGTGGTGGCCTGGACGACCGGGTCGCGCCGCGCGCCGAACTCGGTCGCCAGGGCCGCCGCCTCCCGCCGCTCCGCCTCCGTGAGGCTCCCGGGCGCCAGCCGGAACGCGGCCAGCGTACGGTAGCTGTACGGATCGAGGCTGACGCCGGCCAGCACCGCGGCCCAGTCGTTGGCGGTCTCGATGAACGGCCGGAGCCTGGCGGTGACCTCGCGCCAGCGCTCCTCCTTCTGTTTGACCAGCTCCATCTCGGTGCTGGCGGTGGCCTCGATGTCCACGGTGGCGGCAATCGCTTCCCGCAGGGCGTCAGTCAGCCGGCCGCCGACTTCGAAGCTCGAGGCGTCCGCGGCGCCGGGCAGTCTGCGGAGTTCGCAAATCCGCGCGTAGAGGAGGGAGTTGCCCGGGCGGAGGTGATGGTCGAGGAAGCTGAGCGGCTCGTCCGGGGCGATGCAGGTCAACCACAGCGCCAGCTTGGCCAGTTCGACGGCCAGCGGGTTGATGTCCACCCCGTGGATGCAGGCCTCGACGACGCGCCGCCGCCAGTACGCCACCTCGGCCTCTTGCTGCGAACCGCCGCCGGCGACTGCGATCCGCCCGTCGGCCTCGATGTCGGCGCGCGACCGCCGGCGCTCGCCGGTGCTGACGACCTGTTCGGTCATCCGCCGCGTCGTGGGGTGATAGACAATCCTCTCGGCCAGCCACTCGACCGCCCGCACCAGGAAGTGCCCGCTGCCCATGGCCGGATCAACCAGGTTCAGCCGCAGCACGGCCAGGGCAAACGAGTTGTCCTTGCGCTTTTCATCCGACCGGGCGGCCAGCGTCGACTGGACTTCCGGCGACGACTCGATGGCTTCGAGCAGCGGCTCGAGCGCCTCGCGGTTGAGCCACTCGACCACCCAGTCCGGGGTGTAGAAGACGCCGGCGCGATGATTCTTCCCGTTCTCGTCCCTGAGCGTCAGGCGGTCACCATCCGGGACAAGCCGTCCGCCGAGCAGGCCTTCGTAGATGTCGCCGAGCTGGCGGACTTCGAGGGTGGCGTAATCGATCGTCTCGTCCGTCGAGATGAGCAGCTGCCGCGCCTTGTCGCGGGCCGGCGGCTGGGCGAAGATCAGTTGCCGCAGCACATTGGCCAGTGAGCGGTCGCCGATGCGCCAGGTCTCGATCTCGGGGTGGGCGGCCGGGTTGAAGAGGCCGCCGTTGTAGCGGGCCACCCCGCAGGCGGCGTTCTGGGCGGGGCGGTCGCCGTTGATGAGGTGGAAGAGCTTGAGGAGTGCCTCCCCGAGCTCGTCGAAGGCATCGCTGTCGAAGGCGCCGCGGTCACGGAGGCGGTCGGTGAAACGCGCCAGGGAGAAGTGGTCGCGGTAATGCTTATTGGCGCCCGCGCCGGAGGCACGCACCGGCAACAGGTTGCGGCTCTCGGCGTAGAGGACGAACAGCAGACGGTAGAGATAGATCAGCGAGACGTCGTACAGGCGTGGGAGGTCGGCCTCCGTCAGCCCGTTGTCCGGGTGGCGGTAGTAGGCGAGGGCGAGATCCTCGAGCACGTCGAAGACCCGGCGGCGCAGGTTCTTCTCGATCTCGACCTGATGCAGTAGCGCCTCTTCGCGAAGGCGGTCCAGGCGGCACCGGCCCGCGGCGTCCTGCTCGAAGGCCGTGGGGCCGAAGAGCGCCACGAACAGCCGGAAGGTTTCCAGCTCGCAGAAGAACCCGCCCCTGGCCAACTGCAACGCGAAACGGGCGCCGACCGCCGTGTGCTCGCCGTACAGCCGCCACTCCTCCGCGTTGGTCAGGATGACCCAGTTGAAGAAGCGCCGTCCGCCGGCGTCGCGGGCGTGGTGCAGGTAGTCCATCGCCTGCTGGCTGGGGAACCACCCTGGGGTCTCGCTCGTGGAAACCTGGTCAAGCGGGTGGCCGGCCTTCTTGGCTTCAAGCACGGTCGCCGCACGCCGAAAGACCTCGGCGGTGCCGACTTGGGCGGCGGCGTCCTGAAGCGTCTCCGCGTTGGCGAAGAGGCAGTAGTCGGGCCGCTTGCGCAGGCTCGACGCCTTGGCCGGCAGCGACTCCTCGGGGATGAACTGCCAGCCCAACTCGCGCAGGACGACATCAATGAACTGCGAGCGGGTGAAGGCTTCCTTGCGCCGCCGCAGCCCAACCCAATTCTCATCCCACAGTGAACGCAACCGCTCGTACAGTGGGCGCACCCCGTCGGCCGCGGGCAGGAATTGCGGATTCCGCAACTGCTGGCGGAGGTAGGACTCGGGGAAGACGCTGCGGTCCGACGAATACGGCGCCGTCCCGTCGCAGACGGTCAGGTCAAGGAGAAGCTGCTTTTCTGCGTGTCCAGCCATGCGTCCGATCCCGCCCCGGGGTTCCCATGGGATGCCGCCAACCGTAACGCGCCAAGCCGGAAGTGCAATGCCGGAAACGCGGTGCGGCCGATGGGCCGGGAGAGGGCTGCTCTGGACGGGGGCGGGCAGGGCCCGCCCTGGCGGCTGAAGGGATGGGGAGATCCCGTCACAGCACTTGCACCGTCATGCCGCCGTCAACGTTGATGACCTGGCCGGTCGAGTAGGCCAAGTCGCCGCGCGCCAGGGCGGCGACGGCGCGCCCGATGTCCTCGGGGTACCCCCAGCGCTTCTGCCGGCACAGCCCCTCCGCGATCTGCTTGTCGTACTTGTCCTTGACCACGGCCGTCATGTCGGTGAGGATGATGCCGGGGCGGATTTCGTAGACCGGGATGTCGTACTCGCCGAGGCGGGCCGCCCACAGCCGCGTCGCCATGCTGACCCCGGCCTTGGAGATGCAGTACTCGCCGCGGCTGGTCGAGGGCACGGTGGCCGAGACGGACGAGATGTTGACGATGCAGGTGTGGCAGTCGGGGCCGGCCTGCCGTTGCTCGATCATCCAGCGGGCCACGGCCTGGGTCAAGAAGTAGGGCCCCTGCAGGTTGATGCGCATCAGCCGCTCGAAGCTCTCCTCGGTGGCCTCGAGGATGTCGGCCCTCACCTTGGGCGCCACGCCGGCGTTGTTGACCAAGATGTGGAGCCCGCCGAAGCGGGCGCGGATGGCGTCGAGCACGGCCGCGCGGTCGGAGGCCCGTGTGACATCGCCGCGCACGTACAGCACGGCACCCCCGAGGGCTTCGACGGCGTCGAGGTTCGCCCGCACGTCCTCCTCGGGCAGGACGTCAAGGATGGCGATGTTGACGCCCTCGCGGGCCAAGGCCTTGGCGATGCCGTGGCCGATGCCGCGTCCGGCGCCGGTGATCAGGGCTGTCCGTGTCATGCCAGTCCTCGCTGTTCGTTGCTGTGGAACTCTGTTTCAGCCGGCGGTCGCGCGCGCGGGCCGTCTCCCGCGGGCACGCCTGGGCGGCCCCGAACGGGGAAGGGGGGCTTCCCTGGCGGCCAGAGCGTGCCGTGCCGCACGCATGGCACTATAGCACGCCGCCGGACTGCCGCCCTCTGCCCCTTGGCGGCGGGGGCAGGGCGGCCGAGCCGTGCAACCAGGCCTTGACCGGGGTGCTTCGTGCGTGTAGACTACGCCGCGCCTTGGCGCTGGAGCATGGCCTGCAGTCAGGGGGTGGCACCGGGGCGGCGGAGGCTAGACGGGAACCGAGGCGAACGGCAACGGCGGCAACCCGCGAGGAGAGGCACCATGCGAGCACGACTCATTGACAGTCTCCAGAACCTGTACCCCGACTGCGATGCGGCACGGTTGCCCGTCGTGCGGGCGGCGGTGGACGTGGCGCGCGGGGGCACGATCGCGGTGCATTTCCTGGTCAACGACGTGCCGGCCGGCGGGCGGGTGCGGGCGGCGGTGACGACGGCGGGGGGGCGGGCGGTGCGGGCGGCGCGGTGGTTCCAGCTGCTCGATGTCCCGGTCGAGGAGAACACGGGGTTGCACATCTTCACGGAGAAGGCCGGCGAGGTGAACCCCTACGTGGTGCGCCGCGCCCCGTTCCGGACGTACGACGCGGTGGCGCCGGTCGCCTTCCCGCTGGCCTGCCCCGGCGGCACCCTGGCGTTGCGCCTCGTCATCCCGGTGGCGGCGGACGAACGCCCAGGGCCGCGCCGGTACGCGGTGACCCTGTCCTGCCGCCAAGCGACGGTGGAGCTGGGCTTCGCCGCGGAGGTGCATCCGGCGGTGATCCCGGCGGTGGGCCGGGCGTCGCTGCCGTACACCAACTGGTACAGCCTCGCGCTGATGGCCGAACGGCACGGGCTGAAGGCGTGGAGCGAGGAACACTGGCGCATGATCGGGCGCTATGCGCAGATGATGGTGCATGGGCGGCAGAACACGTTCTGGATTCCGTGGCCGGACATCTTCAGCCAGGGCCCGCGGGGGGTGGTGCTGAACCGCGAGCGCCTCCGCCGGATCGTCAAAGTCTTCACCGCCGCCGGCATGCACTTCATCGAGGGAGGGCATGTGGCCCATCGTACCGGCGGGCAGTGGGAGTCGCCGACCTTCAGCATCGTCCTGACCAACACACTGGCGACGACGCCCGAGGGCAATGCCGACCTTGCCTGCGCCTGCACCCAGCTCATGGAGGAGATCGCCCAGAACCGCTGGCAGGAGCGCTGGATCCAGCACGTCTCCGACGAGCCGACCCGCGAGAACGCCGCCGACTACCGGATTCTGACGGGCATGGTGCGCAAGCACATGCCGGGCCTGCCAATCCTGGATGCGACGATGGACGCCTCGCTGGCCGGCTCGGTGAACATCTGGTGCCCGCAGTGCCAGGAATACCAGAAGCACCGCGAGCTGTTCGAGGCGCAGCGGGCGCTGGGGGACAAGGTCTGGTTCTACACCTGTTGCTGTCCCGGCGGCCCTTGGCTGAACCGGCTGCTCGACGAGGAGCTGTTGCGGCCGGCGCTGTTCGGCTGGGCCGCGGCGCTGTTCCGGCTGGACGGTTTCCTGCACTGGGGACTGAACCACTACCGCACCGACCAGGATCCGTTCCAGAAGAGCGTGGTTGGCCATGGCGGGGATAATAGGCTGCCGGCCGGCGACACGCACATCGTCTACCCCGGCGCCGACGGGCCGTGGTCGAGCCTTCGCCTCGAAGCGCAGCGCGAGGGCTTCGAGGACTACGAACTGCTGCGCCTGCTCCAGGCGAAACGTCCGGCCTTGGCGGCGAAGGTGCTGGCCCGCGCCATCCGCGGGTTCGACGACTACACGAAGGATCCGGCCGTCTTCCGCGCCGCCCGGCGGGCCCTGCTCAAGGGGCTGGCGTGAGAGGGGCACGGAGCACGGAGCGCGGAGGGTCGAAGGTTGAGGGTGGAAGGTGGAAGGTGGAATGACAGTGATCGGTGATCGGTGATCGGTGACCCGTGATCGGTGATCCCGGCAACGAAGAACGGCGCGCGGAGGGTGGAAGGTGGAATGACAGTGATCGGTGATCGGTGATCGGTGATCGGTGATCGGTGATCGGTGATCCCGCCAACGAAGCACGTGGCGCGCAGCGCGGACAACAAAGAACGCGGCGCGAAGCGCGCTCAACGAAGAACGGCGCGCGAAGCGCGCAGTTGGCACACGGAAGGAAGCGCATGTCATCCCGAAAGCTGTGGCTGGCGTCTCCCGCGGCGGACTACATCAGCGGTTTTCCCATCGGCACCGGGCGACTGGCTGCCATGGTCTTCGGCGGGGCGCCGACCGAGCGCATCGCCCTCAACCACGAATGGCTGTGGCGCGGCCCCAACCGCTGCCGTGACACCGAGCCGGTGGCCGACCGCCTTGCCGAGGTCCGCAACCTGCTCCTGGCCGGCCGCTACGAAGAGGGCACCACCAGCGGCATCCCCAACCGCGTCGATCCATACCAGCCGGCCGGCGACCTGCATCTCCGACTCGACCACGGCGAGATCGCCGACTACCGCCGCGAACTGGACATCGAGCAGGGCGTGGTCTGCGTGCAGTACGGTGCCGGCGACGCATTCTTCCGCCGCGAATGCCTTGCTGACCTGACGCACGACGTGCTCCTGATCCACCTCACGGCGTCGCGCGCCTTCACGCTGCGGGCCTGGCTCGGGCGCATCGAGGATCCCGGGTGCCTGTTGCGCCGCGAGGCCGTGCCCGGCCAGCTCGTCCTGGACGGGCAGTTCGAGCGGGGCATTGCCTTCCGCGTCGGGGTCGAGGTCAACGCCCGTGGCGGCGAGATGCGGGTGGAGGGCGACGAGCTTGTCGTCGAGGGGGCCGAGGAGGCGCTCCTGACGGTCAACATCGGCACCTCCGCCAAGGGGCAGGCGCCGGTCCACGAGTGTGTCCCGGCCGGCTTCACCTGCGCCGACTGGACGGGGCTGCTGGAGTCCCACACGCGCGCCTACCGCCGGCTGTTCGGCCGCTGCCGCCTTGATGTCGCCGGCCATGAACCCGCCCTGCCCATTGATGAGCGCCTGCGCAACGCCCGCGCCGGCCACGCCGACCCGCTGCTGCCCGTGCTGTATTTCAACTACGGGCGTTACCTGTTGCTGGCCTGCACGGCGCGGGCCGAGCTGCCGCCCAACCTCCAGGGCAAGTGGAACGAGGACATCCGCCCGCCATGGGAGTCGGACTACCACCACGACGTCAACCTGCAGATGGCCTACTGGCCGGCCGAGGCCGGGCATCTGCCGGAGTCCACCGAGCCGCTGTTCCAGCACCTCGAACGCTTCGTCCCGCATGCCCGCAAGGCCGCCCGCGACCTGTACGGGTGCGACGGCGTGTGGTTCCCCATCCAGACCGACGTCTGGGGCCGGGCTACGCCCGAGTCGCACGGTTGGGCGGTGTGGATCGGCGCCGCCGCCTGGCTGGCGCAGCACCTGTGGTGGCGGTACGAGTACAGCCAGGACGTCGAGTTCCTCGCCCGCCGCGCCTATCCGTTCCTCCGCGAAACGGCCGCCTTCTACGAGAGCTACCTCGTCGCCGACGCGGCCGGCCAGCTGCAGGTGGTGCCCTCGCAGTCGCCGGAAAACCGTTTTGTGGGCGGCGGCGACTTGCCGGTGAGCCTGTGCGTCTCCGCGACCATGGATGTGGTGCTCATCCGCGAGCTGCTTAGCCACGCCATCCAGGCGGCCGAAACCCTGAATGTCGACCAGGCCCGGCGCGAGGCCTGGTGGGACATCATCAGCCGCCTGCCGGACCTGAAGGTCGGCCGGTACGGGCAGCTGCAGGAGTGGAACGAGGACTTTGAGGAGGTCGAACCCGGCCACCGCCACTTCTCACACCTGATCGGGCTCTACCCCGGCGAGGCCCTCGACCCGGAGCGCACACCCGACCTCTGGGAGGCCGCCCGCGTCTCGCTCGAACGCCGCCTCGACAACGCCGGAGGCCACACCGGCTGGAGCCGCTCCTGGGTCGCCTGCCTCTTCGCCCGCCTCGGCCAGGCCGGGGAGGCCTGGGAACACCTGCTCCACCTGGTGACCGATTTCGCCACCGACTCGCTGCTCGACCTGCACCCGCCGCGGATCTTCCAGATCGATGGCAACCTCGGCGGCACCGCCGCCGTGCTCGAAATGCTGCTGCAAAGCTACCACGAGGAACTCCACTTCCTGCCCGCCCTGCCGCCGGCGTGGCCGCGCGGCCGCGTCAAGGGCCTGTGTGCCCGCGGCGGCTACACCGTTGCGCTGACCTGGGCCAACGGTGCCCTCCAGACCGCCACCGTGGTCGCCCGCACTGACCGCGAATGCACGGTGCTCGAACCCGACGTCGAGTTCGCGGTCAAGGACAGCCACGGCAACCCGGTCGTCGCCGAGCGTGACGGCGGCCGCATCCGCTTTGACGTGCGGGCGGGCGAGGTCGTGACCTTGACGCCAGCGGCAACGGCGAGGTGAGCCGTGACGAACCGCGAGCGCATCGTCGCCACCTTGCGCGGCGAGAAGACCGACCGCGTGCCGTTCGGCGTCGGGCTGGGATTCTGGCCGTGGGGGGAGACTCTCCAGCGCTGGCAGCGCGAGTCCGGCCTCAAGGACCTCGACCTGGCCGGGCACTTCGGCTACGACCCGGACTTCCGCGTCGTGCCTGTGGAGTACGGTCCTTGGCCGCACTGCCCGGCCGCGGTGATCCGCGAGGACGCCGAGTTCATCGTCTCGACGGAGTTCCGCGGCATGACCTGGCGCAACCGCCGCGACGGGCACTCGATGCCCGAGTTCATCGCCCATCCCATCAAGAGCGCCGACGACTGGCGGCGCTACCGCGACGAGCGGCTGCAGCCCCACCTCGAACAGCGCCTCGCCAGGCTCGACGAGTTCGCCGCGCAGATGGCGGCCCTCGATGCGCCCGTGCAGCTGGGCTGCTTCCCCTGGGGGGTGTTCGGCACCGCCCGCGACCTCCTCGGCGCCGAGGAGATCCTCATCGGCTTCTACACCCAGCCCGAGCTGATCCGCGACATCATGGCCACCTACACCAAACTCTGGCTGAGCCTGTTCGAGCCGGTCGCCGCCGCCGTCCGCGTCGATCATATCCACATCTGGGAGGACATGGCCGGCCGCCAGGGGTCGCTGATCTCCATGACCATGGTCGAAGACTTCATGATGCCGCACTACGACCGGATTGCGGAGTTCGCAAAACGGCACGGCATCCCGCTGATCTCGGTGGACTCCGACGGCCGGGTGGACGAGCTGGTGCCGGTGATGATGCGGCACGGCGTCAACGCCTATCTGCCGTTCGAGGTTCAGGCCGGCAGCGACATCGAGGAGTTCCGCCGCCTCTATCCGAGGCTGGGCATCATCGGCGGGCTGGACAAGAATGCCCTCGCCGACGAGGCGCCGCCCGCGGCCATGCACCGCGAGTTGGACCGCGCCGCCCGCCTGCTCGAACACGGCGGCTATATCCCCGGTTGCGACCACCTCATCCCGCCCAACGTGCCGTGGAAGAAGTGGTGCGACTTCCTCGGGCAGCTCCGGCGCCTCACCGGGGCGTAGAGCCGGCCGGGGGGAGGGGGAGGAGGAGCCTGTCGGAATCTGTCGAAACCCGTCGAACTCTGTCGGTTCCTGTCGAGGATTGTCGATGCCTGCCGACGTCTGTCGGGTTCGTGGCGGTTCCCGTCGCCGTCGGCCGGGTCAGAGCTGCCCGTGATGCCGCAAGTACTCGTACTCGTAGCTCCAGTCGCTGTGGCGCAGCGAGATCAGCTCCCGCATGCGTCGCGCCGCGGCGGAGCGTTCGGCCTCCTGCCCCGGGAAGGAGACCTTGTCGCGGGCGGCCTCGACCAGCCTGCGGCCCAGGGCGCGGGCCTCGGCAAACCGTTCGCCGGCCGCCGCGGCGTCGGTCAGCCGGTAGGCCTCCGCGGCCACTCCCCCGACCGTCTGGCAGCCGATGGCCCGCAGGAAGCGGGTCAGGTAGTCGGCGACCGGGGCGAGTTCGGGGCCGCCGGCGGTCACCACCGTGGCCGCATACTTGCCCTCGAAGGCATGGAGGTGGAACGGGCCGCACAGCCGGTCGAGCAGGCTCTTCATCTGGGCCGTGACGTGGAACATGTAGTTGGGCGACGCCAGGACCACCGCGTCCGCCGCCAGAAGCGCCGCCGACACCTGCGCGAAAGCGTCGGCCAGCGGGCATTGGCCGGTGCGGTGGCAGGCGTCACAGCCCCGGCACGGCTTGATCTCCAGCCGCCCGAGCTCGAAGAGCTGCACCGTGGCGCCGGCCTCGCGTGTCCCCCCAAGCACCTCGGCCAGCAACCGCCCCGTGCTTCCCTTCTCACCGTGCGGACTGCCGTTCACCGCGACGATTTGCATGGTCACATCCTCCGTCTGACTCGGCCGGGGGCATTCACCTCGAAGGCCCGGAGCCGTCCTGCCGTTGGCCGCCCGCCGTCTCCGCGGTGAGCCGGTGCCGTCAGTGCTGATCGATAAACAGGGCGGTGCTGTCCTGCGTCTTGGCCGGCCAGTCGTCAGTGCGGAAGGGGACCGCGGGCAGACCGGCCCGGTTGTACAGGTTGCAGCCGGCCGGGTTGTTGGCCCAGGCGTAGCGGACCGCCACCGGGGCGGTGACCGCCGCGTTGCGCACGACCACCTCGTCGCCGACAACCCGCGCCTCGGCATAGACGAACCTGCGGTCGGCCCCGGCGATGGCGAACCCGCTGAGGGCGGCGTCGCCGCCGGCGACCAGGCCGCCGTGGACGTGGTCAAAGGCCAGGTGGACGGCGTCGTCCTCGACCCGCATGGCCTTGTAGACCGGGCCTGAGCAGGGAACGTCTTCGCCGTAGACCGTGGCCCGCGCGACCAGTGCCAGCCGGCGGGCGGCCTCCTGTTTGTTCTTCGGGTGGATGTCCTTCTCCTCGCCGATGTCTATGGTCACGGCCATGCCGGTGTGGGGGAGGGCGAGGGCGAGCGCCTGCGACTCCCGCAACTCGGCCCACTCGCTGTCCACCGGCGTCGGATCCGGGGGCAGGACGTTGGCCACCTGCACGAACAGGAACGGCAGATCCTCACGTCCCCAGGCGGCGCGCCAGCCGTTGATCAGGGCCGGGAAGAGTTTGCGGTACTGATAGCCGCGGGAGTCGTTGGTCTCGCCCTGGTACCAGATGACGCCGCGCACCCCGTAGGGGATGAGCGGATGGACCGAGCCGTTGTACAGCCCCGAGGCGCGGTGGATGAACTGGGGGTCGGCCGGCCCGCTTGGCTGGGGCGGCGCCTCGCGGCCCTCCGCCTTTGCCTTGTCGCTGGCGGCCTGCCATTCCGCCATGGCCTTCTCATAGCGCGCCTTGGCCTCGGGGTAGGCGGCAGCCACTGCATCCCAGCGTTCGGCGATGTAGCGCAGATCCGGGTGCCCGAGCAGGGCCTCGCGCGGCGTCCACGCCTCCGCCGGGGTCCATCCCGCCGAGGCGTGCACCAGCCCCACCGGCACGTTGCGAACTCCGCAAATCTCGCGTCCGAACAGGTACCCCAGCGCAGAGAACTTGCCGGCGGTCTCCGGGCTGCATACCACCCAGCGGCCGTCAACCTCCTCGCGGGGTTCGGCGGCGACCACGTTGCGGGCGGTGAACATCCGGATGCGCGGATCCTTGGCGGCCGCGATCTCCGCCGCCGCGTTGTTCGCCCGTTCGAGGGGGAACTCCATGTTCGACTGGCCGCCGCAGAACCAGACCTCGCCGACATGGACGTCCTGGATCTCGATCCGGTTGGCGCCGGCAACCGTCAGCACCAACGGGCCGCCGGCGGCCAGCGGCCCCAGCCGGCACCGCCAGCGGCCCTCCGCCCCGGCGGTGGCCTTCACGGTCTGTCCGCCCAGCTCGACCGTCACGGCCTCGCCGGGCGTAGCCCATCCCCAGACCGGGGCCGCCACGCCCTGCTGCAGAACCATGTGTTCGCTGAACACTGCCGGCAGCCTGACCTCGGCGCGCGCCCCCATGCCCGCCAGCGCAACCACTCCGGCCAGAGCCGCAACCAGGACAGTCGAACGTTGCATACCCGTATTCTCCCGCAAAGAAAAAGGCGGCAACCGTTGCCGGCTGCCGCCCGTGGAATCCAACTGCCCCGCTTACCAGCGGTCGTCGCGGCCGCCTTCACGGCGCGGCGGACGGTCCGGACGCTCGTTGGCTTCATTGACGCGAATCGGGCGACCGTCAAGGTCGGCGCCGTTCATGGTCTGAACTGCCTTCTCGGCATCCTCGTTCCGTGAATACGTCACAAACCCAAACCCCCGTGACCGCCCAGTCTCACGCTCGGTGATGACCTTCGCGTCAGTGACCTCGCCGAACTGCTCAAACGCCTGGCGCAGGCCCTCATCCTTCGTCGTCCAACTCAGATTCCCGACAAACAGTTTCTTCGCCATTCTACACTCTCTTTTCCTGAGACCCGCCAGCCGCGCGTGACACCGTGCCTCCCTGCGTGCCGCCGGCCTGGCCAACACCGTATTCACCGTCGCAGCGTTGCCGCCGCCTAAGAGGCCCGACTTGCCGCCTGCACCCCGATCCGCCGAAATGGGTACCACCCACCTGAGCGATCAGGGAAGCCGGCCGGCAGACCCGGACGTCCGTGAAGCACCGGGGCATACCGTACCGCGCAAGTCCACTAATGCAAGCCCGCTTGGCGAAAAAGCTCTACCGCCGCCGGCGGGGCGCATCGGCGTTCGTCGGGCGCCGCCATCCGGCCTTGCGGGGTGAGGGCGGCAAGGCTATACTACGGGACGGGCCACGGGTGTGCGATGACAGGGAACCCGCCTCGTACGGTCATCTGTGCGACGGGAGACAGCTGTGATGCACTACGACGACTACATTGTGCGGAATCCGCAGGTATGTGCAGGCGAACCCACGCTGCGGGGGACGCGGGTGACCCTGCGGACGGTGCTGGCCAGCCTGGCTGAGGGGGCAAGCACAGCCGAGATACTGCAGGATTTCCCGACCCTCACAGAGGAGCATGTCCGGGCCGCCATCGCATTCGCGGCAACGGCGGCAGAGGAAGACCTCCCGGTGCCGGCAGTCCCGGGCGTCGCATGAAGATCAAACTCGACGAGAATCTGCCCGCCGGGCTGCTTCAGAATCTCGCAGACATTGGCCATGACGTCGATACTGTCGAACGCGAGGGTCTGGCGGGAAACCCGGACGATGACGTCTGGCAGGCGGCGCAGGAAGCCGGACGCTTTCTGATCACTCAGGACTTGGACTTCTCGGACATCCGGAAGTTCGAGCCCGGGACGCACTGCGGCATTCTGCTGGTTCGCCTGCGCACCCCGGGACGAATGGCCTTGCGCGCGCGGGTCGCCACCCTGTTCGCGACGTGCAACGTGTCCGAATGGGATCGATGCTTCGTGGTGGCCACCGACCACAAGTTGCGGGTGCGGAGGGCCGGATAGCTGGCGGAGCCATTGTCGGGTGGCCGGGTGGGAACCTGTCTCGGAAACATGCTCGGCTTGAGATGACAGTGCCCGAAACCAGCCCAACCGGCCAACGGGCGAGTCGGGCTTCCTTGCCGGTTGGTGCCAGCGAGCAGGCCGGTGCGCCGCCCGCCCTGGCCTGGGCACACAGCTTTG
The DNA here is from genome assembly GCA_002068325.1 of Lentisphaerae bacterium ADurb.BinA184. Classification (GTDB taxonomy): domain Bacteria; phylum Verrucomicrobiota; class Lentisphaeria; order Oligosphaerales; family MVZH01; genus MVZH01. The sequence goes on along the minus strand of MVZH01000072.1, from coordinate 1,713 downwards.
GAGGCCCTATGCCGTCCGCCCCCGATGCGCGATTGCCTAACCCCTACGACGGCCTGTTGCCGCCGCTTCAGGCCGAGGTCGCGCGCCGCCTGTCCGGACTGCCCGACTGCCATGGCTGGGATCACACGGTCCGCGTCGGCCACAACGCCCGGCACATCGCCCTCGTCGAGAAGGCGGACCTGGCCGTGGTGGTGTTCGCCGCCTGGCTGCACGACATCGGGCGTGTCACCGACCTGGCTGACAACGGCGTGTCCTGCCACGCCGAGAGCGGCGCCGCCATCGCCGCCGAGATCCTGGCCGGGCTCGGCGTCGCCGACCCGGCCTTCATCGCCCAGGTCAGCGACTGTGTGCGCACCCACCGCTACCGCCGGCGGGGCGACGCCCGCCCGGCCACCCTCGAAGCCCGCGTGGTCTATGACGCCGACAAACTCGACTCGATGGGCGCCATCGGGGTTGGCCGCGCCTTCCATTTCGCCGGGCGCATCGGCGCACGCGTCCACAACACCGAGCGGGAAGCCTTGGCTTCGTCGAGCTACAGCCGCGAGGACTCCGCCTACCGCGAGTACCTTGTCAAACTGCGCCATCTCCACGAGGCCATGCTGACCGGCGAGGGACGCCGCATGGCCGCCGGACGCCACCGCTTCATGACGGCCTTCTTCGAACAGATCCAGCGCGAGGTCGAGGGCGAGGACTATTGACCCGGCCCCCGACAGCCTCGCCTTGCCGGCGCGCCTCGGCCCCAGCCCCCTCGCCAACCGTGCCTGGCAACCGGCAGGCCTCCCGGCTATGTTGCGCGGCACTGTCCGAACGGCCGCTGACCTGCACGCCTCACCACAAGGAATCCTTCGAGCCTTGGCGGTGAATGACCTGTCCCGACTGTCCACATGAGGCCGGCCATGAACTACGCGCTCCTGGAAACCGTCCGCAGCCAGAAACCCCTCGTGCATCACCTCACCAACTGGGTGACGATCTACGATTGCGCCGCCCTCGTCAAGGCGTTCGGGGCCTCGCCCGTCATGGCCCATGCCCGCGAGGAGGCCGCGGACATGGCGCGGCTCGCCTCCGCGCTCGTCCTCAACATCGGGACGCTCACGTCCGAGTTCATCGAGGCCATGCTGCTGGCGGCCCGCGCGGCCAACGCCAAGGGCATCCCCGTGGTGCTCGATGCCTGCGGCGCCGGCGCCACGCCCTACCGCGACCACGCCTGCGCCCGGCTGCTCGACGAAGCCAGGATTGACCTCATCAAGGGCAACGCTTCCGAGGTCGGACGGCTGGCCGGCGCGGCCGCCGTCACCCGCGGCGTCGATGCCGGCGAAGTCGGCGGCGACCTCCGCGCCATGGCCACCCGTCTCTCGCAGGTGCGCCAGGCAACGGTCGTGGTCACCGGGCGGATCGACATCATCGCCAGCGGTTCACGCTGCCTGCTGGTCGGCAACGGCTGCGATCTCATGGGGTCGGTGGTGGGGACCGGCTGCATGGCGGCCTCGGCGATCGGCACCTTCGCCGCCGTCTGCCCGGACTACGCCGAGGCGGCCGCGGTCGGACTGTGCTGCTTCGAGGTGGCGGCCGAGCTGGCCGCGGCCGGACAGCCGGGGCCAATGGCGTTCAAGCACGCCTTGATAGACCGTTGCGCCAGCCTGACCGTGACCGACGTCGAACGCCTGGCCCGCATCGAGGACGTGACCGGGCAACCTGGGGCCGGCGGTCCCCGCC
>MVZH01000071.1 GCA_002068325.1 Lentisphaerae bacterium ADurb.BinA184 | reverse complement strand
TGGAGGCGTTTGCAGAACTCCCGCGGACGACACCGGCCTCGTGCGATGGAGGGCGGACCTCCGTGTCCGCCAAGTTGTGTCAGAGGATCCGCTTCATGGGGTTTGACCCGGACGGCACAGAGGCCGTCCCTCCAGCCCGGCAGACGGTAGTGCTTCTCGAGGCCGATGGCGGCCCGTGCTCCGTCCCGGCTACTCAGGCCGGGGTTCTGCAAGTGGCTCCTGAATCTGCAACCTGCCCGTCACGGCCCCCCGGCGGCGGCCCTCGTCCCCGACCGCGTGAAGAACTCCCTCACCCAGGGGTCGGCGTGCGACCGGGCGATCTCGCGCGGGGCGGCGTCGGCGACCAGGCGGCGGCCGCGCAGGACGAGCGCGCGGTCGGCGATGTCAAAGATGCTGTCCAGCTCATGGGTGACGATAACCATGGTGGTTCCGAGGTGGCGGCGCAAGTCGAGGATCAGCCGGTCGAGTCCGGCCGAGGTGACGGGATCGAGCCCGGCCGACGGCTCATCGAGGAACAGCAGGGGCGGGTCGAGGGCGAGGGCGCGGGCCAGGCCGATGCGTTTGCGTTCGCCGCCGCTGAGGCTGCCCGGCATCCGCCCCTCGAAGCCGGCCAGGCCAACCGTGGCCAGCTTGCGGCGCGCCACCGCGGTCCTCACCTCCGCCGGCAGGGCCGCATGTTCTTCAAGGGGCAGGAGCACATTTTCGATGACGGTCAGGGAGCCGAGCAGCGCCGCCGACTGGTAGAGCACGCCGAACTGCCGCATGATCTGGGCCCGCGCCGCTTCGCCGCCGGCGAACAGGTCGCGGCCGCCGATGCGGACGGTGCCGGCCACCGGTTCGCGCAGCCCGATGAGGTGTTTCATCAGGGTGCTCTTGCCGGAGCCGCTGGCGCCGACGATGACGACGATTTCGCCGCGCCGCACCTCGAAGCTCACCCCTTCGAGCAGCGTGCCGCGCGGGGAACTCACACTGAGGTTGGTGACGCTGACCAGCGGCTCGTCCACGGCAGGAGGCCCTATCCGAGTCGGGTTAGAAGGAAGGTCATGAACGCATCCGAGACGATGAGCAGGAAGATGCCGCTGACCACGGCGGAGGTGGTGGAGACGCCGACCCCCTGGGCGCCCTCGCGCGTCTGCGCCCCGCGCAGGCAGCCGACCGCCGCCACGAGGAAGGCGAAGACGGCGCTCTTGATCAGGCCCTGCACGACGTCCCACGGTCCGAGCGCCGCCACTGTCTGGTTCCAGTAGGCGATGAACGGCAGGTCGAGCTGGAACATGCCGACCACGAAGCCGCCCGCCACCCCGGCGAGGTCCCCGAACACGGTCAGCAGGGGCATGACCACGATCAGGGCGAGCACCTTGGGCACGACGAGGAAGCGGGTCGGGGCGATTCCCATGGTGACGAGGGCGTCGAGTTCCTCGGACACTTTCATGGTGCCGATCTCGGCGGCGAAGGCCGAGCCGGCGCGGCCGGTGCAGATGATGCCCACCATCAGCGGGCCCAGCTCCCAGGTGATGGATACTCCGATGAGATTGGCCACATAGATGTCGGCGCCGAAGGGGTGCATCTGATTGGCCGCCTGGATCGCCAGGATCAGGCCCATCAGGAAGCAGATCAGCACGGTGATCGGCAGGCCGTCGGTGCCGCAGCGGTCCATGTAGTACAGCACGTCGCGCCAGCGGACCAGCCGCGGGCGGCGGCAGGCGCCGCCGAAGGCATGGACCAGTTCCCCGATGAAGGTGACCAAGTCCCGGCAGGAGGCGGCGAAATCAACCGTTGCCCGGCCGACCTGCTCGCACAGCGAGTCGGCGCCCTCTGCGGCCCCGGCCGGGTGGGCGGGAGCGTTGAGGGCCGTCAGGGCGTCCGCCAGCCCCGCGTGGCCTCCCTCCCAGGTCAGCGCGCGCCGTGCGTCACGGCAGGCTTGGGCCAGGGCGATCGTCAGCACCCCGCCGGCCTCGTCCTGTGCGGTCAGCGCGGTGAGATCCATCTCGACCTTGGCCGTCGGCGACGCCGCCAGGGCCTCGCGCAACGCGGCCAGGGCCGGCCCCGCATCTGCCAGGGCACTCCCCGCCTCGATGCGCACGCGGATGCGATCCGCGGAAGCGTCAATGGCTGTCGCCGAACTCATACCGCCCCGCCTGGTCGCGCAAACGGCCTGGCCCCTGGCCGGATCCCTTTCATCGCCAAGTCAGACTCCACACCATAGCCCGCCGTGCGGAGGGCGCAAACCCCTGAGAGGCGCTTGCAGAACCCCAGCGGACAACGAGTGCCTCCTGCGGTGGAGGGCGGACCTCCGCGTCCGCCAAGGCATACCCGAAGACCCGGTTTGCCGCGGCGGAACCCGGACGACACGGAGGTCGTCCCTCCAGCCCGGCAGACAACAGTCCGTGCCGACGCCGATGGAGGGTCGGGCTGCGTCCCGGCCACCCATGCCAGGGTTCTGCAAGCGGCTCCAGAGACAGAACGCGCCCGCCGGTGCAAGACCGACGGGCGCGGGACAGGGCCGGGCAGGACGCGGGTCACTTCGCCGAGGCGGCGGCCGCTGCGCGGGCGGCACGCCTGGCCTTGGCCTGGGCCTTGCCGGCGGCAATGAGGGCGCGACGCAGGTCGGCGCAGGTCAGCTTGGCCACCTTCTCCTCGGCCACTCCCATGGCCACCAGCCGCTTCTGTTGCGTCTTCATGCGGGCGCCACGCGCGCTGGCGGTCTTCCGCCGCCGCCGCAGGCTCTTGTTGCGGTAGGTCGTCACTGACATGGTCGGCACTCCATCTGGCGGGTTACGCGGATCCGGCTGTCCGGTCGGCATCCATACCGAAACCATTAATCTATACGGCCAATGCCGTCGCGCAAGCCCGAACCGAAGGCCGGCGCGCGCGGCTGTCTGTTACGCAAGGCCCGGCACGGTTTATACACTTGACGATGCCGCAGGGAATCGTCATGTTGCCGGCGGTCAACATCAAGGGTGTGCGTTACGCGCCGGGCACCTGTGGCAATCTGGCCATCATCCCGATCCGCGAAGGGCGCTTCGAGTTTACGCTCGAGAATCTGCCCCAGCCGCCGGTGTTCCGGGACTGGGCAAGGTGGTGAGTGGCGGGCGGAATGGAGCGTCCGGCAGATGCGTTGCAGCGCGTTCTGGCTGGTGTCGGAATGGCCGGCCTGGGGCGTGTGCGGCAGTCCGGCCGCGAGGTGTGCGAGGGCCGGCCGGCCGGCTTCTCCGGGGGTGCGGTGACGAGGGTGGAACGCGGCTGGGGCCTTGGCCGCAGGCGATGGGCAGCGCGACACGGACAAGGTGTTGGCAGATGAAGGACGTTGTGGGGTACGCGGAGTTCGAGGGCAAGTGGCAGCGGAATGCCGAGCTGGCGCTGGACACCATTGCCCTGCGGCCGACGAGGGGCATCCCGACCTGGCTCCTGAACGACATGCAGTGGTCGCACCAGGACGCGATCTCCGGCAACCCGCCGGGCAGCTACGAGAAGGATCCCGTGCGCGTCTACCGGGAGATGCAGCTGAAGGCGGGCTGCTGCTTCATTGACCAGTGGATTCCCACGAACCCGCTCAGCATGAGGGATCAGGGCTATGAGGGGGGCGCCGGCGGTGGCGCCACGACCGGCGCCGGGCAGGTCGTCTGTGACGGGATGGTCATTGATTCGCCCGAGGCCGTTGTCGAACACATGGAGCGGTTTGTCTTCCCGAGGTGGGAGACGTGGCGCACCGAGCTTGCGGCCCATGCCGACGAGGAGGTCAGCCAGCGCATCGCCGGCGAAGTCGAGGTGCAGCGGCTGTTCGGCATGAACATGCTGAAGGGGCCGTACGGCGGCTTCTTCTCCTTCCCGGGGTTCCTCTACTACGCCTACGGCTACGCCAACTACTTCATGGCCTACGCGCTCTTTCCCGAGGTCATGGAGCGCGGGTTCAAGATTCACGCCGACATGTCGGAGGTTCACAACCGCCTTGCCGCCCGCGCCATCGTCGAGGGCGGGTTGCCGCGGCTGGTGCGGCTGGATCATGACATGGCCGACTCGCGCGGGATGCTGGTGGACATCAAGACCCTTGACCGCATCTGGTTCCCGCACTTCGCCCGCTCCATCAAGCCGCTGCTCGATGCCGGCATCCGGCTGATCTGGCACTGCGACGGCAACCTGATGGACATGGTGCCGCGGCTGCTGGAGTGCGGCGTCGGCGGGTTCCAGGGATTCCAGTACGAGGACGGCATGGACTACGAGCGCATCTGCCGGATGAGAACCCGCGACGGCGGCGAGCTGTTCATCATCGCCGGCGTCTCAGTGACCACCACGTTGCCGCTGGGCAAGCCGGCCGACGTCCGGTGCCAGATGGATTGGCTCGTAGAGAAGGGGCCCAAGGCCGGGCTGATGCTGGGGTGCAGCAGCTCGGTCGCCCCTGGCGTGCCGCTCGAGAACATCCGTGCTCTGATTGACGGCTTCCGGCACTACCGCGAGCGCGGCCGGGGCTGAACGGCAGTTGGCGGGCGGGCAACCCGAGGCGGGCAGATGGGCAGGGGCACATCCGGCGCCGGCGGGCGGCGACGGCGCGAAACACGGTCCCTGCCGCCCCGGCGTTCATGGCTGGCGGCGGCGGAACTGCGCGGGCGTCACGCCGGCGAACTGGCGGAAGCGCTTGCTGAAGTGGAACTCGTCGTAGAAGCCACAGCGCAGTGCGCTTGGTTCTGCACCGTCTGAAGGCGGCACTACACACAGGTGGGCGCCTACTAGTCCTGGCTTCAGCCACACGATGCCCCGGCGCTGGAGCATGCCAACGCGGAGAGACTGCTGGGACCTGCAGGTTGCGCGCCCGTCTGATCCGGCGGATCAGTCGGATCGGACGGATCGGACGGATCGGACGGATCGGTTCACCCCCAACACAGCACGGAGCCATCGCCGATGAACGAGACCAGAACCTGGCTCAACGACAGCATCATGAACCTGCTGGTGGACTACTACACCGAGGTGCAGTTCCGGCCCTACGGCAGCGGGGCGAGCCGGCGCAACACCGTGCACTGGCTCAAGCAGCTCAAGCTTGGCTACCTGTGCATCTACGCCAAGGGGCACAGCGGCTACACCTCGTGGGACAGCTCGCTGAAGACCCGGCACAACAGGCTCGGCCAGGACATGTGCCGCCTCTTCCGCGACGTGACCCGCGAGGCCGGCTGCCGGCTCGTCCTCTACTACAGCGGCCTGCTCGACGGCATCGCCGGAGACCGCCATCCGGACTGGCGGATGAAGAACCTCGATGGCACGGACAAGGAGTGCCTCCAGGACTTCAAGTGCTTCCATTCGTACGGCAACTGCCCCCTCAGCGGCTACTTCGACGAGTGGGTCGCGATCCAGTTGCGTGAGCTGATCGGGCAGTACGACCCGGACGGCTTCTGGTTCGACGGCGACTGGCCGGGGCCGTGCTACTGCCCGCGGTGCCAGGCCCGCTTCCGCGAGCAGACCGGCTGGGACGGGCCGTGGGGCGAGATCGTCAAGCGCCCGGACTTCCACGCCGCCTACCAGCCGGTGTGGAACCGCACCGAGAGCGAGTGGCGCGAGCGTTGCAGCCGCCTGATCAAGAGTTGCAAGCCCGACTGCATCTACAGCGCCGGCAACGTCAGCCCGCGGCGCGAGTTCCTCGGCCCCTTCGACTGGCGTTCGGGCGACTTCTTCTCGCCGGGTTTCTTCAACCTGCACGACATGGCGCGCATGATGCGCTGGTACGGCACCCTTGGCGTGCCCTACGACGCCTACGTCTGCGACACCAGCTTCACCCATGTGCGCAAGGATGTCCGCAGCCGCTCGAAGACCGTCGAGCGCATGATGCAGGAGGCGGCGACCGTGGCCGCCAACGGCGGCGCCGTCGGCTACTGGACCTATCCCACCGGCAACGGCGCGCTGGTGCCCTCGCGCATGCGCAAGGCCATCGCCGTCCGCGAGTTCCTGGCGGAGCGCGAGGGGCTTTTCCTGCACAGCCGCAGCGCCAGCCGCACCGCCATCGTGGTCAGCGATCCCGCCAGCCCGGTCTTCGGCGGCAACGGCGCACAGGGCGCGCACAAGGCCCTGGCCGCCGTGCACCGTTCGCCGGACCTCATGGACGAGAGCGGCTTGGTGGAGGGGGTGCCCTACGACCTGGTGGTCCTGCCCGAGCAGCCGCAGGTGGACCCTGCCACCGTGAAACGGCTGGACGCCTTCGTGCGCGGCGGCGGCACACTCCTGACCTCCGGCGGCTCCATCCTCTCGCCCGGCAGCCAGGAGCTGCTGGGGGTCAAGGCGGTCAAGCGCGGCGCCGTGGCCGACGGGCATGTCTTCCTCAAGCAGGAACCCTTCGGCGAACCCGTCGGGATTGATTTCCCTTGGGACTGGCTCGAACTGGGGACCGGAACCGAGGAGCTGTATGCGCTCTACCGCTCTTGGGATGACCTCAATCCCGAGTGTCGCAATCTGGCCAACAACTGGCCGATGCACGGGCAGGTGGACGAGGAGAAGCCCGAGCCGGCCGGATGTGCCGCGGCCCTGGTGCGTCGCCTGGGGAAGGGAACCATCGTGCATGTGGCGACGGACATCTTCGGCATGTACCTGCGCCTCGGCGATCCGCAGATGCTCCGCTGGATCCGCGAGATCGTGCATGAACTCGACCCCGATCCCCTCCTGGCAACCAACGCGCCGTCGTGGGTGGACGTGTCGCCGCACCGTGCCGCCGATGGCCGCCTCCTGGTGCACTTCGTCAACCAGAACTCCGGCCGCGACGTGGCGAAACTGGGCACCGACGACACCTGGGTGGACGAAATCCCGGAGGTCGGCCCCTACAGTTGCGGACTCCGCATCGCGAGCCAGCCACAGACCGTGACCTGGGAACCCGGCGGACAGCCGCTTGACTGGAGCTGGCGCGACGGCCGTCTGCAGGTCACCTTGCCGCGCTTCCACATCCATGGTTGCCTGGCGGTGGGGGACGGGGGTCAGGGTTGCACCGCGGGGACGTGACGATCGCGAGGGTTCCGGCTCGTCCCGGCGTCCGGGCCTCGTCCCGCGTTCCCCGTCGTGCCCGGATCGTGCCGACGACGAAACGCCCGCCGTCTCCCCGCTCGCGGGGTCTGTCCCCACGAGGAAGGGGAGAGGCGGGCGCTCGGGCCGGCGCGGGCGCCGGCGGGGCGGGGGCGGGGGGTTAGCCGGCCCTGACCTCGATGCGTCGGGGCTGAGCCTCCTTGGCCTTGGGCAGGACCACCCGGAGCACGCCGTCCTTGACGCTGGCGCGGATGCCCTCGCGGGCGACCTGCTCGCCGAGGGTGAACGTCCGCTCATAGTTGCCGCTGTCGTACTCCTGGTAGGTCAGGCGGTAGCCCTCGGGCGCCTTGGGCTGGAAGCTGCCGTGCAGGGCGAGCACGTTGCGCTCGAGGTTCACCGTGACACTGTTCTCGTCCACCCCAGGCATGTCCGCCTCGACGATGAACTCGCCGGCGCTTTCGCGCACGTCAACATTGGGGACGAAGACCGGGGCCGCCTCGGCGCGCTCGGCCTTCTCCGGCAGGGTTGCACTCTTGCGTGTGATGTCTTGGCTGGCCATGGTTGCTGCCTCCTTTGGCTGGGTCTGTCTTTTGCGTCCTGCGGGCTGACGGCCGTCGCGGACTTCGCCGGATCCCTTCCCTGTGCGCTTCAGTTGGCCGTGACCGCGATCCGGCGCGGACGGTCCGCCTCGGCGCGCGGGAGGATGACCTGCAGGATGCCCTTCTGGTACTGCGCCGTCACCCGCTCCGCATCCACCGGGAAGGGCAGCGAGTAGGCCCGCACGAACGACCCCACGCCCCGTTCACGCCGCAGGAACTGCTCGCCTTCCTTCGCCTCTTCGGCCTGGCGTCGCCCGCGGATGGTGACCGTGTCAGCCTCGACCGTCACCTCGACCGCCTTGGGGTCCACGCCCGGAATCTCGGCGGTCAGGATGGCGTCCTTCTCGCCGGTCCAGATGTTGACCCCGGGGAACTCGCCGGCCTCCCGCGTCCGCGCGCCGTAGCGTCCGAACACCCGGTCCACCTCGTGTTGCAGCCTCAGCATCTGTGCCCACGGGTCCCATCGGTCATAGCGTGTGTCTGTCCAGATCATCGTGCACCTCCTTGTCGGTTCGCCCTCGGCGGGCTGGTTGAACTGGCGGCTGGCCGGCGGTGTCTGAACCGGCCAGGCGATTGACGCCAACCATAAGCAATGAAGATGCCATAAACATACGGAACAGCAGAACACATTGGGCAGTAGTGTGTTAGGAGACGCCAGCACCGGCACTCTGCGGCTTTGCTGGTGTGCCATTGTGACACAGTGCCGGCCGTCCGTTCCCAGCCTGCCGGGGGGACTCGGTCAGCCGCCGGGGCGGGCGCGGGCAGGGCGGGGCCGTGCTATCGTGCTATAGTACGGCGCATGGCGTGTGTGGCGCACTGGGCATTGTGGGCCCGGCGGCCGGGCAGACGGAGGGCTTATGCGCTGTGTAGTGACCGGCGGGTGCGGGTTTATCGGATCGCACCTGGTCGAGGCGTTGCTGTCGGCCGGGCACGAGGTGGTGGTTTTCGACAACCTGAGCTCGGGGCGGGTTGAGAACCTGTCCGCCGTGGCCGGGCGGTTCCGGCTGGTGGTCGGCGACATCCGCGAGAGGCCGGCCCTGGCCGGGGCGATGGTGGGGGCGGGCTGCGTCTTCCATGAGGCGGCGCTGGTCTCGGTGTTCGAGTCGGTTGACAAGCCGCGCGACAACCACGAGATCAACGTCACCGGGACGTTCAATGTCCTGGCCGCGGCGCGTGACGCCAGGGCGCAGCGGGTGATCATGGCCAGCACCGCCGCCATCTACGGCAACCGGCCGGAGGTGCCCAAGCGCGAGGAGATGCTGCCCGAGCCGGAATCGCCGTACGGCCTGGCGAAGCTGGCCGGCGAGTACTACCTGTCGATTTTCGCGCGGCTGTACGGCTTGGAGACGGTGGCGTTGCGGTACTTCAACGTGTACGGCCCCCGGCAGGATCCGCGCTCCATGTACTCCGGGGTGATCTCGCGTTTTGTCGAGGCGTTGCGCACAGGCACCGCGCCCGTGGTCTGCGGCGATGGTGAACAGACGCGGGACTTCGTCTATGTCAAGGACGTGGTGGCGGCCAACCTGCTCGCCGCCACGTCCAGCAAGGTTGGCGCCGGCCAGGTCATCAACATCGGCACGGGACGGCAGACCTCGCTGCTGGGGTTGCTGCGCACGCTGAAGCGGGTCTCGCGCCGCCGGTTCACGACGGAGTTCCAGCCGGCCCGGAAAGGTGACGTGCGGCATTCGGTGGCGGCGGTCGGTCGGGCGCGCGCGTTGCTTGGCTACAAGCCGGCGTACTCCTTGGAGCAGGGCCTGCGGGAGCTCTGGGCCAGCGTCGCGAAGTAGGCCCGGGGCGGGGCCCTCGACCCGGCGGCCGTCGCAGGCGGCCCCTGGTCGGGCATGGCCGTTGCGTGACGCCGCGGTTCCGACGTGTGAGGAATGAGTGTCTGCGGGCCTTTGCGGTTCGTGGTCAGGGTGCAGTCAGGAGGCTGATCCATGTCCCATCCGTATCTTGAGTTTGTCCGCGGTTGCGCCCGGGCGTACCGGGCGGGGATGGGGTTGCCGCTGGGCGGCTTCCCCGCCTGTGCGCGCCCGCCCAGCCCGGCCGGCGCCCCCAAGGTGCTTGTGTTTGCGCCGCATCCCGACGACGAGTGCATCGTAGGCGCGCTGGCGCTGCGGCTGCTGCGGGAGGCGGGGATGACGGTCGTCAACGTTGCCGTCACGCAGGGCAGCAACCGGGCCCGTCAGGCGGCGCGGTTCGAGGAGCTGCGGCGGGCGGTCGGCTTTCTGGGCTTCGGGCTGATCCAGGCGCGGGAGAACGGCCTTGAAGGCGTCAACCTGAAGTCGCGCGCCCAGCAGCCGGAGGCCTGGGCGGTGTCGGTGTCGGTCATCGAGGGCATCCTCGACGGTGAACGTCCCCAGATCGTCTTCATCCCGCACGCGGGCGACTGGAACAGTACCCACATCGGCACCCATCATCTGGTCATGGACGCGCTCGGCCGGTTGGGCGGGCGGGCGTGTTGCCATGTGGTCGAGACCGAGTTCTGGGGGGCCTTGCCGTCCCCCAACGTGATGGTCGAGTCCGGCGAGCAGGACGTGGCGGACCTGGTGGCGGCGACCTCGTTCCACGTCGGTGAAGTCAACCGCAACCCCTACCACCTGCGCCTGCCGTCATGGATGCAGGACAATGTGCGCCGCGGCGGCGAGCTGGTCGGCGGCCAGGGCGGGGTGGTGCCGGATTTCATGTTTGCGACGCTCTACCGCATCTGCCGCTGGGACGGGGCGGGGCTGGTTCCGGCCTACGCCGGCGGGCGGTTCGTCGCGGCCGGCGAGAACCCGGCGGGTTTGTTTGCCTGAGGCGGCTTGTCGGCGCGGCCGTCGGGTGTGCGGCGCCGGCATTGGCCGGGGGCACACCTCGGCGGCTCAGGACCGGCCGAGTGCCCCGCGGGAGTGAGCGTGGGCAGAAATCGGTGCGGCAACTTGCGCGGGCGATTGTCGGCGCCACATTACACAGAATATTCGGTTTGTTTCAGCCAACCGAATCCCCGTACGGGTTGGAGACGCCTGGCCGGCCAGTGGCTGCCGGCCGGGCCGCGGTAGCGAGTCGAGTCGAACTGAGGAGAGAGAAGCAATGAGGATGGTACGTGGTAAGCTATGTGTCTGGTTGGTCGTGCTCGGGCTTGCAGGCATTGGGTTGTCGGCGTTCGCCGGGTATGAGACGAAGGTCGGCGATGCCACGGTGAAGATCGGTTTTGACGTGCGCCTGCGCCTCGAAGGCTGGGATCGCAACACCGTCTCCCCGGACTGGGGGCTGACCCCGGGTGCCAACCAGGGGCCGGCGGTCGAGTACCTGCGCGTCCGCGAACGCCTGTGGACGACGGTTGACTTCACCCCCGATCTGATCCTCAACGCCCGCCTGGTCAACCGCTGGCAGCACTTCAGCAGTCACTTCAACGAGGCCAACAACGTCGGTGGCGGCGGCACCTGGCGCGCCCCCGACGAGCTGGTCTTTGACCTCCTCAACCTTGACATCAAGAACATTGCCGACTCCGGCATCTCGCTGAAGCTGGGGCGACAGGAACTGATGCTGGGCAACGGCATGGTCCTGCTCGAAGGCACCCCCTACGACCAGGGGCGCACCACCTACTTCGACGGCGCCGTCGCCACCTACACGGACGACTGCAACACCATCAAGGTCTTCGCCCTCTACAACGAATACAAGGATCCCATCGCCATCAACCTTGACGAGAAGCTCGAACGCCGGCTCCGCCGCGCCGACACCTTGGTGCTGGGCTTCGACGGCACTTACAACTACAGCGCGAGCCTGAACGGCGAGGCGTACTACATCTTCGTCGACTTCGACGACGACGCCGACACCGCCGAGCGCAACCACCCGGTTGACGAGAACGCCGAGCTCCACATCGTCGGCGCCCGCCTGTTCGGCTCGCCGCACGAGCAGATTGACTACAGCTTCGAGCTGGCCCAGCAGTGGGGCGAGTGCGCCGGCTCGGCCGACTTCACCGGCATGATGGGCGACGCCCGCGTGACGCTGAAGGCGCCCAAGGGCACCGCGCTGTCGCCCTCGTTGATGCTCGAGTACACGATGTTCACGGGCGACGACCCGGCCTCCGGGGACGAAGTCGAGGGCTGGCATTCGGCCTTCTCGGAGTACCCGATCTGGCGTGAGGAGCTCATGCCCATCCTGACCAACGGCAACTGGACCAACCTGAACCAGGCCCGCGCCGCCCTCAACCTCGTGCTCCACGACTCGGAGTCGGTGGCGGTCAAACTGCAGGGCGTCTATGCGTACCTGTTCATGGATGAGGGGCAGGTGGGCATGCCTCCCGGCGGTGGCGGCGGCGACGAGATGGGGCACCTGTATTCCGGCTTCCTCGATGTCGTGTTCAAGAAGGCCAACCTCAGCTTCGCCCTCGAGTACGCGCACCTCGAACCGGGCAACTACTGGCTTGACGGGGCGCCGGGCGAGTGGGGCCGGGCCCAGATGATCTGGACCTACTGAGGCCGGCAGCCGGTCGGCGGACAGACTCGACGGAGGCGGGCGTCGGCGCGCGCCTCCGTCTTTCTTTGCCCGGTCCGGACGTGAGTCGTCCCTCGTTCCCCGTTCGCGGCGGAACCTGAGCGGTCTGCGTGCGGTCTTAGCCAGTCGTTCCCAGGAGAGTCCGCACATCACACGTTCGGGCGCGAGGACGCAGGTCGTGCGGCCGCCGCCTTCGTGAGGCTACGGCGCGACAGAGGTCCGCGCGCCGGGATGGCGCGTTGCGATTGACGAGTCCTGCTTTCGGGAGTGTCCAGCATGAGTTCTGTTCTCCGGACGATCCGAGCGATTCTTGCCCCTGTCGTGGCCGGGCTGGTGGCGGCCGGGCCGCTGGCGTCTGCCGACTCGACCGCCTGGCGCGGCCCCGCGGGCGACGGCATCTCGCCGGAGAAGAACTGGAACCCCAAGGCGATTGCGGCGCCGGGGGCGGTGGCCTGGAAAGTCAACGTGGGCAAGGGGTACTCCGGGGTCGGGGTCAAGGGCGACCGCCTTTACACGCTGGGCAACAGCGACAAGGAAGACGTGGTGGTGTGCCTGGCGGTCCAGGACGGCAAGGAACTGTGGCGGCACGCCTATCCGTGCGGCCCCGGCTCCTATCCCGGCCCGCGCGCCACCCCCATCCTCGACGGGCCCGCCGTCTTCACGCTCAGCCGCGAGGGCGACCTGTTCTGCCTCAACGCCGCCGACGGGAAGGTTCTCTGGCACCGCAACTTGTGCAAGGAGTTCGGCGCCAAGGAGCCGGGCTGGGGCTTGGCGGGTACGCCGCGCATCGAGGGCGACCTGCTCATCGTGAACGCCGGCCTGACGGGGATTGCCCTGGCCAAGAAGACCGGCGAGAAGGTGTGGGCCGGCGAGGGCGGCGTCGGAGGCTACTCCGCGCCAGTGCCCTGCACGCTGGCCGGCAAGCCGGGCCTCGTGATGTTCGGCCAGAAGGAGGTCTACGCGGTGCAGACGGCCGACGGCCGCAAGCTGTGGGCGTTCCCGTGGGAGACCAGCTATGACGTCAACGCCGCCGACCCCCTTGTCGCCGGAACCCATGTCTTCATCTCGTCGGGCTACGGCAAGGGGTGCGTGATGCTCGATGTGGCCACGGGAACCCCGCGCGAGGTCTGGAAACACAACAAGATGTGCAACCACTTCAGCAGCTGCGTCCTCATGGATGGCCACATCTACGGCATTGACGGCAATGCCGGCGGCGGCAACCTGCGTTGCCTGGAGCTGAAGACCGGCTCGGAGACATGGGGCAGGAACCTGGGCTTCGGCGGCCTCCTCGCGGCCGACGGCAAGCTGATCGTCCTCAATGAGCACGGCAAGCTGTTTGTGGTCGCCGCCAAGCCCGGCGCCTACGAGGAGCTGGCGGCCGGCGACACCGGGCTGGGCAAGACGTGCTGGACGGCCCCGGTTTTGGCCAACGGCCGCATCTACTGCCGCAATGACCGCGGCGACCTCGTCTGCCTTGACGTCTCGAAATGAGGCCGGAGGCGCCGGCGTCGCGACGGCCCGAGCCCGGCCGCGGAGTTGCGGACTCCGCAATCCGCCGTCACGACCCCGGGCGGCGGTTGTCGGGCGCGGCTCCGGTTCACCCATGGCCGCACGCCGACTGAGAAAGGGCATCCCTTGAAATTCGCCGCCATCACCGCCCTCGAGCAGCACCTGCAGACGGTCTTCGGCGGGCCGCCGCTCGACATCCAGTTCGAGCGTCCGCCGGAGACCATGAAGGGCGACATCACGGTCAACGGGTTCCGCCTGGCGGGGGTGCTGCGCCGGCCTCCCGCGGCGGTCGCCGCCGCCGCCGTCGAATGTCTGCGCCGGCACCCGGACGTCGAGTCGGTCGAGGCGGTCAAGGCCTTCATCAACTTGGTCTTGCGGCCGCAGGCCGTGTTTCGCGACACGGTTTGCGACGAGGCGGGGCTGCTTGACGACGCCGGCCTGCCGCCGGCCGAGCGCCGCCGCCTGCTGATCGAGTTCTCGGCCCCGAACACGAACAAGCCGCAACACCTCGGGCACGTGCGCAACAACACCCTCGGCCAGGCGATGGTGGCGATCCAGCGGCGCGTCGGCCACACGGTCTTCCCCATCAATCTGGTCAACGACCGCGGCATCCATATCTGCAAATCCATGCTCGCCTACCAGCGTTTCGGCGGGCGCGGGACACCGGAGGCGACGGCCACCAAGGGCGACCATTTCGTCGGCGACTACTACGTCAAGTTCGACGCCGAGTTCCGCCGCCAGCTTGGCGAGTTGCGGACCGCCCGGCCCGACTTGGCGGGCCAGTCCGACGACGAGCTGTTCCTGGAGACCGAGATTGGGCGCGCGGCGCAGGCCATGCTGGTCGCCTGGGAGGGCAACGACCCCGCGGTGCGCGCGCTGTGGCGGACGATGAACCGCTGGGTGCTCGAGGGCTTTGCCCAGACCTACGCCCGCATGGGGGTCGAGTTCGACCGCACCTACTACGAGAGCGAGACCTTCGCCCTCGGCAAGGACCTCATCCTCGAACACCTGGCGGCCGGCACGTTCGAACGCCGCCCCGACGGCGCCGTCTTCATTGATCTGGAGAAGGAGGGGGCGGGCAAGAAGGTCGTCCTGCGCAGCGACGGCACCAGCGTCTACGTCACCCAGGACATCGGCACCACCATCCTCAAGCAGAACGACTTCCGCCCCGACCAGCAGGTGTGGATCGTCGGCGACGAGCAGATCCACCACTTCAAGGTGCTCTTCGCGATCCTGCGCCGCATGGGCTACCCGTGGGCCGGCCAACTCTACCACATGGCCTACGGCATGGTCAACCTGCCCAGCGGCCGCATGAAGAGCCGCGAAGGCACCGTGGTTGACGCCGACGACTTGTTCGACGAGATGGAGCGCCTGGCGCGGGCCGCCACCCTCGAACGCGCCGAGGGCGGAGCGCCCGACGACCTCGACCGGCGGGCCCGCGTGATCGGCATGGCCGCCCTCAAATATATGCTCCTCAAGGTCAACCCCAAGACCACCATCCTGTTCGATCCCGAGGCCTCGCTGAAGTTCGAGGGCGACACTGGGCCGTACGTGCTGTACGCCTACGCCCGCGTCAGCTCGATGTTGCGCAAGGCCGACCCCGGCCTGCTCGCGCAGCCGGTCGACTGGACGGTGCTGGGGGCGCCCGAGGAGAAGGAGATCGCCCTGCGCTGCGCCGAGTACGGCCGCGTGCTCCGCCGCGCCGCCCGCGAGTTCGACACTTCGGCGCTGGCCACCTACCTGCTCGACCTGGCCAAGGCCTTCAGCCGTTTCTACCGCGAGCTGTCCGTGCTCAGCGCGCCGACGCCGGCCCTCTGCCGCGCCCGCCTGGAACTCAGCCGCCGCGTCCAGCGCATCCTGCAGGACGGCCTGGCCGCCCTGACGATCGAGACGCTCGAGAGCATGTGAGCGGCAATCCCCCCTCGGCCACCGCCTCCCCCCGGAGGTGCCGCCGCCCCTCACCCCTTGAGCTTGCGTTCCAGCTTGCTCAGGGTGTTGCGGAATTCGGCGTCCTTGGCCAGGCGCTTCTCGATGACCCCCACCGCGTGCAGGATGGTGGCGTGGTTGCGGTTGAAGGCCTCGGCGATGGTCGGGGAGGACAGGTCGGTCAGCCGGCGGCACAGGAACATGGCCACCTGGCGGGGGAGGGCGATATTGGCCGGCCGGCGCTTGCCGGTCATGTCGGCCAGCCGGATGTCGAAGAACTCGGCGACGCCGCGCTGGATGCTGTCAACCGTCACGCTGCTTCCCGCCTCCTCGTCGAGGATCGGCTGGAGGAGCTGTTCGGCGGTGTGCACGTCCATCGGCCGGCTGTTCATCGAGACGTAGGACACCATCCGGATGAGGGCCCCTTCGAGGCGGCGGATGTTGGACTTCACACGGCTGGCGATGAAGAACAGCACGTCGTCGCCGATCGCCACCTCGTGCTCGGCCTGCTTCTTGCGCAGGATCGCCACGCGGGTCTCCAGGTCGGGCGGCAGGATCTCCGTCGTCAGCCCCCACTCGAAGCGCGAGACCAGGCGCTTCTCCAGGCCCTGGATCTCGTGGGGCGGCCGGTCGGAGGTCAGCACGATCTGCTTGTGGCTGTTGTAGAGCGCGTTGAAGGTGTGGAAGAACTCCTCCTGGAACTGCTCCTTGCCCTTGAAGAAGTGCACGTCGTCGATCAGTAGCAGGTCAACCGTGCGGAAATGCCGGCGGAAGGCGGGCAGGGCGCTGTCCCGCAGGGCGTCAATGTAGCGGTTGGCGAACTCCTCGCTGGACAGGAATTCGATGCGCGCCCGCTTGCGGCGGCCGAAGGCGTCCTGGGCGATCGCCTGCAGGAGATGCGTCTTGCCCAGGCCGTTGGTCCCGTGCATGAACAGGGGGTTGTACGACTTGCCGGGGGTCTTCGCCACGGCCAGGCAGGCCGCCTGGGCGAACTTGTTGTTCTCCCCGACCACGAAGGTGTCGAAGGTGAAGCGGCGGTTGAAACGCGCCGGCAACTCGGGTTCGGGGGGCGGGGCTGGCCGCCGCCGGGCGGCGGGGGAGGCGTCGTCCGCCTCAGCGGCCGCGCCGTCCGCCGGCTCATGCCCACTCTCGAAGGCCAGCGTGACCGCCATGCCGCTGGCCTCGGCGAAGGCCGAGAGGATCAGGTCGCGGTAGTTCGTGCTCAGCCACTCGGAGAAGATGTCGTTCGACACCCCCAGCCGCAAGTGGCGGTTCTCC
>MVZH01000070.1 GCA_002068325.1 Lentisphaerae bacterium ADurb.BinA184 | reverse complement strand
GAGCCGGTGGCGATGAGGATGGCCTCGAAGCCGGGCTCGTCGCTGAGCACGTAGGCGCCGCGGGCCAGGGCGATGTGGCCCTGCCGGTCGGCGGGGATGTTCTCGACGCTCTGACGGGTCAGGAAGAGGGCGACCGGGCCGCGGGCTTCGAGGGCGGCGGCCCAGGCGTGCGCCGTCTCGTAGGAGTCGGCCGGGCGGATGACAGTCAGGCCGGGGATGGAGCGGAGCATGGCGAGCTGTTCGATCGGCTCGTGGGTGGGGCCGTCCTCGCCGACGAAGATCGAGTCGTGGGTGTAGATGAAGATGACGTGCTGGTTCTGGATAGCGGCCAGGCGGAGGGCGGGTTTCATGAAGTCGCTGAAGACGGCGAAGGTGGCGGTGTAGGGGATGGCGGTTCCGAACAGGGCCATGCCGTTGGCGATCTGGCCCATGGCGAACTCGCGCACGCCGAAATGGAGGTTGCGGCCGGCCCGGTTCTCGGGGGTGAACTCGCCGCCGTCCTTGAGGTGGGTCTTGGTCGAGGGGTTGAGGTCGGCGGCGCCGCCGGTCAGGGCCGGCACGAGGGCGGCGGCCCGCTGCAGGATTTCGCCGCCCGTGTTGCGGGTGGCGTTCTCCTTGGCGGGGACGGCCTTCAGCAGTTGGGCGAGGAGGTCGGCGGGGACGGTGCGGCCGCACAGCTGGTCGAGGAGGGTGGCCTGGTCGGGGTTGGCCTGGCGGTGGGCGTTGAGGCGGCGGTTCCAGGCGGCGGCGTCGCGCCGCAGCTCCTCGACGCGGGCGTGGCAGAGGGCGCGCACGTCGTCGCCGACGGCGAAGGACTGTGCGGGGTCGAAGCCGAGGGCTTTCTTGGTGGCTGCGACCTCCTCGGGGCCGAGGGGTTCGCCGTGCGCCTGGTGGGTGCCGGCCTTGTGGGGGGCGCCGCAGGCGATGGTGGTCTTGCCGATGATCAGCGTGGGGGCGCCGCGGGTGTGGCGGGCACGGGTCAGGGCGGCGTCGGCCTCCTCGGGGTCCTGGCCGTTGATGCGCAGCACGTTCCAGCCGTAGGCGGCGAAGCGGGCGCCGACGTTTTCGGTGAAGGCGAGCGAGGTGGCACCTTCGATGGTGATCGCGTTGTCGTCGTAGAAGACGATCAGGTTGTCGAGTTTCTGGTGTCCGGCCAGGGAGGCAGCCTCGCTGGTCACGCCTTCCATCAGGCAGCCGTCGCCGGAGATCACGTAGATGCGTTGGTCGAAGATCGCGTCGCCGCCGGTGCGGGCGGCCAGCTGCTTGGCGGCGATGGCCATGCCGACGGCGGAGGCGAAGCCGGTGCCCAGGGGGCCGGTGGTGATTTCGACGCCGGGCGTGAGCCCGTGCTCGGGGTGGCCGGGGGTGCGGCTTTCCCACTGCCGGAACTGCTGCAGGTCCTCGACGGTCAGTCCATACTCGAACAGGTGGAGGAGAGAGTACAGCAGCATGGAGCCGTGGCCGGCGGAGAGCACGAAGCGGTCGCGCCCCAGCCACTGGGGGTCGGCGGGGTTGTGGCGCAGGTGGCGATGCCAGAGGGTGAAGGCGTAGTCGGCGCAGCCCATGGGCATGCCGGGGTGGCCGCTGTTGGCCTTTTGGACGCCGTCCATGGCCAGCACCCGGATTGTGTCAACGGCCTTGCGGTAGGTCGCATCGAACGCCATGATCGCTGTCCTTTCGCTGGCCTGGGGCCTGCCGTGCCGGGGCCTTGGCGGTGCCTACGCCTTGCCCTTGGGCAGGCGCAGCATGGCGAAGATGAACGGGTTCAGGTCCCCGTCCAGCACGGCGGCGGTATTGGAGGTTTCGACGTCGGTGCGCAGGTCCTTCACCAACTGGTAGGGGTAGAGCACGTACGAGCGGATCTGGCTGCCGAAGGCGGCCTCCGCCTTCTCGCCCCGCTCGGCCGCCACCGCCTTGCGGCGCTTCTCCTCTTCGAGTTCGTAGAGTTTGGCGCGCAGGATGCGCATGGCGGTGGCGCGGTTCTTGTGCTGCGAGCGCTCGGCCTGGCAGGCCACCACCACGCCGGTGGGGATATGGGTGAGCCGGATGGCGCTGTCGGTACGGTTGACGTGCTGCCCGCCCGCCCCGCTGGAGCGGTAGGTATCGACGCGCAGGTCCTTCTCCTCGATCTCGATGTCAATGCTGTCGTCAATCTCGGCGATCACATCCACCGAGGCGAACGAGGTGTGCCGGCGCTTGTTGCTGTCGAACGGCGAGATGCGCACCAGCCGGTGCACGCCGCGCTCCTGCTTGAGGTACCCGTAGGCGTACTCGCCGCTGATCAGCACCGTGGCGCTCTTGACGCCGGCCTCGTCGCCGCACTGCATGTCCAGAAGCTCGGCGGTGTAGCCCTGCTGCTCCGCCCACCGCGAGTACATGCGCAGCAGCATGTTGGCCCAGTCGCAGGACTCGGTGCCGCCGGCGCCGGCGTGGATCGTGAAGATGGCGTTGTTGGGATCCAGCCTGCCCGAGAGGAAGCTGACCAGTTCGAGGCGGTCGAGGGCCTCGCCGATCTCGCGCGCGCTGGCCTCCGCCTCCGCCAGCATGTCCGAGCCTTCCCCTTCCATCTCGACCAGCTCGCCGAGCACGGCAAAGTCCGCCACCTTCTTTTCCATCTTGTGGAAGGGTTCAAGGATGTTGCGCCGGCGGCTGACCTCGGCGACGGTGGCCTGCGCCGCCTCCCGGCTGTCCCAGAAGTTCGGCACGGCCATGCGGGCCTCGGCGGCCGCCAGCTTTGCCGCGCAGTCGGCGATGTCAAAGAAACCCCCGGAGGTGTTCGAGCCGTTCGCGCGCGCGGAGCACGGCCTGGCGCAGTTCTTCCAGTGTGATCGCCATGTTCACCACCCTTGGCCAAGTCAGTTGCCGGTCGCAGAGCCTCGATGGTCCGAGGCCGTGCCGTCGGTTCTTGCGCGGTCGGGCCGCGCCGCTCCCTGGCGGTGCCCCATCCGGGCCGGCCGGTCGGGTCCCACCGCGGCAAGCAGAGTCAAACCATAGACGGCATTCGGGCTTTTGCAACGCCCGGTGAGGGGGCCTCGCCGCGGCGAGCTGCCCGCCGAGGTGCGGCCTGCCGGCGGAGGGTGTCCCTCCCTTGGCCCGTCCACCGGGTAACCGGCTGCGGCTTTCGTGGCTGCCGCATTCGCATTGTCGCCCGCCCGCGCTATCTTGGGTGGTGTCACTTCGACAGTGCCCTGCGACCCCCCGCGGAGACCCCGCCCGCCTGCCAACGGAGGCCCTCATGATGAACCGCCCCCGGACAGCCTGGATTCTGCGCGCCGCGGCCGCCGGGCTTGCCGCCCTCGCCGCCCCCGCCGTGCTCGCCGCCGGCTATGCCGACGGCATCGCCGCCATCGTCAACGGCGAGGTCATCACCGTCTTCGAGGTCGTCCGCCAGACCCATCCTGTCGAGGCGGGGCTGGTCGGTCGTTTCTCGGGCGCCGATCTGCAGGACAAGATCGGTCAGGTTCGCCGGCAGATGGTTCAGCAACTCATTGACCACGAGCTGATCTACGCCGAGTTCAAGGAACGTGGCGTCACCTTGCCGGTCGAGCTGATTGATGGCAGCCTTGACGACATCGTGCGGGACAAGGCCGGCGGCAGTTGGCAGAGTTTCGAGGATCAGCTGGTCGCCGATGGCGGCTCGCTGGCCGAGTTCCGCAGCAAGCTCGAGAAACGCCTTGCCGTTGACGTCCTGCTCAACGAGGTTGTGCGCCGCCCGGTCAAGGTGCTCCCCGACGAGGTGACGGCCTTCTACCAGGCGCGCGGTTCCGAGCTGGGACGGCCGTCGCGGCTTCACCTCCAAGTCATCACGGTCGCCAAGGACGGCCGGGATCAGGCGGGGCTGGACGCCCGGATGAAGGCGATTGGCGAGCGCCTGGCCGCGGGCGAGGACTTCGGCGCCGTCGCCAAGGATCTCTCGGATGATCCGAGCCGTGAGCGGGGCGGGGACCTGGGCTGGATCGAGGCGGGCTCGGGGCGGCAGGATTTCGTGGCGGCGGTTGCCGGCCTGGCGCCCGGCGCGGTGGCGCAACCCGTTGATGCCGCCGAGGCCGTCTACATCCTCCGCTTCGTCGAAGGGCAGGGCGGGGAGGCCCCGATGCTGGATGAGGGGTTGCGGACGCGCATCGAGAACCTGCTGCGGGCCGAGAAACAGGAGGCCCGCTACCGCGAGTTCATCGGCCGCCTGCGCAAGAAGTTCTACGTCAAGACGTTCTTTTAGCCGGCGCGATTCACCGCGAAGGCTCGAAGGCGCCAGGCGGGCGGCGGCGCGGGGCGTGGATCGGCTGTCCGCACGGGCTGGAGAGCGGCGTCAGCCTTCCGCCGTCTCAACGGTTGCGACCGTGTAGATTCCCCAGCGCTGCTTCTGGCGGCGGCCCCACGCGTCCCACTCCAAGTCCCATTCCTCTTCCGGCTTCAGGCGGAAGCCGTCGCCCAGCGCCTGCGCTTCCGAGGCGCGCTGGTGGGCGGGCAGCAGAAACACCACCTGCCGGCCGGCCTCGAGATGTTGCCGGACGGTGTTCCGCCGCTGCTCCAGCAGGTCAACGTCCGTCGTCCCCTCGTAGAACTCGCGCAGCCGCCGCACGCGCTCGGGCTGCCGGCGCGGCTCGTACTCGCGGGACTTGCGGTCCGCGTCGCGTTGCCGGGACAGGCTGTGGCCGCGGTTGAAGGCGTCCAAGTCGTACAGCAGATAGGACCGCCGCGGCCCGAGCGAGTAGCCGAGGTGTCCTCGCGCGAACACAACGGCGTCCGCCGCCGTCTTCTCCTCCATCTTTTCGGCGACCCTGGCCAGCTCGTACGGGTTGTGGCCGATCAGCTCGCCCCGGAACACGTTCCGCAGGCCGCCCAGGTTGAGCGCCAGGTGCAGCCCCACCAGCACGACCATCGCGCAGGTTCGTGCCACGGCTCCGGCCGGAATCCGTTCGAGCAGGGCAAAGGCCGAGCCGATGCAGACCGGCAGCGCCCCCATGAAGAACCGAAGGTAGGACCAGTTCTCATTGACCCAGTAGTAGCTGCCGTAGATGAGGAGGACGGGGACGAGCCAGAGCAGCCGCAGGGCGCGGTCGGCGGGCGCTCCGATCAGCATCATGCCGGCCAGCCCGAGCGGGAAGAACAGGGGCAGATACGCCTGGTTGAGGCCGGCCATCAACATGCCGAAGTACCGTGTGAGGTAGTCGAAGGAGAACGTGTTCTGTTCGCCGGAGAGGGCGTAACCGCTGACGGTCGGGCTGCCGAACTGGGCGTAGTTGAAGAGGGCGAGCAGCATGACGGGCAGCGCCCAGGCGGCGCCGAGGGCGAGCGTGGCCCCCCATGGGATCCGTCCGGCCCGGTGGCCGCGCCAGAGGCCGACGAGGGCCGCCGCCGCCAGCGGCAACACCAGCAGCCCGTCGGTCGGTCGCACCGTGGTGGCCGCCCCGAGGATTGCGCCGGCCGCCAGTCCCCACCCCCACGCCGGCCGCGCCAGCCAGCGCCAGAGGAAGTACATCCCCCAGGTGGTCAAGCAGAGGCTCGTCATGTGCGTCAGCAGATACGCGCCGTAAAAACTGAACTGCGCCATGATCGCCAGGGTGACCAGCGCCAGCGTGGCGGCCAGCGGCCGCAGCCACAGCCGGAACAGCAGCCAGGCGGCGATCAACGCCAGCCCGCCCATGACCGGACTGACCATGTATACGCCGCGGTCGCCGGCCAGCCGGTAGCCGACCGCCATCAGCAGCGGGAAGCCCGGCGGGTACTTCGAGGTGACGCGGCCCGGCGCCGTCTCGACCCACATGTGGAGCTGGTAGAGGAAGGGATCCTCGCTGGTGACGGTCAGCGGCTGTCGGAGAGCCATTCGCTTGGCGAGGAAGGTGTAGGCGTCGGGATCCACCTCGGCGTAGGCCGGGCAGAAGCCGCGGATCTGGGTGGTCGCGTACAGCCCCAGCACCGTGGCAAACACCAGCCAGGGCACAGCCCGCGCCAGCGCGCGCCCGGCGCCGCGCCGCGGCGGCAACGTTGCTCCGCCTTCGTGTGCCTGGTCGGTCACGTCAGTCGTCCTTCCTGGTCCGCCACGCCGTCCGTCGGCGTTGCGGCCCTGCATCGGCATGTCGTCCCACCGGCCCCCGCGTCGCGATCATCGAAAGGGTAACCCTCGGGGCGCGCGGCGCAACGCGCGCCGCCCGCGCCGCCCGGCGTTGACCTTGCCGGCCGCGCAGACTACGGTACCGGCCGTGCGCACAGACTGCGCGGGCCGCACGGGATTGAAAGCCGCCGCAGGCTCAAGGGAGGCTGCCGTCATGTCGCAACTGGTTCGAACCAGCATCGCCCTCGAAAAGCCGTTGGCCGACCGCCTGGCGCGGCTGGTGCGCGAAAGCGGCTGCACCAACCGCTCCGAGTACCTGCGCGACCTGCTGCGCGAGAAACTGGTCGAGCTGGAATGGGAGCGCGACGCCACGGTCGTCGGCACCCTCACGCTGGTCTACGACCATGCCCGCCGCCGGCTCAGCGAACGGTTGACCGACCTGCAGCACCATCACCACAAGGCCATCCTGGCCACCACGCACGTGCACCTCGGCGCGCACGTCTGCGTCGAGGTGATCATCGTGCGCGGCGCCGCCGGCGCGGTCAAACGCATCGCCGACGAGCTGCGCCGCCAGAAGGGCGTGCTGCACGCCGCCCTGTCCTTGAGCACGACCGGCAAAGCCCTGGAGTGAGCACGGGCGGCGGAAGCGTGGGGGAACGCGGCGCCCGCACCGGGGAAGTCGCAACGCCCGGCCCTCGCGCGCCAACGGGCTCCGGCGAGGCCGGCCCCGATGCCACGCCCGTGCCTGCGGCTACCTCTCGACAACCGTGAGGACGGCCGACTGGGCGCCCGAGGCGGGATCCTCCGGCTGCCCGCCGCCGACCGCGATGCGGAACTCGCCGGGTTCGACGAACGGCCGCCCCTCCTCGCTGTAGGCGGCCAGCTGCGCAGCCCGCAACGTGAAACGCAGCCGCTTGGTCTGCCGCGGCTTGAGGTGAATGCGCCGCATGCCTTCGAGGTGCCGCAGGGGCACGGGAACCGAGGCCGCAAGGTCGCTGACGTACAGCTGCGCCACTTCGTCGCCGGCCCGCTCGCCGGCGTTGGTGACTTCGCAGGTGACCCGCACGGACTCCTTCCCGCCGATCGTCGCCTTGCTCAGCCGCAGGTTGCTGTAGGCGAAGGTGGTGTAGCTCAGGCCGAACCCGAAGCGGAAGAGCGGCTCCTCGTTGAGGAACCGGTACGTGCGGTTCTGCATGGCGTAATCGCGGAAGGGCGGGAGCTGGTCGAGCGAGCGGGGGAAGGTCACGGGCAAGCGGCCGGCGGGGTTGTAGTCGCCGAACAGCACGTCGGCGAGGGCGGCGCCGGCCTGTTCGCCGCCGTACCAGGTCATCAGGATCGCGGGGATGTTCTCCTTGGCCCAGGGGATGGCGATCGGGCTGCCGCCGGTCAGCACCAGCACGACCGGCTTGCCGGTGGCGTGCAGCTTGCGCAGCAGCTCCTCCTGGCGGCCGGGCAGGTTGATGTGCAGGCGGTCGCCGCCGCCGGCGGCCGCGGCCGGATCGTCGGTGTCGCCCTCCTCGCCTTCCAGGGCCGGGGCCAGGCCGAGCACGGCGATGATGACATCCACGTGGTTGACCATCCACGCCAGGCGCCCCTCGTTGACCGGGCGGTCGGCGGCCAGCGGGCAACCCTCGTCGTAGGTGACGTCGGTGCCGGCGGAGACCGCGCCGACGATGCCCTCGAACGGGGTCACCATCTGCGGGGAGTAGCCGTGGTAGTTGCCGTGCAGCGGACGCGGCGCGTAGGCGTTGGGGCCGATGACGGCGACCGCCTTCAAATCCTTGCGCAGCGGCAGCAGGTTGCCCGCGTTCTTGAGCAGCACGATGGATTCCCGCGCCATCTCACGCGCCAGCCAGACGTGGCGCTTGCAACGCACCACCGACGGCGGGATCGCCGCGTACGGCACCCGCTCCCCGGGGTCGAACATGCCCAGCTTGAAACGGACGGTGAACAGCCGCGACACCGCGGTGTCAATCTCAGCCTCCGTGATGAGGCCTTCCCTGACCGCCTGCACGAGGGCGGGGAAGGTGTCGCCGCAGTTCAGCTCGCAACCGTTGCGCACGGCCAGGGCGGCGGACTCGGCGGCGTTGGCGGTGACCTTGTGATGGAGGTGGAAGTCGCCGACCGCGCCGCAGTCGGAGACCACGTAGCCGTCGAATCCCCACTCGCCGCGCAGGATGTCGGCGAGCAGCGTGCGGCTGCCGCAGCAGACCTCGCCGTTGGTGCGGTTGTAGGCACCCATGACCGACATCGCCTTGCCCTCGGTCACGCAGGCCTGGAAGGCGGGCAGGTAGGTCTCGCGCAGGTCGCGGCCGGAGACGACGGCGTCGAAGGTGTGGCGTTCCGGCTCGGGGCCGCTGTGCACGGCGTAGTGTTTGGGCGTGGCCACCAGCTTGAGGTACTTCTTGTCATTGCCCTGCAGTCCCTTGACGAAGGCCACGCCCATGCGCGCGGTCAGGTAGGGGTCTTCGCCGTAGGTCTCCTGGCCGCGGCCCCAGCGGGGGTCGCGGAAGATGTTGATGTTCGGCGTCCAGTAGGTCAGGCCGAAGTACTGGGCGCCGGCCTTGCCGAGGCGGGCGGCGGCGTGGTGCTTGGCGCGCGCCTCGTCGGAGATGGCGTCGGCGACCCTGAGCATGAGGTCCGGGTCGAAGGAGGCGGCCAGGCCGATCGCCTGCGGGAACACGGTCGCCTGGCCGGCGCGGCCGACCCCGTGCAGGCATTCGTTCCACCAGTTGTAGGCCGGCACCCCCAGCCGCGCGATGGCCGGCGCCTCGTGCAGCATCTGCGACACCTTCTCGTCAAGCGTCATCCGCGACACCAGGTCGGCGACGCGGGTGGCCACGGGCAGGTCGGGATTGAGGTAACTGGGTGTCTTGGTCATGGGACTGGATGCTTCCTCGGGGCTGTGGGATTCGGGGGGCCGCCTGGCGGTGTTTGGGTGGCGCCTCGGCGGTGTCCCCACGGCGGATCACTTGAGGCCGAACATCCTCTCCTTCAGGTCGAGGTAGTAGAGGTAGTCGGCGGGCTTGACGTTGGGCGGGCAACGGTGGTCGCAGAAGGGGATGTAGCCGCCGCGTTCGACCGCCGGGGCCAGCGATTCGAGGTAGGCCTTGATGGCGGCCGGCCCCCTGGCCAGCTCCATCTTGTCCACCCCGCCCATGATGCGCAGGTCCTTGCCATATTCACGGAACAGCTCGGTGACATGGACGCAGCTGTTGACCTCGTAGGGGAAGAGGCAGTTGATGCCGGCGTCGAGGAACCCGGGGAGCAGGGGCCGCACGTCGCCGTCGCAGTCGGTGTACCACAGGTCAATGCCGTGGGCGCGCAGCCGGCGTCCGATGCGCCGGTAGCGCGGCACGATGACGCGGGTGAAGAAGTCCAGTGAGATGATGGGCCCGTTCTTGAAGCAGATGTCCTCCCAACCCGAGGCGTAGTCGAAGTCGAGCTGGCCGAGCACCTGGTCAAGGAAGTCCTCGACCAGCACGCAGGCGGTCTCGACCATGTCCTCGACCATGTCCGGATAGTCGTAGGTGGCGTAGGCGAGGCCCTCGAAGGTCAGCAGGTTGCGGATGACGCCGATCATGGAGCCGCAGTGCACGCCGAGGGCGTAGTCGCGGGTCGGCGGGTGGGCCTTCTGGAGGGCGGCGACGTCGAGGCGGCGCACCGGGTCGTCCCGGCGGAACCGTTCCTCCTTGACGCGCCCCCAGTCGTCGGGGGTGGTGATGGCGCTCTTCAGGTAATGGGGGATGGTGTCGTGGCCGTCCTTGGGCACCTCGGCGAGCAGGCCGTCGCCGTTCTGGATGATCTTCGAGGTCTCGGTCTCGCGGATCACCTTGCTCTCGAACGCCGGGTGCATCCAAGTGTGGCCGCCGACCCCGCCAAGGCGGTCGAAGTTGAAGAAGACGTCCGCCTCCCAGTTGTTGCGGATGCCGTTCTTCACAAACAGGTCCCACTCGCGGAAGTTCTCCTCCCAGTAGCCGAACTCCATGTTGAAGCAGCGGTCCACCGGCCGGTAGTGCATCTGCGCGTTGAAGCGCTCGCGGTCGGTCATCGTGCCTTTCCACTTGGGGCGGCAGGGGGTGACGGGCATGGGGCGGCGGTCTCCTCTCGGGTTACGGATGGGCGGCCGGGGCAGGCGGCGCCCGGCGCGGCGGGTAGGGCGGCTGGAGATCGCGCAGTTCGTCAATGCGCTGATCCTCGGGGATCGGGAAGTCGAAGATGTCGGCCAGCGGAATCCGCAACTCGGGGAAGGACGGGCTGACCAGGGTGTCCGCCTCGCTGTAGACGGCCTCGACGGCGTAGCGGCCGTTCCCGGCCAGCGACAGCACCTCGAGCATGGGCGGATAGGGCGTGACCAGCCAGTACTCGCGCACCCCGAAGCGGGCGTAGAGGTTGAGCTTGCGGACGCGGTCGTGGCGCAGCGACTGCGGGGACTGCACCTCGACGACCAGGGCCGGCGCTCCGTCCACGTACGCCTTCAACTGCCGCGGATTACACACGACGACGATGTCGGGCTGGACCACGTTGTCTTCGGACAGGCGCACGTCAACGGGCGACACGAGGGCCCGGCAGGGCTTCCGGCGAAAGTGCTGTCGCAGTGCCGCCCCGAGATTGGTGACCACCGACTGGTGCTGCAGCGACGGCGCCGGGGCCATGGCGACGGCCTGGCCGTCGAACAATTCCCAGCGGGCCTCGTCCTGCCAGGTGCAGTAGTCGGCCCACGTGAAGCGGGGTTCGTGTTTTTCCGCAGGCAGGCCGGCCATGGGAGCGTTCCTCGCTGTCAGCCGCTGTCAGGTGTCAGGTGCCGCTTACCATAGAGGGCCGGTGAGCGGAAGGCAAGCTGTGAGGGGCCCCCTCGGGGTCAGTCCTAATAATTGCCTTTATCGCGGGGGGAGACGGGGCGTGGTGGAGGGGCGAGGGTGCAGGGTGGACGGTGGAGGTCGAGGGTGGACGGTGGACGGTGGAGGTTCCCGGCGTGACGGCCTGCCGCACCGCAGCCGACCGGTTAAGGCGGGGCGCCGGCGCCCCTCACCCGCCCAGTTCCAGGCAGCGCTTTCGGTAGTGCAGGTAGTTGGCGTAGCTGACTTCGAGGGGCACGCCGTGGTCGCAGGTCGGGTAGTAGCCGCCGCGTTCGAGCAGGGGGGGCAGGATGGCCTCGACGTGGCGGTCGATCTGGCGCGGGGTTGTGGCGAGGATGCGCTTGTCGATGCCGCCGTTGATTGCCAGCCAGGGGTACTGCCGGGCCGAGCGCACGACGTCGCACCCGGAGGCGACCTCGAAGGGGCTCATCACGTCCATGCCCAGTTCAGCGTACAGCTCGATCACGGGGTCGAGGAAGCCGTCGGTATCCACCTGGAAGTGCAGATGCCGCGCGCGGTCGATCTGCCGGGCCCGGAGGTTGGTTAGCAGCTGCTGGTAGTAGGGGAACAGGAACTCGCGGATCATGTCGGGCGAGATCAGCGGCCCGTGGTTGTAGCAGATATCCTCGCCGATGAAGAACTGGTCGAAGGTCAGGTGCTGCTGGCAGCGGGCGGTGATCGAGTCGGCCAGCTCGAACCAGGTCTTCATGCAGTCGTGCACCACGTCCGGCATGTCGTAGAAAGCGTAGAGCAGTTTTTCCGGGCCGATGAGGCTGCGCAGATACATGTAGCCGCCGACGCAGCGCTGGGTGACGACGAAGCCGCGCGCCACGTCGGGCAACACCTCCGTGATGCGCTTGTCGAGTTCGGCCTGCCGTTCGGGCGAGGCCGGGTTCATGCGCCACTTGACATTCTCCTCCCAGGTCCGGCGATCCCGCACCGGGTGTTCGAGGTACTCCGGCATGAAGCCTGAGCGCCGGCCCTTGAAGAACAGCACGTGGCGGCCGGCCCCGTCCTGCACGACTTCGCATTCGCCGCGGTCCTCGATGATGCGCGTCTCGAACCCAGGCTGGAAGGCGGCCTCGCACCAGCCCAGCCCCCACAGCTCAACCGCCCCCGGCGGGTCGAAGCCGAACAGCTCGGCCAGCGGCACGTCCTGCGGCATGCCCTCGTCTTTCCAGCGCTCCATTGTGAAGTAGTAGCCGTTGCCGAACTCGCAGCGGTAGAAGGGCGCGCCCGGCACACGGGCGTAGTAGTCGCGCAGTTTTCGGGCGCCGGGGGCAGTGCGTTCGGGCGGCACGAGGGCGTGCACGCCATCGGCGGGCGGCGGCGGGCGGCGGCTCATCTAGGGAGTGTCTTTCCGGGTTCGGCGGATTTCGTCGGCGCGCTCGCCGGCCTCGGCGGCGGTCGGGATGCCGCTGCCCGCGAGCCGTTCATAGATGCGGGCGGCCTGCTCATACTGGCCGCCCATCACCAGCAGCCGGGCGGCGTCGTAGCCGCTGCGGGCGAAGTAGTACCAGTCGCGCGCGGCGCCGGCCTGCAGGTCGAGGTCGTAGTCGTAGACGATGTCGCTGTACAGATGGATGGCGGCCTCGTTGTCGCCGAGCTTCTCGCAGGTCTTGGCTGCGCGGTAGCGGGCGCTGTCGCGCAGCTCCCGGCTGGCGTTGGGGGCGGCGGCCAGGCTGGTGAAGACATCGAGCGCCTTGCGCAGGTGCTCCGCGGCCTTGGCGGCGTCCTCGCCGCCGGCCGCCCCCAGCGAGTAGTGCATGTCGCCGGTGCGGCCCTTGGCGGCGAGGGCGAGGTCGGTGGCGTCGGAGAGGGTGCCGCCGCGCGTGAAGTGCTCGATCGCCTCGGCGTAGCTGCCCTCGCGGGCCAAGATGTCCCCGAACAGCAGCTGGGCGCGGGCGTGCACGCGCGCCGCCGGATTGGCCGCGTAGTCGTTGCCCAGCTGCACCAGCAGCTTCTTGGCCCGCTCGCGGTCGTCGCGCCGGAAGGCGCTGGCGGCAGCCTCGTAGAGCGCGGTCTGGGCCAGCGGCAGGGTCGGATGCGCATTCGCCGCCTCCAGGTAATGACTCTCCGCGGTGACGGGTTCGCCGAGCGCGGCGTAGTGGTCGCCCAGCCACATGTGGATGTCGGCGGCCAACGGCAGCTGCGCGTACTGGGCGAGGAAGCGTTCGGCGTCGGCCAGCGCCGCGGCGGTGTTGCGCTGGAGGAAGCCCAGGTGGGTGCGTTCGTAGAGGGCGTGCGGGTAGAGGTCGCTGCCGGCATACCCGTCAATCAGCTGGGTCAGGGCTACGATCGCCGCCGCCGGGTCGCCGGCCGCCTTGGCCGCGGCACAGGCCGCCATCAGGGCGCGCGGGGCCTCGGCGTCCGCGGGGTAGTCCTTGACGAACTGTCCGGCCTCGGCCAGGGCCTGGCGGAAGTCGCCGCCGTCGCGCAGGGCGAGGGCCCGTTCGAGCGTGGCCTTCGGACGCTGCGGGCTGTTCGGATACTCCTCGATGAACTGCCGGTAGACCAGGGCGGCGTCGGAGTACAGCTTCGCGTTCACCCGCGCCTGGGCCTGCTTCAGGCGGGCCGCTTCGCCGAGCACCGAGCCGACATCGTTGTCGGCCACATTCTGGTAGAACAGGGCCGCCCCGTTGTAGTTGCCGCCGCGGGCGGCGGCGTCGCCGGCCAGCCCCAGCGCCGTGAACGTCTCCGCCTTGTCCTTGCCGTTCCGCGACGCCTTTGAGAACGCCTGGGCGGCCGCCTCGTACTGCCGGGCCTCGCTCAAGGCCCAGCCTTGGCTGACCCCGGCGCGGTAGCGCAGCGCCGACGGCATCGCCTCAGAATCCGCCGCCACCGCGTAGAGCGCCGCCGCCCCGGCCGGGTCGGCGGCGCGCCGCAGGTGGTCGCCCAGCGTCACATGCGCCTGCCCGGTCTCGACCGCCTGCGGGGACTCCGTGCGCATGCGCTCCGCCGTCTCGCGGGCGCGATCCACCTGTTCCAGCCCGAGCAGACACTGGACTTCATTCAGGCGCATGAGGAGCCGTTTCGCCGCGTTGGGGGCCAGGCCGAGCGCCTGCTGCACCAGGCTCAGCCCGGGCTCGAACCGGCCGGCGGCCACCAGCCGTTCGGCCAGCGCCGAGGCGGCCAGCCACCAGTCCGCATCGTGGCCCGCGGGCCGGAACTCCTCGACGGTGCGGTAGGCGGCCAAGGCCTCGTCGAGCTTGTCCTGCGAGGCGAGCAGCAGGACGCGGTGCAGGGTCACCTGCCGGCGGGCGGCGGGCGGCGGCTGGCCGGCTTCGAGGGCCGCGAGCCGGGTCTCCGCCTCGGCCGCACGCCCCGCGGCGATGCAGACTTTGATCAGGCCGAGCTGCGCCTCGAAGAGGCTGGCGGCCTCGGGGTACTCGACCGTGAGCCGGGTGAAGGCCGCCTCCGCCTCGGCCCACTTCTCCTGGCGGGCGTAGACCGTGCCGAGCAGGGCGAGGGCCTGGGCGCGGATCTCGCGGGCGCGAGCCTCCTCCGCCAGTTCAAGGAGCCGGCCGGCGGCGGCGTCCAGCTCGTTCTTGGCGGCCAGCACCGCGCACCGCCAGTACGCCAGGCCGTCGGCCCGCGCCGGGTCGTCCACCCCGGCGCTGTTGGCGGCGTGATGGGCGAGGGCCTCTTCGGCCTGCGCGGCCTGTCCCGAGAGCAGGTGGGCCTTGACGAGCAGGCCGGTGGCCTCGGCAAAGTCCGGCTCCGCCGTGCCCACGGTCTCGCGGTACTTCGTGAAGAAGCGCACGGCGGCGGAGTAGACCCCGTCGGCAAGGGCGCGCTTGCCCTTCTCGCGGTCGGCGTAGCGCTCGGGCACGGCGGCCGGCTGAGGCAGCGCGGCCGGGGAGGCCCCGCCACCCTCCTGCCCCCGCGCGGGCGCCACCGCGAAGCACACCAGCAGGAAAAGCGCCCCCGCCGTCGCACGCACGGACGCCAGGCCACCAGACCGCTTGATTGCCCCGACCTTCATGCGACAACCCGCACTCCCGCACAGGGCACCGCGTTGAACGCCCGGCGCGCCTGTGCCATCGGCAAGTAAACCGGCGCCCCGCGCATGACACACCGCCGACGGCGGGCCCGGCGGCCGCGGCGCCGACCCGCCCGTCGGACGCCCGGCGGGCCGCCCGTCTCCAAGCTTCATGACAGCAGGGAGAAGACGATGCGGAACGGCGGGGCGCGGAAGGCGGCCGTCAGCCGCTCGCGGAGGGCGGTCTCGATCTCGGCCCGGCGGATCCGGCGGATGCGGCCAAAGCCGTTGCGCATGAGAGCCTGGAAGCCGGCGACCTGGACGTGCGTGGGGTGGGTGTTCTTCTGCGGCGGCCGGCTGAGCACCGTCTGGTGCACGATCGGAATGGCCGCGACAATGCGCGCGCAGACCGCCTCGACCGCCGGCAGCAGGATCTGCTCCGACAGCGGACTGCCGTCCGCCGGCCGGCAACGCTCGGCCAGCCGCGGCAGATCCAAGGTCAGGCGCACCACCGGGAAGAGGGCGCTGACCGGATGGATGAACAGCACGCCCGAACTCAGGAGCGCCGCCGTCTCGCCGCTGAAGAAGGGTTCCCAAAAACTGCTCGGCCGCAACCATACCGACTCCCCCGCCGGGGCGGCGCGCTGCGAGCGGGCCAGGGTCACCAGGCAGTGCTCGGCAAGGCTGACGATGAGGCTGTCGCTGACTTCGCGGAAGCCGAGGGCTTCGAGGCGGTCGAGGACGGCCCGGCAGAGGTCGTCGGCCGGCGCATTGCCGAAGGCGGCATTGCGGCCGAGGACGGTGCGGACCCGTCGTTCGTGCCAGCGCAGGAGCGACGGGGCGTCGCGCCGCGGCACGCCCAGCCCGTGGCGGCGGGCGAACTCCGCGGCCACGTCCGGGTACCCGGTGTCGGTGAGCAGGCGGCGCACGAGGTTGTGGAACTCGACGTCAGGGGTGGCGTCATCGGCGTCCTCTTCACGTTCCTCGGTCAGCACGGCCACGATATGGGCTGGCAGCCAGGGGTCGCGCACCCCGACGTTGGCGAAGCAGGCTTCCAGTTCATGCTGCAGCCGCTCGGCGTCCAGCGGCCGTCGCCGGCCGTCCTCGCCGATCAGCATCACGGTTCGTGAGTAGGCTTTGATCATGGACTTGCCATCCGTCCGTCAGCGCGCGGCCCGGACCGGACCTCGAACCGCACGGATCTGGGGGACTGAAGCCTTCCAGCCAATCCCCGCCCGCCGGGCGGCGTCACCCGCGAGACCGTTTACGCCGGCGGCCAGGCTCTGCGAGGCTGCGGTCAGCGGCCGCGACGCCAGCCACCCCCCGCAACACCGGGGCTTGGGAGCGAATTGTTGCTCTTTAGCGTAATGCGGCGAGCGCCGGAATGCAACGCGGGCATGACATTCTTGTCGGCTCCGCCGACACCACGAGGCGCTTGCAGAACCCACCGCGGACGACACCGGCCTCGCGCGATGGAGGGCGGACCTCCGTGTCCGCCAGGTCATACCCGAGGATCCGGGCCGCCGCAGACGTGCCCGGACGACACGGAGGTCGTCCCTCCAGCCCGGCAGACGGCGGTCTTTGTCGAGGCCGATGGACCCCCGTGCTCCGTCCCGGCCACGTGATGCAGGGGTTCCGCAAGCGCCTCCCACGATTTGCCGACAAGCCGGCCCGTCGGCGCCGGGGCCGTGCGCGGGCACTTGTATTGCCGTGTTCCGGCACTATGGTATCACTCTTCCCCTCCACGTGGGGCATTAGCTCAGTTGGCTAGAGCGCCTGCATGGCATGCAGGAGGTCATCGGTTCGACCCCGATATGCTCCACCAGCCTTCGCTCCGCGGCCGCCGGTGGCGGCCTTGAGCTACGGCTCGGCACGCCAGCCTCCCCCGGCCAAGCCCCTCCGCCGCGGC
>MVZH01000069.1 GCA_002068325.1 Lentisphaerae bacterium ADurb.BinA184 | reverse complement strand
TCGACACCGCGCTGCCCGAGGCCGCCGACGCCGTCAAGGTCACCGAGTTCAAGGACCGCATTGTGTTCGACGGCGTCGGTTTCCGTTACGAACCCAACGAACCCGCGGTGCTCAGCGACATCGGCTTCGAACTGCGGCGCGGGCAGGTGATCGCCTTTGTCGGCGAGACCGGTTCCGGCAAGACCACCATCGCCGGCCTGCTGGCACGGTTCTTCGAACCCACCGAGGGCCGCGTCACCCTCGACGGGATTGACCTGCGGCAGGTGGAGACCGCCTCGCTGCGCCGCCTGGTCGGCGTGGTCACGCAGGAGACGATCCTCTTCAACGACACGATTGGCGGCAACATCGCGTACGGCAGCCCCGAGGCCACGCCCGAGCAGATCCAGGACGCCGCGCGGCAGGCCAATGCGCACGACTTCATCATGGCCAGTCCCGAGGGGTATGAGCGGGTGGTCGGCGAGAAGGGGTTTGTGCTCAGCGGCGGCATGCGGCAGCGCATCGCGATTGCCCGCGCCATCCTGCGCAATCCGCCCATCCTGATCCTCGACGAGGCGACCAGCGCCTTGGACACCGTCACCGAGCGGCTCGTGCAGGACGCCCTCGCCCACCTGACGCAGAACCGGACGGTCTTTGCGATCGCCCACCGCCTGAGCACCATCAAGCACGCCGACCAGATCCTGGTGGTCGAGGGCGGCCGCATCGTCGAACGGGGCACGCACGATGAGCTCTATGCCGCCGGCGGGCGCTACCGGCGGCTCTGCGACCTGCAGTTTGCATGAGAGGGACTGGACCGGCGACTCCCTGCGAGAGGACTGTGTGGCCCGACCCCCAGTTGAAGAGCGTAAGGACGGCAGCCATGGCACAAGACAAGATTTCGCGCAGCAGCTACCTCACCCAGCACCTTGGGAAGCATCCCGAGGCCATTGATGTCATCGGCCGCCGGTACGTGAAGGTAGTGGACCTTCGCTACGGGACCAACCCGGAGCAGACCGCGGCCTACTACCGGCCGGACGGAGTCCCCTGCCCCATCGGCGACATGAAGATGCTGAAGACGGGCAAGAGCGGACTCAGCCAGACCAACCTCGAAGACGTGTCGTACGCGCTGAACATCTGCAAGTTCTTTGCGCGGCCAGGATGCGCCTGCATGAAACACGTCAACCCCAGCGGCGCCGCCATGGCCGCGCCGGGCGAACGCCTGGTTGACGTCTACCGCAAGGCGCGCGACTGCGACCCGCGGGCGGCGTTCGGCAGCGTGGTGGCGTTCAACGGGCCGGTTGACGTCGCGACGGCCCGCGAGATCATGTCCACGTTCGTCGAGTGCGTGGTGGCCACCGGCTACGAGGCGGGCGCCCTCGAGGTGTTCAACGACGCCGGGACGTACAAGCTGAACCGCCAGATCCGCGTGCTTGAAGTCGCCGGCCTCGACCGCCTGCCGAGGTTCGTCGGGGACAGCATCGACGGCTACCGGACGTTCAAGGTGCTGTGCGACGGCACCCTGGTGGTGGCCGACCCCATCCTGACCAAGCTGCGCGGGGTCGGCGACCTTCAGCCCGCGAAGGCGCCCGACGGCCAGGGCGGCGAGGTGCTCGCCACCGTCAGGCCGACCGCGCAGCAGTTGGACGACCTGCTGACCGCCTGGTACATCAACATCAGCGTGCGTTCGAACGGCGTCGTGATCGTCAAGAACGGCGGCACCCTGGCCGTGGGCACCGGCGAACAGGACCGCGTCGGCGCCGTCGAGAACGCCATCTGGAAATACCGTGGCAAGTACGGCGGCCGCGAGACCCTCGACGGGGCGGCGATGGCCAGCGACGGCTTCTTCCCCTTCCCCGATGCGCTCGAGACGGCGGCCGCGGCCGGTGTGCGCGCCGTCATCGCCCCGGCCGGGTCGCTCAAGGACGCCGACGTGATCCGCCGCGCCAACGAGCTGGGTGTGGCCTTCATCCACGCCCCCGAGCGGGTCTTCTCGCATCACTAGACCGGCACTTGGCCATCGGGCCGAACCGTCGGCCCCATCCATGCCGCAGGCCCCTACACACAGGAGAAAGGACACCGCGATGAAACTGAAGGGCAGCAGGACCGAGAAGAACCTCATGAAGGCGTTTGCCGGCGAGTCCCAGGCCCGCAACCGCTACACCTACTTTGCCGGCGTGGCCCGCAAGGAGGGCTATGTGCAGATCGCCGACATCTTCGACGAGACCGCCAACCACGAGAAGGAGCACGCCAAGCGCTTCTTCAAGTTCCTCGAAGGCGGCGAACTGGAGATCACGGCCAGCTTCCCGGCCGGCGTCATCGGCACCACGGCGCAGAACCTGAACGCCGCCGCCGAGGGCGAGAACCACGAGTGGACGCGGATGTACCCCGATTTTGCGGAGGTCGCAGCCGCCGAAGGGTTCGACGTGATCAGCAAGGCCTTCCTGTCCGTCGCCACCGCCGAGCGGCAGCACGAGAAGCGCTACAAGGAGCTGGCCGCGAACCTGGCCGCCTGCCGCGTCTTCAAGCGCGACAAGCCGGTGGTGTGGCGTTGCCGGAACTGCGGCTATCTGCACGAGGGCGCCGAGGCGCCGAAGACCTGTCCCGCCTGCGTGCATCCGCAGGCCCACTTCGAGATCCTCGGCGAGAACTGGTAGGCCCCGGCGGCGGAAACACCTCCCGTCCGGGATACCTTTCCGCTTCGCGGTGTCTAAGGTGAAACGAGCTGAAGCCAGGCAATCCGGGTATGGACGGACTGCTGGACGGCGCATCCGGCCCCCAACACAACAGGAGGAACCAGCATGGCGAAATGGCGATGTGGAGGTTGCGGGTACATCTGGGACGGCGAGTCCGCCCCTGCGGTCTGCCCGAAGTGCGGCGCGCCCAAGGAGAAGTTCGAGAGGCTGGACGAGGCGGCGGCCAATCTGGTCGAGCGCTCGCGGCACACCAACTGCCTGCACGCGCGGGTGGTGTCGCTGGCACGCGAGATCGAGGCCCTCTGCAACGAGGGCATCAAGGACAACCTCGACCCTGGTTGCGTTGACGTCTTCAACAAGTCCCGTGCGCACGCCTGGGACATGATGAAGCTGTCCATGACCGAGATGATGGGCCACATGAAGAAGAACAAGTGGGGCTGATTGGGGGTGCCACGTGGCAGAGACTCAGGCAACGGTGACGATGCACGGCAATCCGCTTCACCTCGCCGGCCGCCCGGTGAGGGTGGGTGAGACGGCGCCGGACTTCACGGCGCTCTCGAACGCACTCGCGGAGGTGCGTCTCGGCGACAGCCGGGGCCTGGTGCGGGTGCTGGTGACGGTGCCGTCGCTGGACACGCCGGTCTGTGACCTCGAGGCCCGCCGCTTCAACGAGGAGGCGGCCCGGCTCGGGACCCAGGTGAGGGTTCTGGTGGTCAGCATGGATCTGCCGTTTGCGCAGAGGCGCTGGTGCGGGGCGGCCGGGGTGAGCGGGGTCGAAACGCTGTCCGACCATCGCGACGCCTGCGTCGGCCTGGCCTACGGCGTGCTGATCAAGGAGCTGCGCCTGCTGGCGCGGGCCGTGTTTGTGATCGGCAAGGATGACAAGCTTGCGTACGCCGAGGTGGTGCCTGAGATCGTCCACGAGCCCGACTACGCGGCCGTCCTGGCCGCAGTGAAGGAACTGGTCTAGACCCAAACGAAACCCGTGCGGGCCGGCGCCGGTTGCGCCCGTCCGCCGGGGCCGCACAAGGCGGCAGGAGGTGCCTCATGATGAGTAAAGCCATGAATGACGCCATCAACAAGCAGATCAACGCCGAGATGTATTCGGCCTACCTCTACTTGGCGATGGCCGCGCACTTCGAGAGCAAGACGCTCCCCGGCTTCGCCAACTGGATGAAGGTCCAGGCCGCCGAGGAGATGGATCACGCCATGCGCTTCTACAAGTTCGTCAACGAGACCAGCGGGCGCGTGGTGCTGGACGCCATCGCCAAGCCGCCCACCAACTGGAAGTCGCCGCTGGCGGTCTTCCAGACGGTGTGCGAACACGAGGCCAAGGTGACCAGCCTGATCAACGACCTGGCGGCCCTGGCCGACAAGATCAAGGATCGCGCCACGGGCGTGTTCCTGCACTGGTTCATCACCGAGCAGGTCGAGGAAGAGGCCAACGCCAAGGAGATCGCCGACACCCTCGAGATGATCGGCGAGAGCACGGGCCAGCTGCTGATGATTGACCGCCAGCTCGGCAAGCGCAAGGCCGGCGGAGACTGAGCGCCGTCGGACGTCCGTCATGCCCCCGACAGGCGGCCTGGCAACGGGCCGCCTGTTCTCTTGAAGCTCCTGCAAAACCTCCCGTCACGTGGCCGGGACGGAGCCCGGCCCTCCATCGACGCCCATAAGGACGTCGTCTGCCGGGCTGGAGGGGACGACCTCCATGTCATCCGGGGTCGTCCGCGGCAGACCGGGTTTTCGGGTATGACTTGGCGGACACGGAGGTCCGCCCTCCATCGCACGAGGCCGTTCTCGTCCGCGGGGATTCTGCAAGCGCCTCTCCTTACGTGACCGGTTCGGTGCCTGCCGGGCGACGTCCGGGCCTTAGCCGGAGCCCCGTGGCGATCAGGAGTGACAAGACGATGGGCGAGACGCTTCACATCACCAGCGGCGACTGCGCGGGCGGCAGCCTCAGCCGGTCGGGGCTTCCCGGCGAGGTTTTCGTGTGGCACGACATCCTCTACGACGGCCCCCGGAACCCCGGCTGGCCCGATGAGGCCACGCTTGCGGCACGGGCCAAGTTCATCGAGGCGGCCACAGGCGGCGGGTTGCGGCGGGAGCCGATCCTCAGAACCCTGCGCGCGCAGTACCGCAAGCTGGCGGAGGCCGCCGCCTACGCGCGCATCGTCCTGTGGTTCGATGCCTGCCTCTTCGACCAGGCGATGCTGGCCCACGTCCTCACCTGCCTGGCGCTCAAGGGAATCCGGAGGGGCGACCTGCTGTGCGTGGACGCGTTTCCGGGGATCGAGCCGTACCACGGGCTTGGACAGCT
This sequence comes from Lentisphaerae bacterium ADurb.BinA184, assembly GCA_002068325.1. GTDB lineage: Bacteria > Verrucomicrobiota > Lentisphaeria > Oligosphaerales > MVZH01 > MVZH01. The sequence continues at coordinate 11,871 of MVZH01000069.1, read as the reverse complement.
GTTGCCGGCCCAGATGGCGTCCCTCTACGGCCATCGGCACCCGGTGACGGATGCGCAGTTCGCGTATGCCGCCACGGTGGACCAGGCGTTCGCCACCCAGGACACGGCCCTGTTCAGCCGGTTGGCGGCGGGCGACAATCCTCCCCTGCCCTGGGTGCCGGCCGCCGTGAGGCGCTGGCTCGATGAGCGGCCGCACCCCGAAACCGGCCTGGGGCGGCTGGAAAGCCTTGCCCTGAACGCGGTCCGCGACGGCCATCAGACCCCTGGCGCGATCTTCGCCGCGGTGGCGGTTGCCGACACCCCGCCGCAGTACTGGGGGGACACGACGCTGTGGGCGAAGATCAATAGCCTCGCCGACCGGGAGCCGCCGCTGGTGCGGATCGCCGGGCCGGCCGCCCGCCTGCCGCAGTGGGAAAGCCCGCTCGACCTGAAGGCATTCAGGATCACTGCCGTGGCCATGTGAGGCGAAGGTACCGGCGCTCCGCAGGGAATGCGCCGCATCGCCGGCAGGCCCGCGCGCGTCCGCTTGGCGGGTCTGTCCCTAAGCGGCCCCGTACTTGGTGAGGAAGGCGAGGACGCTGTCCTTCTCGGCGAGCGGGGCCCCGCCGATGAGGATGATCCCGCGGGCGCTGCCGATCTGGTCGGCGATGATGTCGAGCGCCTTCAGCCCGCCCCCGGCCTGGCTGTCGAACATCTGGATTCGCTTGCCGGCCCGGTGGATGCGCCGGTACACGTCGGGCCACTGGGTGATGTCGGGCTGGCCGTCGCCGGGCACCCACTGGATGCCTTTGAGTTCCGGGATGGAGAGCAGCGAGTCCAGGTGCGGCAGTTGGCCGGGGCCGTCGAGGTGGTAGAAGGCATGGTCGAGACGCCGGCAGCAGGCGGCCAGTTCGGGCTTCACGAATTCATCGAACATCTGCGGCCCGATCATGTAGGCAAAGTCGCACTGCAGCATGTAGTAGGGCGTCGCCGAGTAGATCGGCGTCCAAGCGGTGAATCCGGGATTCTCGGGGCCGGCGAGGCGCGTGAACTCCTCGAAGTAGCGCCACCACTGTTCGTGGGCCTCCCAGGTGAGGCGTTTGACCTCGGCGGGGTGGTCGTAGAGGTCGTAGAGCAGATGCTCGTTGGGCCGGAAGGTGGCCAGGAGGTCGAGGTTGCCGCCGAGGTCGGTCATGTCGAGCTGAACCTGTCCCTGGAAACGGCGGCGGGCGGCGGTGTACAGTTCGGCGGTGCGGCGGTGCCACGGATTGCCGTCTTGGTGACGCAGATGGAGCCGGTCCGGTTCGAGGAGGGCGGCCGGCTTGAACCAGGTGGTTCCGGTCTCGGGGGTGCTGTGCACCTGCGCGCCCATGTAGGCCGCGGCGCTGCCGGGGCCGAAGTAGGGGATGGCATGGGGGAAGGCGTCGGGGGAGAACTCCTGGGTCTCGAGGTTGTACGCCCACCAGTCCACGATCTTCTCCGCCGGCACGGCCAGGTCGTAGAAGGTGTCGAAGTGGTAGTACGGGATGTCCGGCTTGCGGGCGGACGGCTGGCGTCCCCCAAAGGTGATCTGGATGAGCGGGCGCTCCAGTTCACCGGCCCACCACTTGCCGTAGGTCTCGCGGACCGTCTGCCAGCGCTTGGCATCAAAGGCGAGGTTCATGAGGGGTGACTCCCGTCTGTTTTTGCACCGTATTGCACCGGTTGCCTGGCGTTGTCGGTGCCGCGACCGGCCATTCACCATAGTCCCGTCCGGCCGCAAATGCCACCGCGGGGCGGCCGTTCCAGGAGGGATCGCGGTTGAGGGGGCCGCGGCGTCGCCGGGTCGGACAAAAACCCTTCGTGCGGCTTTCGCCCGGCAGTGGCGGAGCTATATTTTGTTGTGTTGGGCGGCGGAACGGCACGCCGGTGCGTGCCGGGTCGTCCGCCGGCACTGTCTCCGAGGCAATCCATGGCCGACAAACCGGACATCAGCGAAGCCAGCCTTCGCTACCATCAGTTCCCCCAACCCGGCAAGATCGAGACCGGCCTGAGCAAGCCGTGCGAAACGCAGGCTGAGCTGGCGCTGGCCTACACGCCCGGTGTGGCCACCCCGTGCAACGCGATCCATGCCGACCCCGCCACGGTCTGGGAGTACACCGGCAAGGGCAATGCGGTGGCCGTGGTCAGCGATGGGACCGCGGTGCTCGGGCTGGGCAATATCGGCCCCGACGCCGCGATGCCCGTCATGGAGGGCAAGGCGGTGCTCTTCAAACGGTTTGCGGACATTGACGCCACGCCGGTGTGCCTGACCCATGTGTTCACGGCCGACGGCCATACCGACACGGCCAAGCTCATCGAGGTGGTGGCGACCTTCGAGCCGACGTATGGCGGCATCAATCTCGAAGACATTGCCGGCCCTGCCTGCTTCGAGGTGGAGGCCGAGCTGAAGCGGCGCATGGGCATCCCGGTCTTCCACGACGATCAGCACGGCACGGCCATCATCTCGCTGGCCGGGGTGCTCAACGCGCTCAAGCTGGTCGGCAAGCGCGTCGAGGACGTGCGCGTCACCGTCAACGGGGCCGGCGCCGCCGGCATTGCCTGCAGCGAGTTCTACATCTCGGCCGGCGTGCGGCGCGAGAACGTCATCATCTGCGACAGCAAAGGGGTGGTCTACAAGGGACGGGCCGCCGGGATGACTCCGCAGAAGGAACGCCTGGCCGCCGACACCCGGCGGCGCACTCTGGCCGACGCCATCGAGGGCGCGGACGTGTTCGTCGGACTGTCGGTGGCCGACTGCGTGACCCCGGCGATGGTCAAACGCATGGCCCCCCGGGGAGTGATCTTCGCCATGGCCAACCCGGCGCCGGAGATCCATCCCGGCGAGGCGCTCGCCGCCGGTGCCGCCGTGGTTGGCACTGGCCGCACCGACTTCCCGAACCAGGTCAACAACGTTCTCGGATTCCCCGGCATCTTCCGCGGCGCCCTGGATGTCCGGGCCCGCGACATCAACGAGGCGATGAAGCTGGCGGCGGCCTCCGCCCTAGTGGAGCTGGCCGGCGAGGAAGTCCCCGCCGACGTGCGGGCGTTTCTCTCCAAGGCATACCCGGCAGACTCCCGCAACGGCATCTTCGACGGCCGGAACCCGCTGAAGGCGTCATACGTCATTCCGAAGCCGTTCGACCCGCGGGTGGTGCCGCGGGTGGCCCGCAAGGTGGCGGCCGCCGCCATGGGCAGCGGCGTCAACCGTCTGACGATTGACGACCTTGACGCGTACGAGGCCAGCGTGGCCGCGCGCGTCCGTGCGAAGATCGAGGCGCGCGCGGCGGCCAGAAGGTAAGACGAGGCCGGGCGGGACGGAACCCCGCGCCCGCCGGCCGGTCAGTAACACGATGAGCCGGAAACTCCAGTACAACACCGACTTCCTCATGTGCCCGCGTTGCGGCGAGCTGCTGACGCGCGAGGACATCGAGGGGTACGGCCATTGCTGCTACTGCGACCACGCGTTCGAGCTGGACAGGGAGCTGGAGGACTTCCTGTTGCGGCCGGTCGTCCAGCAGTGGGTGAAGCAGGCGCGGACGAGCGAAGACGCCGAGATCATGTTCTAAGGGCGGCGGCGGCGGCGGCGGCGGTCACGCCATGCGCGAGCACATCCTTGTCACGACCGGTCTCGCCGCGGACGATCGTGATCTCTCCCCGGCTCACAGCAAGGGCCTTCGCGAGGAAGGCGATGATCTCACGGTTTGCCTTGTTGTCGACCGGCGGCCCGGCGACACGCAGCTTGAGCCGATCGCCGAACTCCCCGCAGACCTCTGTGCGGCCGGCCCTGGGCTGCACATGGAGGCGCAGCAACACGCCGTTCGAGTGGGGCCGCAGCCAGGCGGGGGTATTGGCGGCGGCGGGGTTGGGGGATGTCGACATGGCTTCGTCCGCCTGGCCGGAAGGGACGGGAAGCGGGGGGGAAACGGGCAACAGACAGTAGATGGCAGATAGCAAATAGAAAATGAGGGGTGAGGACGGGCAGATAGCCGGGGACGGATCGCAGATGATGCCCGGTGACGCGCGGATCAACTCGTCTCGACAGAATGCAGATGTCGCGCACCGGAGCGCCACCTGAAACCACGGTCTCAAAGCCCTCCCCCGCTCCCAGCCTCCCTCGCCCTTACGTAAGCGTCCGGTCAAGTACACCCGGCGGCCGACGGGCCCGTCTTCTCCCGCTTTCCCTGCCTGCCCCCGCTTCCCCGCCTGTCCTGCCTGTCCTACCTGTCCTGCCTTCCTCCGCTTTCTGCTTTTCCCGTTCCGCTTTTCCCATCTCCCTTGTTTCTGTTTTTTCTATATGCTATTTGCTATTTGCTATTTGTGTTCGGCTCTCCCCCGGTTTCCTCCTTGCCCTCTGCAACCTGCGCCCCTGCGCCGCTTTCCGCCACCGCCGCCACCCCATACGTCCGTCCATTCCTCGGCCGGATGCCAACCAAGGCCACGATCTCCTCGGCGGTCATGGTCTCCCGTTCGAGCAACGTGCGCCCCAACAGTTCGAGCGCCTCCCGGTGCTCCCCAAGCAGCCGTTCTGCCGTGTGCTCGGCGGCGGCGAGGATGGCACGGATCTCCTGATCGATCTCGCGGGCCGTCTCCTCGCTGTAGTCCTCGGTGCGGGTGATGTCCCGCCCCAGGTAGATATGCTCCTCACGGTGGCCGTAGGCCAGCGGGCCAAGTTTGGGGCTCATGCCCCACTCGCAGACCATCCGCCGGGCCAGTTCGGTCGCCTGCCGCAGATCCATGGCGGCGCCGGTGGTGACATCCTTGAACACCATCTGCTCGGCCAGCCTGCCCCCCATGAGGACTGCCAGTTCGTCGGCCAGTTCGCCGTGGGTCATGGTGTAGCGGTCTCGCTCGGGCAGGCTCATGGTGGCGCCGAGGTAGGAGATCCCGCGCGGGATGATCGTCACCTTGTGCAACGGCGGCGCATGCTCGCAGAGCAGGCTGATGATCGTGTGTCCGGCCTCGTGGTAGGCGGTCACCGCCCGGTCCTTCTCGTCAATCGCGCGGCTGCGGCGTTCCTTGCCCCAGCGCACCTTGTCACGCGCCTCCTCCAGGTCTTCCTGCAGGATCATTGGCTTGCCGCCGCGGGCGGCCGCCAGCGCCGCCTCGTTGATCAGGTTGGCGAGGTCCGCGCCGCTGAACCCCGGGGTGCCCTTGGCGATCTGGCCCAGGTCCGCGGCCGGATCCAGCTTCACCTTCTTGGCGTGAATCTTGAGGATTCCGAGACGGCCGTTCATGTCCGGCAGGTCGACGACGATGCGGCGGTCGAAACGCCCCGGCCGCATCAGCGCGGGATCCAGCACGTCCGGCCGGTTGGTCGCCGCCAGCACGATGATGCCGACGTTGGGTTCGAAACCGTCCATCTCCGCCAGCATGGCGTTCAAGGTCTGCTCGCGTTCATCGTGGCCGCCTCCGATGCCGGAGAACCGCGAGCGCCCGACCGCGTCAATCTCGTCAATGAAGATCAAGCAGGGCGCGTGCCGTTTGCCCTCCTCGAACATGTCGCGCACACGGCTGGCCCCGACCCCGACGAACATCTCGACGAAATCCGAGCCGCTGATCGAGAAGAACGCCACCCCCGCCTCGCCGGAGATGGCGCGCGCCAGCAAGGTCTTGCCCGTGCCGGGCGGGCCGACCATCAGCACGCCCTTGGGAATCCGCCCGCCGATCTTCTGAAACTTCTGCGGAGCCCGCAGGAAATCAACGACCTCCTGCAACTCCTCCTTCGCCTCATCGATGCCGGCGATGTCGGCGAACGTGACCGGCTCCTGGCTCGGGGTCATCAGCCGGGCCCGGCTCTTGCCGAACTGCAGCGCCCCACGCCCGGCCGCCTTGAGCTGACGTGAGAACAGGAAGTAGATCACCCCTACCAGCACGAGGATCGGCAGCACCGACACCAGCACCCCGCCCCAGACGTTGCTCACCGTCTTCGACTCCCGCTCGGGGCAGTGCTCGCGCAACAGCTCGTCGAGGCGGTCGGTGTAGACCACATCGGCGCGGAAGGGCACGGTCTCGGCGTCGGGCGCGTGCGGAGCCTCCACCGAGGGCAGGACATAGCGGCCCTGGATCTCCTTGATCCCCAGCGACGGCTCGCGGACCACCACCGCCTCGGTCACCCGGCCCGCCTCGAGGTGCTTCTCAAAATCTGACTGGCTCAGGTCAACCGTCTCGACCTTCCGCTGCTGCCCGATGAAGAAAATCGCCAGCGGCAGGGCGAACAGCACCAACGCCCACAGGATGAGCGTCTGCACCGGCGGCCGTCCCGGGCGGAACTCCGGCCGCGGCGGCGGCGAATCCCCGTCCCGAGGGGAAGGAGGCTTCTTGTCCACTGGCTCGTCCGTCATCGTTTGCTCACTGGCGTCATCGGCGCCCGCCCCATGCGCTCAGGGCCGGGCGGCGACCACGCCTGCCCGAGAGGCCAACTGGGCTCGCCCACAAGGGATGGGCAGGGCGGGGCGGGAACACGGGAGGAACGCCGGCCGGCCAGACTGACCGGCCACGCTCAGAACTCGACAAAGAGGTTCATCAGCAGGATCACCAGCACCACCACGGCCGCGATGATCAGCAACCCGACGGCACCGGCGATGAGCCTGGACGACCACGTGCCCTTCCCCTTCCCCGGCCCGGAACGCGAACCGAACGGCGAGAAATTCGGCACCTCGGAGATCGTCGTGGTCCCGGCCGAGTTCTGCAGATTGATCCCGGTCTGCGTGCTCGCCGTCCCCGAGTCGCCCTTCTCGTCGGAGTCGAAGAGCATTTCGATGGCACCGACCTGCACGATGTCGCTGTTGACCAGTTTCTGCGACTGGACGCGGACCCCGTTGACGCGGGTGCCGTTGGTGCTGCCGGCGTCCTGCAGCTCGAAGCCGCCCCCCTCCACCCGCACCAGGGTGCAGTGATGGCTGCTGATGGTAGGGTCGGGCAGGCAGATGTCACAGTCCTCATGCCGCCCCACGGTGTACTTCTCCGCCTTCAGGTCAAAGGCCTGGCCGCGGAACTGCTCCGAGAGAACGATGATGCGCTTGTTGCCTGCCATGGCTGCTGCAATCTCCGCTGGCCGGGAGCCCGAAAGCGAAGTGTCTCAACCGCAATATAGGCGGGGCCATCGCCGTTGCAAGCCCTCGCCTTGCCAGAACCCTGGCGGAACGGCCCCGTGCGCCGGCGGAACGCCCCGCCCACGAACGGACGGCCCTTCACGGCATGGCGGGCGACGTCAGGCGCAGGACGAACGGCTGCCCCCGGTTCTGCTCGGCCACCGCCGGATACCGCCGGCCCAGTTCCTCCCAGGTGGCGCGGGCCTCGTCCAGCCGCCCCTGCCCGGCCAGCAGCTCGATGGCCAACAGCATGGCGCGGGGCGTGTAGACCGGGTCGTCGCCGACCACGAACGCACTGACGGCATGGCGGAGCGCGTCGGCCGCCCGGCCCTCGTCGGACAGCACCTTGGCCTTGCCCCAGCGCCCACGCACGGTGGTGCGGGCGCTGGTGCCCGGGCGCGCCAGGCTTTTCTCAAACGCATGGTAGGCACGGCCGCGCTCCCCTTTCCCCAAGGCGATCTCGCCGAGCAGCGCCCAGGCGTCCTGAACCAGCGGCTCCGGCGGCGGCGTGGCCCGTGAGGCCGTCGGGTCAACGGTCTCATCGAGCAGGGCGGCCGCCTCGTCGTGCCGGTTCAGGGCCATCAGGGTCTCGGCCAGCCGCAACCGGGCCTGCCAGGCGTCTTCGCCGGTGCCGGACTCCATCAGGTGCCTCCCGATCTGTTCGCTGACGGCATACTGATTGCGCTGGAAGGCAACCTCCTGCAACCTCAGCAGAACGGGGCGGCTGAAGACGGGCCGGGTTTCGGCAGGCAACTGCCACAGCCCGGTCAGCAGTGCAAAGGCCTCATCGTCCTGTCCCGCCTCAAGGTGCGTGAGGGCGAGCATGTACCGGCCCTCGGCCGCCAGGCGCGCGGGCTGCGGCGTGTCCAGGAAGGCCCGGAACGTCGCGACGGCTTCGGGGTAGCGGGCCTGGCGTGACTGTGCGTACCCGAGCAGCAGCATGGCGTCGCCACGCTCGGCTTGCGGAGCGTCGCCGAGGTATTGCACCAAAACCTTCTCGGCTTGGGCGGGCTGTTCGCGGCCGATTTCGAGCCGGGCCAGCCGGAGGGCCGCGATGCGGCGCTCGCCGGTTCCGGCCTTGGCCTGGTTGAACACCTTGGCGAACTCGGCGGCGGCGCCGTCGGTGTCGCCGGCCTTCTGCAGCCACTCCGCCGCCTGCAGCAACAACCGCGCCGCGGTGTCGGCGTCCTTCCCGGCCGCCAGCTGACGGTAGCTCGCCGCCGCCTCGCGCAGCTTGCCGGTCTTCTCGAGGGCGGCGGCCAGGCGCACGCAGGCGTCCTCGAAGTAGATCCAGTCGCGCCGGCCGGCGACCGCGGTCACCGCCCGGTCGAGAGCCGCCGCCGCCGCGTCGTGCCTCCCAGTCTCCTGGGCGGCGATCCCCTGGAAATAGAGCACGTCCGCAGCCAAGTCGTCCTCGGCGTAGCGCTTGAGGAACTCCTCCGCCGCCGGGCCAACCTCGGCGTACCGTCCCATCCGCAGCAGGCAGGCCAGGCGCCCATGGAGGGCACGACGGTGGGGGTCGCCGCCGGCGGGCAGACCAGCGATCACGCGCTCGAAGCAGGCCAGGGCGCCCGCAAAGTCCTCGGCGGCAAGGCGAGCGGGGCCGTCAAGCGCGTCCAGTTCGAGGTCGGGTGCGGGATGGCGCTGTCGCCACTCCTCGGCCAAGGCAGCCGCCTGCTTGGGGCGGCCAGCCTCAAGGGCGGCGCGCACGCGCAACCGTGCCGCCACGGCGGCAAAGCGGCTTTCCGGAGCCAGCAGCACCAACCGCCCGGCGCGCTCGATCACACTGTCCCAGTCCTTCGCGGCAAAGGCCAGGCGCGCACGCCGGAAGAGCGCCTCCTCGCGCACATCTTCGGGAACGTTGCCCTCAGCGGCAAGCCGGTCGAACAGCCCCGCGGCCGCCTCGGCGGCGGAAGCCTCGCGGTACGCCGCCAAGGCCAGTGCGGCATAGGCTCGGTAAGGCGATTCCGGCACGAACGGCCGCGCCGCCAGCCGTTCGTAGCCGGCCGTCGCCCCCGGCGCATCGCCCTGCTTCTCCTGACACTGCGCCGCGAAATACTCCGCCGCCTCGCGTGTGCCGACGTCCGCATCCTGCAGCAAGGCGTCGAAACACGAAGCCGCCTCGGCAACCTTCCCCTGCTGCAGGAGAATGTCCCCCTGCACCAACGTCAGCCGGGAGGCGAGCGCGTCCGTCGGCCAGCGCGCACGGAACGCCTGGATCTGCGCGACCGCCTCGTCGGCCCTGCCCTGGCGGTGCAGGCACTGCACCAGCCCGTAGGCGGCGGCCGGTGCCAGCGCGTGCCCGCCGTGCCGTTCGAGAAAGGCACGGAACTCGGCCTCGGCCATGTCGTGGAAACGCCGCTTCAGCAGGCCGTCGGCCAACTGGTACTGGGTGACGGCCTCCTCGTCCCCCACCCCGCCCGTCCCGGTGACCACCCCGCCCGCCTCCTGGGCGCCGAGCGGACAGGACACGGCCACCAGCAGGGCCAAGGCCACGACGCAAATCTGGGCAACGGGGAACGGCGTCATGGGCCGGCCGGCTCCGGCGGTTTGGGCAGCGCGGCAAAGGCGACGTTCCAGATGTCCACCTGCCGGCACACATCGAGGACGGCCACGACGTGCTCGTGGGCCGTCTTCGCATCGGCCCGGATGATGACGGGCTGGTCCTTGTACTCCTTGGCCACATCGCCCAGGAGACGGCCAAGGCGTTCAACCGTCATCTCGGACTCGCCGATGAAGATGCGGCCGTCCTTGTCCACGTTGATGATGATCTCGCCCGGCTGGCGGTCGGGACGCTGCCCGGAGGTGGCCGTGGGCATGGTGAGGTCGAGCTTGGTCTCCCACCGTGCCTCGATGGCCGCCACCATGAAGAACGTCAGCAGCAGGAACATCACGTCGACCATCGGCGCCATCTGGAACGAGACGTGGGGGCCAGCCAGTCGCTTACGGAAGTCCATACGCCCTCACCCCTTCCTTGCCTCAGCCTTGGCCAGGTAGGCGCCGATGAACTTGCGCAGCAGCAGGCTGCAGGTCTCTTCGAGGCGGGCGACGATCTGGTTCAGACGGCCACGGAAGACCGCGAACAGGATCATGGCGGTGATGCCGACAATCAGCCCGGCGACGGTGGTGATGAGCGCCTTGGCCACCCCCTGAGCCATGGACTCCGGCCGCACCGCGCCGATCTCGGTCTGCATCCCGGCGAAGGAGTCGAGCATGCCGAGGACGGTGCCAAAGAATCCGACCATGGGCGCCACCACCGCAATGTCGAGCAGGTACTGCACCCGCTGCCACAGGCCGCTGGCGATGCGGCCGCCCTCATCCTCAACCGCATCGCGCACCGCGGCATAATCGAACTGCCGTGAGATCGCGATCTGCTCGGCGGCGGCTGAGAGGATGCGGGCGGCGGCACAGTTGCCCGACTGCCCAAGGGCCTGCAACGCCCCCAGATCCCCGGCCTCGCAGGCGTCGGTCGCCTCGCCCACGAAGCGATGGGGCGCCAGCACGCCCACGCGCATCGTGAAGATGAAAAACAGGATCAGGAACAGCCCGATGGCGGACAACGCCAGCAGGATCCACATGGTCCAGCCGCCCACCTCCATGGCCTTCCGCAGGGTGTCAACGCGCGGCGCGTCCCCCGCCTCGGCGGCGGCCCTCGCCGCCGCCGCCGCCATCATGGCCGCAACGGCGCTGATTCGAGTCATCAGGTTGCCCATCCCGTTGTGCATGCCTATCTCCCGCAGTGGCTCTCGGCCCAGCTGAACCCTACCCTGAACCGCCGTCTCCTGGGCAACACTCCGGCGCCCGCCCGCGGCTGCGCGCCCCAGCCCTCTGGAAGCCGGCCGCCACGCCGTGCCCCGCCCATGTGTACAAGGCCAGACTCTTCACACCGCACGCCTGCCCCCCCCCTGCCCCGGCCGGGGGGGCCTCCCCCTTCACACCATGGGTAAAGTACCCCGATGGCGCCCCATTGCAACCTGTCCGCCAACGGTGCCCGGGTCACCTTCCGGGCCCCGCGGCACCGCCCCGCGCGCCCGTCCAGAACGCAGAAAACCCGTGCCTGCGCCGGTTCGAGGCCGGCCGCAGCCGCGGGTCTTCTGGGAAAAGAAAAGGCTGGCAACGTGCTACTTTCCCGTGCGAACGCACAGTATCATCGCCGCGGAGGTCCTTCACGTCCGTGTTCGGGATGGGAACGGGTGTTGCGCCCTCGCCATGGTCACCAGCCAAAAAGGGAGGCACAGGGGGAACGCGGGGCAACGGGCCAGGGTGTGCGAGGCGTCCAGCCGTCTCTACCGGCGGGACCGGCGTCGTCAAGTCCTGTGGGCCCCTTCCGCGGCGCGCCGGCCCCCTCGGGGGGGCTTGTCGCGTCGTGGAAAAAGGTGGTCAAGCCGCACGGCTGATTAGTACCGGTCGGCTGAAGCCCTTGCGGGCCTTGCACCTCCGGCCTATCGACCCGGTCGTCTTCCGGGAGCCTTCAGACACCTTGCGGTGTGGGAGACCTGGTCTTCGGGATGGCTTGGCGCTTAGATGCCTTCAGCGCTTATCCTGTCGCGGCATAGCTACCCGGCAATGCCCCGTGGCGGGACAACCGGAACACCAGGGGCCGCTCATTCCCGGTCCTCTCGTACTGAGGAATGCCCCCGTCAAGTCTCCTGCGCCTGCAGTGGATAAGGACCGAACTGTCTCACGACGTTCTGAACCCAGCTCGCGTACCGCTTTAATTGGCGAACAGCCAAACCCTTGGGACCTTCTTCAGCCCCAGGATGCGATGAGCCGACATCGA
>MVZH01000068.1 GCA_002068325.1 Lentisphaerae bacterium ADurb.BinA184 | reverse complement strand
CAGCGCGGGGAGGTCGCCAGCTTGGCGGTGCGCCCGCGGGCGCACCGCCGGGCCAGGAGGTAGCCGGTGAGCAGAACCAGGCTGCCGGTCCCGAACGCCGCCAGGCGCACGGCCGCCAGCAAGGGGTTGGCGCGGGCCCGGCGGCGTTCAGCGGCGGATGCCTCCGGCGGCGCGGCGGGGCCTCGGGGTGTTTCCGGGCGGTCAGTCATGGCGGGCAATATAGCCTGTTGGGGGCGGAGGGGCGCGGCCGCCGGTTCAGGCTTCGCGCCCGGCCTTGGCGGGGCGGCGTCGCCTTCGCCCAAGGGGAATCTCCCCCGATGAACCCTGTTCCGCGACCGGGTTGCCAAGTCTGGTGGCGGGCGGTACATTACCCGGTTTCTTCGACGTGACCCGGCCGCCTGGGGCGGCGGGGTGAGGCAGGAAGGATTCCGGTTCATGATGGACAGCCCCTTGCATGGCATCGCCGCGGTCGTCGCCCAGGCCACCCCTGCCGGATCCGGCACCGGGGCGCCGGCGGCCGCCTCGTGGCAGCGGATGATCGCGCAGTTCTTCCCGTTCGTGATCCTCTTCGTCGTCCTCTACTTCCTCTGGATCCGCCCCGAGCAGAAGCGGGCGCGCGAGCACCGCGAGATGATCCAGAAGGTCAAGGCGGGCGACCGCATCGTGACCAGCGGCGGCATCTATGGCACTATCTCCGAGGTCCGCGAGAAGTCCCTGCTCCTGCGCGTGGGCGGGAACGTGGACATCGAGATTGACCGGGCCGCGATCGGACGCGTTGAGCGAGTCGCCTGAACGCGGCGACGGGTCTGCTGGGAACCGCAACCGACTGAGGGAAGCCGGCGCATATGAAGAAGTCGTTGATCTGGCGTTTTGCGTTGATCGCGGTGGTCATGGCGGCATGGACCTACTCGATCTTCCCGGTCAAGGACCGGCCCTTCCTTGACACCTTCGAGAAGCTGGCCGCCCCGCGAGTGAAGGCTCTGGCCGCGGCGCGGGCCGAGGCCGAGGCGAAACTGGCGGCGGCCCAGGCCAAGCTGTACGCGGAGACGGACACGGAGTCAGAGGCCGCCAAGGGGCTGGCCGCCGAGGTCGAACGGGTGCGGGCCGAGACCCAGACGGCCGCCCGGCCGCACAAGGACTACGAGGAGGTCCTGGCGCGGGCCCGCGAGCTGATGAGCCGCCCCGAGGCCCCGGTGCGGGCGCCCCAGGTCGCGTTGAAGAAGGCGGCCGAGGCGGTGGCGGGGCGGGCGGTCATGCTCAACCAGTACGTCGAGGTGCCGACGGTTCCCGGCGCCTCCAACAACCTGGTGCTCAGCCGGGTGCGGCAGGCGGCGCGGGGCCGGCTGCATCTCGGGCTGGACTTGCAGGGCGGCACCGAGTTCATCGTCGGTTTCGATGCCAAGGATGTGCCGGCCGAGCGCAGCGCCGAGGATGTGCGCGACCAGATCATCGAGATCCTACGCAAGCGCGTGGACAAGCTCGGCGTGGTCGAGCCGGAGATCAAGCCGACGGGGCCGACCTCGGTCTCGCTGCGCATGCCCAGCGTCACCGAGGACCAGAAGGCCGAGGTGCGCACCACGCTGCAACAGACCGCCAAGCTGGAGTTCCACCTCGTCCACCCCAACAACGAGCAGATGGTCAGCCAGTACCTGGCCAACCCGGCCGGTTTTGTGGGCGACCCGGCGTGGGAGCTGAAGGCCGTGCAGAACGAGCAGCCGGACGGCACGGTGTACAGCGAGAACCTGTTCGTCTCGAAGCTGCCGTCGCGGGTCAAGGGCAAGGACGTGTCCCGCGCGTTCGCCTCGTTCAACGAGTTCAACAGTTATTACGTCAGCCTGACCTTCAACGACAAGGGGGCGGCCGCGTTTGCCGACCTGACGACCGAGAACGTTGGCCGGCGGCTGGCCATCGTCCTGGACGGCGAGGTCTACAGCGCGCCCAGCATCCGCGAGGCGATTCTGGGCGGCCGGGCGCAGATCACGGGCAGTTTCGGGCCCGAGGAGGCGCGTCGTCTGGCCGGCGTCATCGAGAGCGGCAACCTTCCCGTATCGATCCGCATTGACAGTGAATTCGGCACCGATCCGACGCTGGGCGTGGACTCGATCCGCAGCGGGATTGTGGCCTCGATCGTCGGGTTCGTCGCGGTGGTGCTGTTCATGCTGTTCTACTACCGGGTGGCCGGGCTCGTGGCCGACATCGCCCTCTTCGCAAACGTTGTCCTCACGGTCGGCACCCTGGCGCTGACCGGCGCCACCATCACCCTGCCGGGCATCGCCGGACTGGTGCTGACCATGGGCATGGCGGTGGACGCCAACGTCCTGATCTTCGAGCGCATCCGTGAGGAGCTGCAGAACGGCAAGTCTCTCGCGCACGCCATCGAGGCGGGGTACCGGAGGGCCTTCATCACCATCTTCGACTCGAACCTGACCACGGTTCTCACCGCGCTCATCCTCCTGCGGGTGGGCACCGGTTCGATCCGCGGCTTCGCCGTCACCCTGGCCATCGGCATCGCCGCCAGCATGTTCACCGCGCTGTTCGTCACCCGTGCCATCTTCGACCTGATGGTGGGGGCGGGATGGATCAAGACGCTGTCCATGGCGACCATGATCCGCAAGACGCACATTGACTTCCTGGCCCTGAAGAAGCCCGCCTACGCGATCTCGATCGGGCTGATCGTCCTCTCCATCGCGTGGATCGCGGTCAAGGGCCGGGACGTGCTGAGCATTGATTTTGCCGGCGGCACGGCGGCCGTGTACCGCGTGGTCAGCGGCGAGGCCCCCGAGGTCGGCGTGGTGCGCGGGGTGCTGGCCGATGCCGGGGTTGGCGACTGCCGCATCGGCTACAAGCAGGGCACCAGTGCCGAGGGCAGGCTGCTGGAGGTTGTGTTGCCGGCGCGCTCATCGAGTGAGTCGGCCGGGATCCTCGACCAGATGGCCGCCCAGCTGGAGGGGAAGTACCCGGACAGCAAGCTCGAACACGTCCAGACCGACAGTGTCGGCAGCCTTGTCGGCGCCCGTTTCCAGCTGCGCGCCCTGGTGGCCCTCCTGCTGTCCTTCGCGGCCATCATCGTCTACGTCGCCTTCCGGTTCGAGTTCACCTATGGCGTCGCCTCGGTGATCGCGCTGGTCCACGACGTCATCGTCTCGCTTGGCCTGGCCGTGATCCTCGGACGGCAGCTATCGATGCCGGTGGTGGCGGCGCTGCTGACCATCGTCGGCTACTCGATCAACGACACCATCGTCATCTTCGACCGCATCCGCGAGGACATCTCGCTGCTGAAGTCCAAGACCTACGACGACATCATCAACCTCAGCGTGAACGAGACGCTGTCGCGCACCCTGCTGACCTCGTTCACCACGCTGCTGGTGGTGGTGGTGCTCTTCCTCTTCGGCGGCGGGGCAATCAACGACTTCGCCCTGGTCATGATCCTCGGCATCATCGCGGGGTCTTACTCCACCGTGTTTGTGGCCAGCGCCATCATCTCCGGCTGGCACAAGCCGTCTGCCGCGATTGCCGAGGCCTCCAAGGCGCGGGCCAAGCCGCTGGCGCGGGAGCAGGGGTAAGGTTGAGGGGGCCTTTGGCCTGGGGCGTGAGGCGAGGGGGCGCAACACCCCGAAAGGCCGAGGTCTGCAGCCCCCGGTTGCGCCGGGGAAACGCACGGCCCCCCCCCAGGAGTGTGCTCCAACGCCGGCGCGGGGGGATGCGGGTGCCGCCGTCTTTCCGGCCCCCTCTCCGCGGCGCCACGGTGGTCAGGGACGGCGTCCGCGGTTGCCGTCGAACGGCTCATCCCGGCGGAAGTCCGGCGTGAAACCGGAATCGAGGAGGAGCGGCTGCAGGTAGACCTGCTCGAACCCCAGCTCCTCGACTTCGGCGCACACCCGCTCGTACTCGGCCGCCGCCAGAGGCGCCGTCAGCAGGCCGCGGCGCCCGCACTCGGGCATCGGGCGGAACTGGCTCATGACGGACAGCGGCAGCATGCGGCCGAACTCGTGGCGCAGCCGGCGCAGGGCGGCGAAACTGTTCTCGACATGGCCCGGCAGGACCAGGTGCCGCACCAGCACCCCGGTGCGCGCCGGGGTGGCGCGGGTGGGGTCGAAGGGCTCGAGGAACCCCTTGCACTCCACCATCTTCATGAGGCTGGCCAGGGCCGTCTCGGGGTAGTCGGCCGCCGCCATGCACGCGGCGGCCAGTTCGGGCTGGGCATACTTGAAGTCCGGCATGAAAATGTCAACGGCTTCCGCAATCGGCGGGATCATCTCGGGCCGCTCATAGCCGGAACAGTTGTAGAGGATGGGGATGGCCAGGCCGTTCTCCCGGAGGCGGCGGCAGAGCTCACGCACGTGCGGCCAGAAGTGGTCGGGGGTCACGAGATTGAGGTTGTGGACGCCGCTGGCGGCGAGGTCGGCGGCGGCCCGGTGGAGCTGGTCCGGCGCCAGGGTTTCGCCCATCCCTTCGAGGGAGATCTGGTAGTTCTGGCAGAAGAAGCACCGGCATGGACAGCCACTGAAGAAGATCGTGCCGGAGCCGCGGGTGCCGCTGAAGGACGGCTCCTCGCCGAAGTGGGGGCCGACCGACGCGACACGGCAGGCGTCGGTCTGGCCGCAGACGCCACGCTGGCCGCGCGTGCGGTCCACCCCGCATCGCCTCGGGCAGAGATGGCAGTTGCGGTAGGCGGCGTCCCAGGACATGGCGGCTTCCATGATCCGAGAAAATGGGCGGGGCAGGCGGCAACGGGCGGCACGCGCCTGGCCGGCCCAAGGCCTGGCGACGGGGGGCTGTGGCGGCGGGCGCTTGCCAAACGGCGTCCGCCGTGTATCGTAGACGCGTTCACCAGCCATAGCGCATTGCGTCACGGCTGGGATGTCACCAAGGAGGTTCCTGATGAAGAAGCTGGTGTTCCTGCTGGTCTGCGCCGCCCTTGTCCTGCCGTTGGTCGGATGCAAGAAGAAGAGCCCGATCGAGAAGGCGGCCGACGCCGCCGAAGAAGCCGCCACCGATGTCGGCAAGGCGATCGACGACCTCAAGGAGTAAGCGGCCTCACCGAGGCGGAAGAGCCTCCGCGCCATCCGGCCGGAGGCTCTTCCTGTTTTCGCCGCCGCGCCGCGCCGGCCGGTGTCCAGCCGCCCCGTCCGCGGCGGGTGTGCCCGTCGTTCAGACCTGCATCAGCTCCTTGGCTTTCTGCTCGAGCACCTTGCCGATACGATCCATCGTGTCGTCGGTCATCTTCTGTATCCGCTTCTGCATGGCGTCGAGTTCGTCCTCGGTGATCTTGCCGTCCTTCTGGGACTTGCGGGCGAAGTCGTTGGCCTCGCGGCGCACGTTGCGCACCTCGACCCGCGCGTCCTCGGCCCGGGTCTTCACCAGCTTGGTCATCTCGTTGCGACGTTCCTCGCTGAGTTCCGGGATGGGGAGCCGGATCACGCGGCCGTCGCTGACGGGGCTGATACCGATGTTCGAGGCCTGGATCGCCTTCTCGATACTGCCCAGGACTCCCTGATCCCAAGGCTGGATGACCAGCAGCCGCGGCTCGGGGGCGGTGATGCCGGCGACGTCGCGCAGCCGCATCGAGGATCCGTAGCACTCGACCATGATGTTCTCGACCAGGGCCGGGGAGGCCTTGCCCGTGCGCACGGCGGCGAACGAGTCCTGCATCGCCTTGACCGCCGCCTCCATGCGCCCCTGGGTGGTCTTCTCCAACGTCTTGATGTTCATGTCCATAGCCGCTCTCCCTGTTCTTGCCTGAAGGATCGCGCCGGCCGCACCGTCGTCCGGGTGTCCGTGTGCCGAGGATGGAAAAATAGCCGGGCCGCGGACTTTCTCAAGCGCGCCTGTCAGCCTGGCCCGGCCGGCCGCACAACCGCCGTTCCGCCGCCGAGTTCGGCCTCGCGCATGGCCTCGACGATGCGCAGGCCGGCGACGATCTCGTCGCGCGTCACCTGGCCGCCCAGTCTCTCGCCGCGCACGGCCCGTGCGAACGCTCCCCACTGGTAGGCGCCGCTGCCCTCGGAGACCACGCGTTCGGCGACGATGCGGCTGCCGCCGTCGTTGCGGCCCATCACCAGGGCCAGTTCCATACGGCCGCGGGCGGTTTCACGGCGCAGGGCGCCGGTGTTGCGGTAGACGGTGCCGCGCTCGAAGTTCAGCGCCATGCTGTTGCGGTAGATGTCGCCGTCCTCGATGCAGAACGAGGCGAAGACGCTGCCCACGGCCCCGTTGCGGAAGCGCAGGCCCCGCCCGAGCCGTTCGGCCTTCGCCAGGACACGCCAGGCCGCCGCGGCATCGAGCTCGAACGGCTTGGTCGTCATCACGTCGCGGCCGGCGTCCAGAATTCTCTCGATGAGTCCGGCCCGGCCCACCGGCCCGGTGAACAGCCCGATGGTTGGGATCGAGGCGTCGGCCAGCAGCTCATCGAGCGAGCCGTAGGCGCGGCACCCGCAGGCCGCCGCCACGCCCTCGGCCTTGGCGCGGTCCAAGTCACACACGGCCGCCAGTTCAAACTCCTCCCGGGCCGGCCCTTCGACGATTTCCTTGACGATGTGCCGCCCGAAGTTGAGGCCGACGACTGCGATGCGGAGCCTGCTCATGCGTGTCTGTCCTGTTGTCCCCGGCCGCGGCCAGGGATATGTTACGGCCGGCGAACGGAAAGGTCTCTTACCATGAGCCTGTTTGAAGCCCTGATGCTGATCTGCTTCGGTGCGGCGTGGCCCCTCTCGATCGCGAAGTCCTACCGGACCCGCCGCAACGGTGCCAAGAGCCTGTGGTTCCTGGTGGTGGTCTTCATCGGCTATGTCGCGGGCGTGATCCACAAGGTCCGCAACGACTTGGACTTCGTGACCGCCCTGTACGCGCTGAACGGCGTCATGGTCTTCGCCGACATCCTGCTCTACCTGCGCAATGCCTGGCTGGCGAAGCGGGAGAGGCCCGCGGCGCCGGTCACAGCAGACGCGCCAGCTCGATGAACCGCTCGGGGGCGAGTTCCTCCGGCCGCACGTTGGGATCCAACCCCAGCCGCTGCAGGGCGGCGCCGACGCGCTCGGCCCCGTAGCGCGACGCCAGCGTCCGCCCCAGCCGTTTGCGGCGCTGACCGAAAGCCAGGCGCGCGACGTCCCCGGCCAGCCGGCGCTCGGCGGCGGGGGCGGCGTCGCTACGGCGGGTGAGGCGGAGCAGGGCGGACTCGACGGCCGGCGGCGGCAGGAAGACCTCCGGCGGCACCCGGCGCAACAGGTGCGCCTCGTAGAGGAGGCTGGTCTGTACCGTCAGCCCGCCGTACGCCTTGCTCGAAGGCCGGGCGGTCAACCGTTCCGCCATCTCCCGCTGCAGCAGGATCAGCAGGGCCGTCGGCGGGTTGGCCGCCTCACAGAGCCGGGTCAGGACGACCGTGCTGACGGAGTAGGGGAGGTTGGCGACGCAACGGTAGGGGGCGGACCCCATGAGTTCATCGTAGTCGAGCCGGCAGGCGTCGGCCCGCACCAGCCGCAACCGGGGCGAGTCCCCGAACCGGATGCCGAGGTGCTCGTGCAGGCGGTGGTCAATCTCGACCGCGGTGACCTGGCAGCCGGCGGCCAGCAGCCCGGCCGTGAGCACCCCGGTGCCGGCGCCGATTTCGAGGATGGACTCGCCGGGCGCCGGGGCGGCGTCGCGGACGATGGCGCGCAGGAGATTGCCGTCACACAGGAAGTTCTGTCCCAGCCGGCGGCTCGGATGCAGGTTCAAGCCGGACAGGACGGCTTGGATCTCGGTCTTGCTCATCGCGCCGGTGCCCGCTGTAAACAGGCAACAGCCTGCCGGACACGGTAGCCCGGCAGGCTGCGCAGGAAGCCATGACTGGCGGGGGGCGCGGCTTAGAACATGCTGACGATGGCGTCCAGCACCGCGTTCACGCCCATGCCGATGCTGCTCACGCCGGCGGCGATCAGGAACGACACGCCGATGATGAGGCCGCCGTAGATGGCGCCGACGGCGATGTTGTTGGCCTTCAGCTCAGCCACTTCATCCATCTTGTTGGTCAGCTTGTCCATCACCCGGAAGACCACGGTGATGGCGAAGCTGGCGACCGCGATGGCGACGAACAGGTTGATGAAGGCGGCGATCAGGCCGGTCACGCTCGTCCACAGGCTCTGGCGGGCGATGGCGTTCAGCACGTTGGCGATCGAGCCGATGCCCGAGCCGATGACGTTGCAGTAGCTGATCACCACGGCGGCGCCGATCAGGGCCACGGCCACGTTCTTGTTGCGGATTTCCTGCCAGATGTCCAGGTTCTTTCCGGTGCGGTTGAGCAGGTTGGTGAGCAGGCTCAGCCCCTTGTTGATGGCGAAGGCCGCGATGGCGAGGGCAATGCACAGCTGGATAATGGCGATGATCAACTGGAGGATGCCGCCGCCCAGCAGCTTGGCCGTCGATGGTTCAGCCGTGTAGGCGACATCCTGGGCGAACGCGGCGACCGAACCGAGGGTCATGGCGCCAAGGGCCAACACACGAGACAACCGGCACGCTTGAACTCGCATCATCCATCTCCTTCTGTTCTTGCCTGATTCCTCAAGGCAGGCCCGCAGGCGGCCCAACGATGCAGGCGAAACCGTCACCCGCATGCTTCTCCACTATGGATGCTCGATCCACTCCAGGGTCATCGGTGACCACACCAACAGCGGCACTATAGCGCGGTTCGCCGATGAATGCAAGACGCCACGGGGTTTTGCGTGCGCCGCACCTATTTTTCGGCCAGACGTTCGCGGCAGCGGCCCAAATGATCAACCACGGCGCCGCGCGCCCGCAGCAGGTGCTCCTGCATGGCCGCGAGCAGCCGGGCCAGCCGTGGCCGCTCGTCCATCATGCGCTGCAGGTCGCCTAGGGCCATGTTGAGGCAGGCCAGGCAACGCTTGGCGAAGGCGACGCTGGCGGCGGGCTGCTCGTACAGGCCGTTGCCGACGCTGCAGCTGAGGTTGGCCAGGCCGCGGCCGATGGCGAACAGGATGCTCAGGCCGCGCCGCCGCGCCTCGGGAGGCAGGATGGCGGCATAGATGTTGCACCACCCCATGGCCGCCTGGCGCAGGGAATGGAAGGTCGGATCCGTCTCGTAGAACAAGGCGTCGCCAAGCTCGATCGGCGGCTCCTCGCCCGCCTCGTCCTCGCCGCCCCCCTCCTCGCCCCCGTCATCCTCCTCGTCCTCATCGTCGGCGTCCGGCGAATGGGTGACCCACTCGTGCGGCGCGGCGTACTCGCAGTCCCAGCGCTTCTCGCAGTCCTCGCACTCGGTCTCGCACTCGGGCAGGCTGTCCTCGTAGTCCGGCCCCATGCGTTCGGCGATCAGCTCCTCGGCGCCCGGCAGGTCGCAGAACCGCCGGAGCAAGGCGAAATAACGCGCGGCGAAGTCATCGCTCTCGCGCAGGGCCTGCTCCCAGCGGTATTCGTTCCACGCGCTGACGTCGTCGTGTTTCATGCCATCTGGTCAACGATGGCCTGGCCGAATGCCGAGCAGGCCACAGTGCGGGCCCCGTCCATGAGCCGGGCAAAGTCGTAGGTCACGGTCTTGGCGGCGATGGCGCGTTCGAGGCCGCGCAGGATGAGGTCGGCGGCCTCCGCCCAGCCCAGGTAGCGCAGCATCATCTCGCCGGAGAGGATGACGCTGCCCGGGTTGACCTTGTCCTGGCCGGCGTACTTGGGGGCGGTGCCGTGCGTGGCCTCGAAGACCGCATGCCCGGTCTCGTAGTTGATGTTGGCGCCGGGGGCGATGCCGATGCCGCCGACCTGCGCGGCCAGCGCGTCGGACAGGTAGTCGCCGTTCAGGTTCATGGTGGCGATGACGTCGAACTCGCCTGCCCGCGTCAGGCACTGCTGGAAGCAGATGTCGGCGATGACGTCCTTGACCGGCATCCGGCCCGCCGCCAGTGCCTGCCTCTGTTCGAGGTTGGCCGCCTCCTCGCCGCGGGCGACCCGCGTCCGCTCCCACTGCAGGCCGGTGTAGACCCGATCCCCAAACTCACGCTCGGCCACCCCGTAGCCCCAGTTGCGGAAGGCCCCCTCCGTATACTTCATGATGTTGCCCTTGTGCACCAAGGTCACGCTGCGCCGGCGGTTGTCCAAGGCCCAGCGGATGGCCGCCCTCACCAGCCGTTCCGTGCCCTCCAGCGAGACCGGCTTCACCCCCAGCCCGCTGGAGGCCGGGAAGCGGATGCGCGCGAACTGCTTGGGGAAGTGCTCGGCCAGCAGCCGCTTGAAGGCCTCGCAGTCGGGCGTGCCGTTCTCGTACTCGATGCCGGTGTAGATGTCCTCGGTGTTCTCGCGGAAGATCACCATGTCCACGTCCTGCGGCCGCCGCACCGGCGAGGGCACGCCGGGGAACCAGCGCACCGGGCGCTGGCAGACGTACAGGTCCAGCTCCTGGCGCAACGCGACGTTGAGGCTGCGCAGGCCGCCGCCGACCGGCGTGGTCAGCGGCCCCTTGATGCCGACCAGCCAGGTGCGGAACGCCTCGATCGTCTCGGCCGGCAACCACTCGCCGGTCAGCTGGTGCGCCTTCCCGCCGGCCAGGACTTCCTTCCAGGCAATGGCGCGCCGGCCCTGGTAGGCCTTTTCGACCGCGGCGTCGAAGACCCGCACCGCGGCGCGCCAGATGTCCGGGCCGATGCCGTCGCCCTCGATGAACGGGATGACGGGGTGATCCCCGACTTCGAGGCCGTGCGCCCCCATGTGGATTCGGTCAGGCATGCGCTCGCGTCTCCTTCGTATAGTCCATGAACCACCGCACGAACTCCGGCACGCCCTGGCTGATCGGCGTCGTCGGCTCGAAGCCCAGCCGGCGCCGCGCCAGCTCGATGTCGGCATACGTCGCCGGCACATCCCCCGGTTGCATCGGCAGCATCTGCAACACCGCCTGGCGGCCGACTGCCCGCTCGATGGCCGCAATCAAGTCCAGCAGCCGCTCCGAACGGTGATTGCCAAGGTTGAAGACCTCGCACGGCCCCAGGTCGGGCGCGCCTACCGCGCCGAGGATGCCCTTGACCACATCCGCCACGTAGGTGAAGTCCCGCCGCATCTCGCCGTGGTTGAATACCGGGATCGGCTCGCCGCGGGCAATCTTGTCGGCGAAAATCCACATGGCCATGTCGGGCCGGCCCCACGGCCCGTAGACGGTGAAGAAGCGCAACCCCACGGTCTGCATGCCGTACAGGTGCGAGTAGGCGTGGGCCATCAGCTCGTTGGCCTTCTTGGTGGCGGCGTACAGGCTGACCGGCCGGTCCACGCTGTCACCCTCGGAAAAGGGCAGCTTGGTGTTGCCGCCGTAGACGCTCGAACTGGACGCATAGATCAGGCGGGGAACCCCGGCGTGGCGCACGGCTTCCAGGACGTTGACAAAACCCTCCAGGTTGGAGCGCACGTACGCCATCGGGTGTTCGAGCGAGTAGCGCACCCCGGCCTGCGCCGCCAGGTGGATGACCTGCGTGAACGGCTCCTCCCCGAATAGCCGCCGCAATGCGTCGCCGTCGCACAGGTCGGCGCGAACCCCGCGGTAGCCCGCACGCGCCTCCAGCCGCCGGTGCCGAGCCTCCTTCAGCCGCACGTCATAGTAGTCGTTGAAGTTGTCGTAGCCGACCACGCGCCAGCCGCCCGCCAACATCGCCTCGGCCAGATGGTAGCCGATGAAGCCGGCCGTGCCGGTGATCAGGACTGTGCCCGTCGCCATGCGTTGTGCCTCGCCGTTCTGCGGACTCCGCAACCGCCAATATAGCCTCGACACCACCCGCCTTCCATGTACCCGGCCAGAACGGCCCGGCGTCGGCGCAACGGGCACCCCGTGCCTTCAGGACGGCAACCGGGCCGCCGGCGTGGCCGGACGGGGCGGGATCGCCGCCGCCGGAAGGCCCCGGGCAATCGCCTGGCCGGATTGGGCCGGGGACGGCGTTGGCGCGGGGCGGGAGCCGGCCTCCCCGCCCGCTGTGCCAGAATGTGGCCGGAAACCGGCAGGAAAACCGCTTGAAACTGGGCAAGACCGGCCCAACGGCTGCAAACCCGCCCGCGCGAGCCGGAGGCCGTTCTACAGAGGGGAAAGAGGGGAAAAGAGGTGGCACTCCGGGGGGGACTCGAACCCCCGACCGTCGGATTAGAAATCCGATGCTCTATCCAGCTGAGCTACCGGAGCGCACGCAGGACGGAAAGCTTCGACCCGCTAAGATAGCGGTGCCGCGCCGATGGGCAAGGCGTAGCCGGGCCTGAACGGCGGCGGCCGGCTGGCCGCGGAGCCAGCAAGGGCTACGTTGTACGGCGTGACGACCGCAACGGATCGGGGACTGTGCATGCGCGTTGCTGTCCTAGCTGACATCCATGCCAATCTGGGGGCTTTGGAAGCCGTCCTGGCGGACATCGCGGCGGTCGGCGTCGAGGAGACGGTTGTTCTTGGCGACATCGTGGGGTATGGCCCCGATCCGGCCGGCTGCATCGAGCGCATCATGGCCCTGCCGCAGGTGCGCGCGGTTCTCGGCAACCATGAGGCCGGGATCCTCGACGACGCGTACTTTGCCGTGGCGGACAACTTCAACCGGCAGGCCCGCGCCGCGCTGGAATGGACCCGCTCGCAGCTCAGCCCCGCTCATCTCGCCTACCTGCGGGGCTTGCGCCACCGCGTGCACATCGCGCCCGGAGTCATCGGCGTGCACGGTACGCTCGACGCCCCGGCCAGTTTCGACTACCACTTCCACGAACGCGCGGACGGCAACGGACTGATCCTGACGGAGAGCCTGGCTGGCACGTTCTCCGCGATGACGCCCTTCAATGCCAAGGCCTGTCTGTGCGGCCACTCCCACCTGCCCGTGGTCTTCTTTGCGGATGGGAACCCGGTGCGGCTGAACTTCGGCAACCTGCCGTCGTTCAGCGTCAGCCACTACGGGGAGCGCTTCGTGGCCTGCGTCGGGGCGGTCGGGCAGCCGCGTGGGGCGGCGACCCGCGCCGACGGCAGGCCGATCCCCGATGCGTACAAGGCATGCTACGTGGTCATGGACGAGGAGATGATTACGTTCCGGCGTGTTGACTACGACGTGGAGACGACGGCCGCCAAGATCTTTGCCAACCCGGCGCTTCCTGACGATCTCGGATGGCGCATTCTGCGAGGGGAATGAGGGGATCGTGGGTCGTGGATCGTAGGTCGTAGGGGGTGGGGAGGGATCGTAGGTCGTGGGTCGTGGGTCGTGGAGCCGGCGGACTCCGCCGGTAATGCAGGGAGCCGGTGATCGGTCATCGGTGACCCGTGATCGGTGATTCCGGCGACGAAGCACGAAGGCACGAAACACCCGTAGGTCGTGGGTCGTGGGTCGTGGAGCCGGCGGTCTCCGCCGGTAATGCCGGGAACCGGTGATCGGTCATCGGTGACCCGTGATCGGTGATTCCGGCAACGAAGCACGAAGGCACCCGTGGGGCGTGGCGCCGGCGGACCCCGCCGGTGGTTCCGTGGGTGGTCGAGCACGGAACGCGGGGAATGAAGAACGGGGCGAGGGGCGACGGGAACGAAGAACCAAGAACGAAGAACGGGGAGCGGGGTAGCGAGGAACCAGGAACGGCGCGCGGAGCGCGGGGAACGGGCTTGTCGTCTACCGCCTGCCGAGAGCTTCCAGTTCCGCCCCGGTCAGGCTTCGCCATTGGCCAGGGGCAAGGGCACCAAGTGTGACCGGGCCGACGGCCAGCCGGATCAGTCGGTGGACGGTCCAGCCGCAAGCCCGGCAGAGGCGTCGGATCTCACGCTTCCGCCCCTCGCCCAGCCGGACCTCCAGCACGGCCCCTCCGGGCAATGCCTCCGCCACGCGGGCGGCGTTGACGCGCAGCGTCTCGCCGTCGTCCCGGATGCCCTCTGTCATGCGCCTCAGCCCGGCCGGGGTGACGTGGCCCTGCACGTCGATGCGATAGGTCTTCTCGACGCCGTGGCTGGGGTGGGCGAGGCGCTGGGCGAAGTCGCCGTCGTTGGTCAGGAGGATGAGACCTTCGCTGTCACGGTCGAGGCGTCCGACCGTGAAGAGGCGTGGCCGGCCGGGGGGGAGGAGTTCGCCGACGAGGTGTCCGGCGTGGGCATCCTGGGCCGAGCAGGTGTACCCCGGCGGCTTGTGCAGGGCGAGGTACAGCTTGGCCTGGGCGGCGAGCGGCCGGCCGTCGAGGCACACGGCATCGTGTTCCGGGACGACGCGCGTGGCGAGGTTGGTGCAGACGGCGCCGTTGAGTGTCACGCGGCCGGCGCGGACGAGGTCTTCGCAGACCCGGCGGGCGCCGAGTCCGCAACGGGCCAGGAACTGCGAGATCCGCAGTCCGGGGGGCGGCGTCGCGCCGCGGGGGGCGGAAGGTTTGCAGCGGTCCGCCACGATCAGGGGCTTGCCCACGGCTGGCGACCTCCTACCGGCCGAGAAGCCGCCGGGTGGCGGCCAGGAGCTGGGCCATCTCCTCGTCGGTGCCGATGGTGATGCGGACGAAAGCCCCGGTCCGCGGGCCGGGGAAGTAGCGGATGAGGATGCCTTCGCGGCGCAGGCCGGCGGCGTAGACGTCGGCCGCGACGGGCGGCTGGCAGAAGATGAAGTTCGCCTGTGACGGCAGGACGCGGAAGCCGAGGGCGGCGAGGTCGCCGCTGACGCGGTCGCGGGTGGCGCGGATGCGGGCGGCGTTGGCGCGCATGGCCTCGCGGTCCGAGAGGGCGGCCAGCCCGACGGCCTGGGTCAGCATGCTGACGTTGTAGGAGTCCTTGACCTTTACCATCTCCGAGACGAGTGCGGGGGGCGCATAGGCGAGACCGAGCCGGAGGCCGGCCAGTGAGTAGCTCTTCGAGAACGTGCGTGAGACCACGACGTTGGGGTACTGGCGGACGAAGGCCAGGCAGTCGTCGTCGGCGAAATCCACGTAGGCTTCGTCAATCCAGACGATGCCGGAGAAGTGGCGGCAGAGGGTGTGCATGGAATCGAGGGGGAAGGTGTTGCCGGTGGGGGCATTGGGTCTGGCGACGAGCAGGAGTGTGGCGCCGGCGGCCCGGCTGGCGGCGTCGGGCGGCAGGTTGAACTCGGCGTCCAGGGGCACGGCGGTCGCGTTGGCGCCCTGGAGCCGGGCGAGGACGGGGTACAGGGAGTAGGACGGATCGGTGTGCGCGAGGGTTCCGCCTTGATCAACGAAGGTGCGCACGGCGATGGTGAGCAGGTCGTCGGAACCGTTGCCGCAGAGGATCCAGTCCGGGGTGAGGCCGGCCTGCCCGGCGGCCAGATTGCGGAGTTCGCAGGCGTCGGGGTCGGGGTAGAGCCGCAGCCGGGCTGCGTCGAAGCCATGCAGGGCGGCGGCGACGGCGGCCGACGGCGGGTAGGGGTTCTCGTTCGTGTTCAGCTTGACGTAGCGGCGATCCTTGGGCTGTTCGCCGGGGACGTAGCCGGACATCGCGCGGATGGTGTTGCGGGCGTAGGTGTTCATGGTGGGGCAAAGATAGAGCGGGAACTGGCCGTGTTCAAGTGCGGCGGGCGGCGCGGCGCCGCCGCTTGCGGGGTCTGTCCCCCGCGAGGGCGCAGTTCGCGAAAACGGCTGTGTTTTCACGAACTCGTTCGTCTACCGGCGCGGGAGGGGGAGGGGGCAATGCGGAGTGCGGAATGCGAAAGGCGAAAGGTGGAAGGCGGAAGGTGGAACGTGGAAGGTGGAACGTGGAAGGTGGAAGGTGGAAGGTGGAAGGTGGAAGGCAAGTCGTGGAGCCGGCGGTCTCCGCCGGTGATGCCGGGAACCGGTGATCGGTCACCGGTTACCAGTGATCGGTGATTCCGGCAACGAAGCACGAAGGCACGAAACACCCTTGGGGCGTGGGTCGTGGGAAGTGGAACCGGCGGTCTTCGCCGGTGATGCTCGCAATGCGGAATGCGGAACGGGGAATGCGGAACCGGGATCCGAACCGGGAATCCGCGGGGCGCAGGGCGGCGAGCTACGCCCTACGGTTCGCGGGCCGGCTCGTCGGCTGCGTCGGGCGTCGCTGCCTTGGGTTCCTGCGCGGGGGCGGCCGCCGGTTCCTCGACCGGGGGCTGGGCGGGAGGTGTGGTGGTCGCCGGCAACGGATCGTTTGCGGTCAGGTTGGGCGCGGGCGCGGCGGCGGGGGAGGGCGTGGCGGCAACGGGTTTCGGGACGGGGGCGAGCCGCGCGAGGGCCACCGTGGCTTCCTGTTTGACGAGGCCGTCGGCGCCGGCGCCGAGGGCTCGCTCGTAGAAGGTGCGGGCGGCCTCGGTGCGGCCCTCGGCCTGTGCGCAGCGTCCGGCGGCCAGGAACGCCTCGGCCTGCGCGGCCGGCTCGCGGGCCGCGTCCGCGCAGTCGGCAAAGGCTTTCTGCGCCTCGGTGTTCAGGCCCTGGGCTTCGAGGGCATAGGCGTGGCCGAGGCGGGCGGCGGCAGCCTGACGGCCGGCCGGATAGGCGGCCAGATACCCCTTGAACGCGTCGGCGGCGTCCGCATACTTCTTCTCCTCGAACAGTGTGCGGGCGTAGGCGAAGGCGGCCTGTTCACCCACGGGCTGCCCGCGGTACTTGTCGGCCAGGCCGCGGAGGGACTCGGCGGTCTCGGCCTTGGCCACGGACAGGGCGGCGCGATCGGCGTTGTCACGGCGTTTGACCTGCCAGAGGGCGAGCAGCGAGACGGCGACGAGGATCGCCACCAGCAGCACGATGAGCAGATGCAGGTTGGGCAGCACCTTGCCGCTGAGGAAGCCTGCGACCTCGACGGCCGTGGCGTCCACGGCGTCCTTCTCGGGTTCTGTCGCGGCGGCCACCGGGGGGCTGTTTCGGGCATGCTTGACCATCGGCGATCACTCCGGCTTCGTCGGGGGGTCTTCCGGCAGGGAGAGCAATTTCTTGAGTCGTTCGCTGGCGGCCTTGGGGTCTGGGGCCGTCGGCGTGGCATCGGGCCGGCGGGATTGGGTGGGCGGTGGTGTGGCGGCGGGCGAGGA
>MVZH01000067.1 GCA_002068325.1 Lentisphaerae bacterium ADurb.BinA184 | reverse complement strand
CCCGGCCCCCACGCCCCCGTGCTCATCTGCCGCATAATGTATTGACATATCCGCTCGTGCTGGTAATCCATGCGGCCACCTGGCTCCACGTTGACCCAAAGAGACGCCGCGCACGGTCAGGGGCAAAGGCCGTGGGCACCCGTGCCCGGCGGCAAGGACAACCCTCCAGTATAGCCCGGCCGCCCACCCGGCGCAACCGACATGTACGGATTTTTTTTGCATGATGTATAGACATATTGCCGCGCCGGCCGGCGCGGCGCCACGGGGACGGAGCCCCCGCCTCGCCGGCGGAGGCCGCCGCCGCCACGCACCACGATCCACGGCCCACGGTGCAACCGGCGGGTGGTACCGCCTCCCACGTTGGCCAGTTGGCCGGTTCTTGGTTGGCCGGTTGGGCCGAGGCCCACGCCCCACGGCGTCCCTACTCGGTTGACGAGCACGGTACGATGGGCTTGGGTGGAGGGCGGACCTCCGTGTCCGCCGGGTCATGTCGAAAGGCCAGGCCTGCCGGCACGACTTGGACGGCACGGAGGCCGTCCCTCCATTGGGCAACCCACGGGCTAACCAACTGCCGCCGTCCCGTGCCGGCGCGGTCTTTGCTTTTGTCCAAGCCGGTGTATGCTACGGGCTGACGTACGTTCGCCCCCGTGCAGCGGTGCGCGCCCGCGGCGCGTGGGCAGTAGACGAATCGTGGCGCGGCCCCGGCAAAGCCCGGGCTGCCGCGGCGCAGGGTTTCTTCCGGGTTCCGGGAAGGTCAGGTGAAGGCTGATGAAGACGATGGGATGGGTGTGCAGGCTGGCTGTGTGTGCAGCGGCGATGGCGGGTGGTCCGGCGGCGACGGCAGCGATGCCGGCCGCCGGGGGCGCCGCGGGATTCCAGGTGGCCCAGGCCCCCGGCGGCGCCAACTACGAGGTGGCGCGGGTGCGGGCCACGCTGCAGCAGGTTCTGCAGGAGCATGAACGCATCCTCGCGCGCCTCGAACAGGACCGGCAGGTGCTCGAAGCCCTCACGAACCGCCTGCAGGCGCTGGAACAGCGCGTCACCAAGCTTGCCTCGACCGACTCGACGGCGAACCTGGCCACCAAGGCGGAGGTACGGGCCCTCCAGGACGCCGTCGCCGCGGAGTCGCGGGCCCGGCAGAGGGCGATTGACGACCTGATGAAGGGGGTGACGCGCGAGGTCACCAACACGGTCAAGGAGGTGGTGCGCGAGTCGGCGCCGCCGCCGCGGCCGGAGCCGGTGAAGCCCAAGAGCCAAGGCGAGTACACGGTGGTCAGGGGCGACACGCTCAGCACGATCGCCGCCGCGTTCAAGGTCTCGGTCAAGGATCTGAAGGCCGCCAACGGCCTGACCGCTGACGTGATTCGCGAGGGACAAGTGCTGCTGATCCCAGCGAAGTGAGACGCGGCCGGCACGGCGCGGTCCGGCCGCACGGGCTGGCGGGCGTAGAGGATGCGCGTCGGGGGAATGACCGTTCCGGGTAGGCCACCGGCGCCGCGTTCACCTGACGCCTGAATGCGGAATGCGGAACGCGGAACGTCGGAACGCCGAACGTCGGAACGCCGAACGTCGGAACGCCGAACGTCGGAACGCCGAACGTCGGAACGCAGAACGTCGGAACGCAGAACGTCGGAACGCAGAATGCTGAACGAAGAACAGGGCGTGTAGCGCGCGGAACGTCGAACCCTGTCCCCTGACACCTGAGACCTGGGCCACGCCCCGCGACGGCACATGTGAGCGACGGGTGCCACCAGGAGAGGACACCATGGACACGTGCGAGAAACGACGGAAGATTCTGCAGGTTCTGCAGGCGCGGGCCCGGCTGACCGCCGAGCAGATCGGCGACCGGCTGCAACTGCCCGCGGCCGAGGTGGCGGCCCTGATCGAAGCCATGGAGGCCGACGGCACCTTGCTGGGGTACCGGGCCCTGGTGCGGCCCGAGGCGGCCGGCAACGGCGAGGTCCGCGCCATCATCGAAGTCGAGGTCCAGCCCGAACGGGAGGGCGGGTTTGACCGGGTGGCCCGCGCCATCGCGCGCTTCGACGAGGTGCGCGACGTCTACCTGGTCAGCGGCCGCTACGACCTGCGCCTCGAAGTTGTCGGTGACTCGTTGCAGGAGGTGGCGCTCTTCGTCGCCAGCAAGCTGGCTTCCATCCAGGGGGTCAAGGGCACGGCGACCTACTTCCTGCTGAAAAAGTACAAGGAAGCCGGCTTCGTGCTGGAAAAAGGTGAGGAATATGAGCGGCTCAAAGTCTCCGCGTGAACGGGTGGCGCCCCACATCAGTTGCCTGCCCCGCAGCGGCATCCGCGATTTCTTCGACATCGTCAGCGAGATGAAGGATGTGATTTCGCTGGGCATCGGCGAGCCGGACTTCGTGACCCCGTGGCGGATGCGGGAGTCCACGATCTACGCGCTCGACCACGGCCACACCGGCTACACCTCGAACCTCGGGCTGACCGAGTGCCGCAAGGCCTGCTGCGAGTACGTCGAGACGTACTTCGGTGCCTCGTACGACCCGTTCAAGGAGTGCATCATCACCGTCGGGGTCAGCGAGGCGTTGGACCTGGCGCTGCGGGCCCTGCTCAGCCCCGGCGACGAGGTGATCTACCACGAGCCGTGCTACGTCTCGTACGCCCCGACGGTCCGCATGGCCCATGCCGTGCCGGTTCCGGTGGTGACGCGCGAGGAGGACGGCTTCGCCCTGCGCGCCGAGGCGGTGCGCCGGCAGCTCACCCCCCGCACCAAGGCCCTGCTCCTCAACTACCCGAACAATCCGACCGGCGGCGACCTGACCGCCGACGACAAGGCGGCCCTCGCCCGCCTCGCCGTCGAAAACGACCTGATCGTGCTGACCGACGAGATCTACTCCGAGCTGACCTACGGCGAACGCTCGCCGAGCATCGCCTCGCTTCCGGGAATGCACGAGCGGACGATCTTCCTGCACGGCTTCAGCAAGGCCTTCGCCATGACCGGCTACCGGATCGGCTACGCCTGCGGGCCGCAGGACCTGATCGAGGCAATGATGAAGATTCATCAGTACACCATGCTGTGCGCCTGCGGCTTTGCCCAGGAGACCGCCATCGAGGCGCTACGCAAGGGGCAGAAGGAGATGGCGGCGATGCGGGACGAGTACGAGCAGCGCCGCAACGTCATCGTCAAACGGCTCAACGAGCTGGGGCTGCACTGCTTCATGCCGAAGGGCGCCTTCTACGCCTTCCCGCGCATCGCCGAGACCGGCCTGACCGCCAAGGACTTCGCGCTGACCCTCCTGCGCCGCAAAAAGGTCGCGGTGGTGCCGGGCACGGCCTTCGGCCCCTGCGGCGAAGGCTACGTGCGCTGCGCCTACGCCACCAGCATGAAGGACATCGAAACCGCCATGGCCCGGATCGGCGAGTTCCTCCAGGAAATACGCGCCGGCAAGTGAGGCAAGGCGCCCCGTAGGCCGCCCCAAGCGCCTTCTGAGAGTCTATCCTTCGGCATTCGGCGTTCGGCATTCAACGTTGAGCATTCAGCGTTCGGCGTTCGGCCCTTCCGCCTCTGCCTCCCCGCCCCGCCCGGCCACGCGGGGCACCAGGGCGTCC
The DNA here is from genome assembly GCA_002068325.1 of Lentisphaerae bacterium ADurb.BinA184. Lineage (GTDB taxonomy): Bacteria > Verrucomicrobiota > Lentisphaeria > Oligosphaerales > MVZH01 > MVZH01. Next base: position 13,439 of record MVZH01000067.1, on the reverse strand, counting down.
CCATGTCGTTGCACATCCTCACCAACGCCTACCGCACGTTCGATCCCTGGTGCGGACGCCCTCGCTGCCCGATCGAGCTGGACTTGGGTTGCGGCAAGGGTGGGCTGACCCTGGCCATGGCGGCGCGCTTCCCCGACCGCCTCATCCTCGGCGCCGACGTCATGCTGGGGCGGCTACGCCGCGTCCAGCGCCGGGTCCAACAGCGCGCGCTCGGCAACGTCGAACTGCTGCGCGTGGACAATCTCGACCTCGTCGGGTACCAGCTGCCGGACGGCTGCATCAGCCGCCTGCACATCCTCTGTCCCGACCCCTGGCCCAAGGCCCGGCACCACGGCCGCCGCCTGGTCACCAGTGACTTCCTCGGGAAGGCGGCGCGGGTGTTGCGGCCGGGCGGCGTGTTGCACCTGTCCACCGACGAGGCCGACTACATCGCCTTCATGCAGGCGGCGGCCGCTCCCCTGCCCTACTTCCGCCCGGTCGAGGCGGCGACCGTTCTGGCGGATGTGGCCGACATCCGCACCGAGTTCGAGGCGCAGTGGCTGGCCCAGGGCAAATCCGTGCCGCACCTGGCCTACCTGCGGCAGTAGGCGCGGGCCGCACGGCGCCCCGGCCAGCCGTCTCGAAGCCGTCCGGACGCGTCGCACGGCGGCGGCCGTCGCCCGCCGCCCATCCCTCCTGTCCACAGGCCCTGCGGCGACCGGCAACCGGCGAAGCCTTGCGCTGGACCGCCCAGCCTTACGCGTAGCGGCCGAATTCGAGCCCGGCGAGGAGGTAGGCTTCGCAGTTGGCGATGGCGCGCGCCAAGTCGCCGTCGTCCCGGATCATCGAGGTTCCGCCGTCGGAACCGCTGGTCTTAAGGGTGAAGCCGCCGCCGCGGGCCGCGGCCTGGACGGCCTGGCGTACCTCCTCGCGCACCTCCTGGGGGGTGCGGCGGCAGAACGTTTCATCGGCGACATTGCCGGAGAGCAGGACGCGCCCGCCGACGCGGCGTTTGGCGTCGGCGAGCTCGACGTCGCCGCGGGGTGCGTGTTCGAGGGGTTCGAGGGAGTCGATGCCCATGTCGGCGAAACGCTCAAGCCAGGCACCGCAGCGGCCGTGGCAGTGGGCGCGGCGGCGTCCGCCAAAGCGGTGGATGACGTCGTTCACCCGCTTGTCGTAGGGAAAGACGAATTCCTCGAACAGCCGCCGGCCGGCCCACGGCGGGATCATCATCTCGTGCGCCCAGGTGACGAAAGCCGAGGTCATGCCGCCGCGCAGCACGGTCTCAACGGTGGCGGCGACCTGCTCGTTGGTGGCGGCCAGGAAGCGATGGACGAGGGGCGCCTCGTCGAGGAACCACGTGTAGACCGTTTCGAAGTCGGCCGAGCGGATCAGGGTTCCCAGCGGGTGCATCAGTCCCACCATGGGCAGGCCGCGGTGGCCGACCCTGGCCTCGCTCTCGGCCCAGGACTCCCTCAGCCACTCAAGCGGCCGGCGCGGCGCTTCAGCCAGGCGGCGCAACTCGTCAACGGTCGAGACAAAACGCTTCTCCCAGTGGTAGTCGTTGCCGCCGGTGGGATGCCAGGTGACGGCGGTGAAGACGCCCGCCGGGGTGGTATGGGTGTGCCGGACGCGCCGGTGCGAGCCGGGGACGCTCTCGATCTCCTCCTCGACATGCTGCGTCGGCAACCCGAAGAAGCCCCAGGCGACGCCGGAGTTGACGACCACGAAGTTGTCCACGTGTTCCGCCGCCAGCTCGCGCAGCCGGGCGGCGCGCGGATGGGACAGCACGTGGGCCGGCAGCTCCAGCTCGATCGGCACGCGGTCGGCCTGGCGGAAAGCCCAGGCGGCCTCCAGTCGTTCGCGTGAGGTCATCGTCTCCAGCCTGTCTGACGCGCCGCGACGACGCACGACCCGTCGTGCCGGCGCAGGTGCGATCCACTGAAGAGGTTCGTCGCGGGCAGAGTGTAGCGTGGCGGCGGCTGCCGGTCAAGCCTCCTCCGCCGGTGCCCGGCAAGCCTGTGGGGCACGCGATGGAGGGACGCCCTCCGTGGCGTCCGGGGCGTACCCGGCAGACCCGGCTTTCCGACAAGACCCGGCGGACACGGAGGTCCGCCCTCCAAGTGTGCAGATCGTGCCCTGCCGTGTGACCGAGTACCTCCGCCGCGCCGGCCGGCGGTTTGCCTTCCGACAGGTTGCTGTTAGGGTATGGCGACGGAGGTTGCCCCCCCGCCGCGGCTGGCGGGCGGGCGTCGGCCCGTGGCCACGGGAGTCCGTAGATGGCAAAGGCAGACACGCATGACCGGCTCGAACAGCTCGACGAGCAGATCCTCGCCCTCCTGAACGAGCGATGCCGCCTCGTACGCCGCACCGCCGACCGCGGGCCCGCCGACCCCCATCCGCCCGCCACCCGGCGGCGCCGGCTGCAGCGCCTGCAACACCGCAATCCGGGGCCCCTGCCGGCCGCGGCCGTCGAGGCCGTCTTCCGCGAGATCTGGAGCGGCACCGCCCCGCCCGACCGCCGCCTCACCGTCGCCTTCTTCGGCCCCCCCGCCACCTTCACCCACCAGGCCGCCCTCGCCACCTTCGGCGCCACCGCCCGCTACCTCGAACAGCCGACCATCACCGACGTCTTCGACGCCGTGACCCGCGGCGAGGCCCGCTACGGCATCGTGCCGGTCGAGAACTCCACCGAAGGCTGCGTCACCCACACCCTGGACATGTTCGTGGACACCGACCTGCTGATCTGCGCCGAGACCAGCCTGCCGGTCCACCACTGCCTGCTGGCGCCCACCGCCCGCACCGCCCTGCGCACGCTCTTCAGCCACCCCCAGGTCTTCGGACAGTGCCGGCGCTGGCTGCACCGCAACCTGCCCGACGTCCATCTGGTCGAGGTCTCCAGCACCACCGAGGCGGCCAGGCGATGCCGCACCGAACCCCACGCCGGCGCCCTCGCCGGCGAGCTGGCGGCGCAGGCCTACAAGCTGACGATCCGCGAGCGCAACATCGAGGACGCAACCGAGAACACAACCCGCTTCATCGTCCTCGGCAAGGAGTCGCCGCCGCCGTCCGGCGACGACAAGACCTCGCTGCTGCTGGCCATCCGCCACCGCGTCGGCGCCCTCTACGACAGCCTGCTGCCCTTCGGCCGTCACGGCGTCAACCTCACCTTCATCGAGAGCCGCCCCTCCAAGCGCCGCAACTGGGAATACTACTTCTTCATCGATTTCATCGGCCACGTCAGCGACCCCCGCGCCAAGGCCGTCCTCGACGAGCTGGCCGGGCACTGCCAGTTCGTCAAGCTGCTCGGCAGCTACCCGCGTGCCGCCGAGGCGCCGTGACCATGCCCCGGACACGGCCACGGATTGGGGCGTCACGGTAGGGCAGGCGTCCCCGCCTGCCACGAGACAACCGCCTCCGCGTGCCCGCTTCCGCCTCCGCGTGCCCACGACGGCGCGACAGGACGGCGAGGCAGGCGGTTGCCCTACGGCGGCGCTCATGGCGCTCCGTGCCTCACTCACTGAGCGAGTCCCCCGCCGCCTCCGGCGCCATTGACAATCCCCCCGCGCGCGTCATGTTACGGGGTTCTGCGTACGCCCGTCCGGCCGGTTGCGCCCGTCGCCGCCTTGGCCGTCAGGTTCCGCCGACGCAGGTTCCGCAGAAGGGGGTGTCTTGTCTCACCCCGCGTGCGTGCGCGCCGTCGCCCGAGGTACACACAGGACTGCCATGTTTGAACCGGTGCCATCGGAGGTTTCCTTTCCGCGGCTTGAAGAGCGGCGGCTCGCCTTCTGGCGCGCCCACGACACGTTCCGCCAGTCGCTGCGGTTGCGCGAGGGCCGCCAGCAGTTTGTCTTCTACGACGGGCCGCCGTTCGCCAACGGCCTGCCCCACTACGGCCACCTGCTGGCCGGCACCATCAAGGACGTGGTGCCGCGCTACCAGACCATGCGCGGCCGCTACGTCGAACGCGTCTTCGGCTGGGACTGCCACGGCCTGCCGGTCGAGAACGAAATCGAGCGGCAGATGGACATCAACAGCAAGCGCCAGATCGAGGCCTACGGCATCGCCCGCTTCAACGAAGCCTGCCGCGGCACCGTGCTGCGCTACACCCGCGAGTGGGAAGCCTTTGTCGAACGCATCGGACGCTGGGTGGATTTCCAGAACGGCTACCGCACCATGGACACCGCGTACATGGAGTCCATCTGGTGGGTCTTCCGGCAGCTGTGGGACCGGGGCCTGGTCTACGAGGGCCACAAGATCCTGCCCTACTGCCCGCGCTGCGCCACGCCGCTCTCGAACTTCGAGGCCAACCAGGGCTACGAGGACGTCCAGGACCCCTCGGTCACCCTCCGCTTCCGCGACGCCGCCGACCCCAACCTCTACTACCTGGCCTGGACTACCACCCCTTGGACCCTGCCCTCCAACCTCGCCCTCTGCGCCGGCCCCGACATCGAGTACCTCGAAGTCGAGGACGGCGACGTGCGCTACCTCCTGGCCGCCGACCGCCTGGCCGCCTACTACCCGAAGGAACGGCCGCGTGTGCGGGCCCGCCTCCACGGCCGCGACCTGGCCGGCCGCCGCTACGAGCCCCTGTTCCCCTACTTTGCGGACCTCGCAACCCAGGGCGCCTTCCGCCTGATCACCGCCGATTATGTCAGCACCGAGGACGGCACCGGCATCGTCCACACCGCCCCCGGCTTCGGCGAAGAGGACGCCGAGGCCGGCCGCCGCCACGGCGTGCCCGTCGTCTGCCCGATCGATGCGGAATGCCGCTTCACCGCCGAGGTCGCCGACTACCAAGGCCGGCCGGTCAAGGAGACCGACCGCGACATCATCCGCCGCCTCAAGGACGAGGGCAAGCTGATCCATCAGTCCACCTGCCAGCATTCTTACCCGCACTGCTGGCGTTGCGAGACGCCGCTGATCTACCGCGCGGTCTCGACTTGGTTCGTCAAGGTCGAGCAGCTCAAGGACCGGCTGCTCGCCGCCAACGCCCAGATCCATTGGGTGCCCGAGCACATCAAGGACGGCCGTTTCGGCAACTGGCTGAAGAACGCCCACGACTGGGCCGTCTCCCGCAACCGCTACTGGGGCTGTCCGCTTCCGGTGTGGCGCAACGAGGAGGGGGAGACGCTGTGCGTGGGCTCCGTCGCCGAGCTCGAACAGCGGACCGGACGCCGCGTCGAGGACATCCACAAGCACTTTGTTGACGACCTCGAAATTCCCTCGCCGGCCGGCGGCCGCCCCCTGCGGCGCGTGCCCGAGGTGCTCGACTGCTGGTTCGAGAGCGGCTCGATGCCCTACGCCCAGCATCACTACCCCTTCGAGAGCAAGGCCCACGTCGAGGCCCACTTCCCCGCCGATTTCATCGCCGAGGGCCTCGACCAGACGCGCGGCTGGTTCTACACCCTCGTCGTGCTCGGCGTCGCCCTCTTCGACAAACCCGCCTTCCGGCACGTCGTGGTCAACGGCATGGTCCTGGCCGAAGACGGCAAGAAGATGTCGAAGCGGCTGAAGAACTACCCCGACCCGATTGAGGTCATGAACACCTACGGCGCCGACGCCCTCCGCCTCACCCTGCTGGCCTCGCCGGTGGTGCGCGGCGAAGACCTGCGCTTCTCCGACAAGGCGGTGCGCGAGGTCATGCGCACGGTCATCCTGCCCATCTGGAACGCCTACAGCTTCCTGGTCACCTACGCGCGGGTGGACGGCTGGCAGCCGGACACCGCCGTCGCCGCCCCCCCGCCCGAGCCGCACAACACGCTGGACCGCTGGATCCTCTCGCGCCTCGAAGGCACCGTCGCCGACGTCGCCGCCGCCATGGACGACTACGAGCTGCAGCGCGCGGCCCAGCGCTTCACCGCCCTCATTGACGACCTCACCAACTGGTACATCCGCCGCAGCCGCCGCCGCTTCTGGAAGAGCCAGAACGACGCGGACAAGGCCGAGGCCTACGCCACGCTCCACTACGTCCTCGTCTCCTTCGCCCAGGTCGCCGCCCCCTTCATCCCCTTCGTCACCGACGAAATCTACGGCAATCTGCGGACTCCGCAGATGCGCGAGTCCGTGCACCTCTCCGATTTCCCCGAGGCCCGCGTCGCCTACCGCGACCCCGCCCTCGACCGGCGCATGGATCACACGATGCGCGCCGTGTCGCTGGGCCGCTTCCTGCGCACGCAGGCCGCCATCCGCGTGCGCCAGCCCCTGCCGGCCGCCGTCCTGGTGTCGCACGACGCCGGGGCCCGCGCCGACCTCGAGGCCATGGCCGAGACCATCGCCGAGGAGCTCAACGTCAAATCCATCAGCGTGCGGGCCGACGAGGAGGAGCTGGTCGAGCTCAGCGCCAAGGCCAACTTCAAGACCCTCGGCCCCCGCCTCGGGCGCCGCATGAAGGCCGCGGCCGACGCCGTCGCCCGCCTCTCCGCCGCCGACATCCGCCGCCTCCGCCAGGGCGAAACCGTGCGGCTTGACCTCGGCGGCGAGCCGGCCGAGATTGCCGAGGCCGACGTCTGCGTGCTCCGCCGTGAACGGCCCGGCATCGCCGTCGCCAACGAAGGCGCGGTCACCGTCGCCCTCGATACCCGGCTGGATGAACGGCTGCTCCAGGAGGGCTGGGCCCGCGAGCTGGTCAGCCGCGTCCAGAGCCTGCGCAAGGAGGCCGGGCTCGAAGTCGCCGACCGCATCCGTGTGCGCTACGACCTGCCGCCCGAGCTGGCGGCGGCCGCCCAGGCGTTCCACGACTATATTGCCGGCGAAACGCTGGCGGTCGAGCTGCGGGCTGGATCCATTGACGACCCCGCCGCGGCCGTTGATCTGAACGGCGTGAACGGTCGAGTCCAGGTTGAGAAAGCGGACGTCGGTCCGACCTGAGTGGGGGGGGCAGGGATGGGCGTCAAGTACGTGTGTGCCCAATGCGGAGCCACCATGGGACTGGGGGCCGCCGTGGGCAGCGTCAAGTGCCCGGTATGCCGGGTGCCGATGACGGCGGTGGCCGAAGTGGCCGCGCCGCCGCCGGCCGCCCGGCCCGACCGCGGGCCGGCCGAGGCGGCGCCGGAGGGGCGGAGTGGCCGGCCGGCTGACGAGCGGCCGGGGCGGACGGCGATCGCCGTCGCCTCGGCGGCCGCCGCCGTGGGCGGTATCAAGGTGGCCCGTCCGGCCGACGGGCCGGTCGGTACCGGCAGCGGCCCGATCACCGGGTTCACCGGCGGGTCCACCGTGCCGGCCGAGGGCGCGGAAACGCCGGTTTACGTGATCGAGACGGCACGCCGTGAGGCGCAAAAACAGGCGGCGGAAATCCTGGCCGCGGCACGCATCGAGGCCGAGGCGCGCGGGCGCGAGACCCGGACGACCGTCGAGGCCCAGTGCGCGGAGCTGCTGGCCCGCGCCCGCGAGCTGGCCGTGCGGATTGAGCTGGAAGCCCGGTGCAAGGCGGAGGCCGACGCCGATGCGCTGGCCAAGGGTGTTCGCGAAAAGGCTGAGAAAGCGGCAACCGAGCTCCGCGAGAAAGGTGCCCGTGAGGGCGAGGAGTTGCGCAAATCCATGAGCGAGGCGGCAGCACGCGACAAGGCAGAGGCGTCCAAAATTCTCGACGACGCGCGCAAGCAGGGCGAACAGGCCCGCGCGGCCGGCGAGAAAGCCCTGGCCGAGGCCAAGGCAAAGGCCGCAAAGGCCGAGGCCGAGGCCCGAGCCAGAATCGAGACGGCCGAGAACGAGGCCAGGGCGAAGATCGGGAAGGCCGAGAGCGAAGCCAAGGCAAGGGCCGAGAAGGTCGAGGCGGACGCCAAGGCCCGTGCCGCCACCATCGAGACCGAGGCCAAGGCAAGGGTCGCGAAGGCCGAAACCGAGGCTAAGGCAAAGGCCGAAAAGGCCGCCAACGAGATCCGCGCCCAGGCGGAGAAGGCTCTCGCCGACGCCAAGGCAAGAGCCGAGAAGGCCGAGGCCGGCGCCAGGGCCGCCGCCCTCGCCGGCGCCATCCCCCCCGCCGTCACGCCTGCCACTGTGCCGCCCGTCGGCGAAACCAAGGCCGAGACCCCGGCGCCGCGCCCCAGGGAAAGCGCCGTGCCCGACCTCGAGTCGCGCAAGGAGGAGGTCAACCGCTACGCCAAGCGCGAGGCCCGCTTCATCATGATGGGCATGACGTTCAGCATGCTCATCCTCCTGTACTCCGTGGTCATGCTCTCGCGCCTGCGGTTCAACGGGCAGTTGACGCATATCCTCGCCTGCGTGATGCTCGGGCTGGGGGCCTGCCTGTTCCTCACCATGCTGGGCATCATGTACAGCCACTACCACCACGGCCGCAGGGCGATCCGCCGCCACAAGGAGCAGCTGCGCGAACGCAACGGCAAGGACACCCTGCGCGACGAGCGCGCCGGAACCCGGCGCCCCGACGAGGGGCCCAAATCGTCCGTCATGCGGCCCAAACCCTCCGCCGACGCGGCACGCAAAGGCCCGTCGTCGGCCCGGTTTGCCGCCGGCCAATTCGCGAAAGGCGCCGCCCGCACGGGCGCCGGCCGAAACGGCGGCAAGCCCACCGATGCCAAGGGTTCCAAACCCGATGCAGGAGCGACGCCGCCCTCGGAATCCGCCAAGGACAAGCCCGCCGGATCCGCCCAGGACAACAAGCCGGCGGAACCCGCCAAGGACAACAAGCCCGCCGAGCCTCCCCAGGACAAGACGCCGGCCGAACCCGCCTCCGCAGGCGCCAGCCCCGCGTCTGCGCCGCCCCCGGTGACCCCCAAGACCCCGCCCCCTGCTGAGGGCGGCGCGGCCAAGCCGCCGACCGAGAAGGCCGATGGAAAGCCGCCCCAGAGCACCTGATCCCCTCCCCCCTGCCGCCACTGTCGTCATCGCCGGGCTCGGGCTGCTGGGCGGCTCGCTCGGGCTGTGCCTGCGGCGGGCCGGCGGGGTTCGTGTCCTCGGCTGGGCGCGCCGCCCCGACGCGATCCGGGAGGCGCTCGCACTCGGGGCCGTAGACGACGGCGACACCGACGCCGACCGGCTACTGGCCGCCGCCGACCTCACCGTCATTTGCATCCCGGTTCAGTCGACCGTCGAGTTTGCCGTGGCGCACGCCGACGCCTGGCGGCCGGGGACCGTGGTCACCGACGTCGGCAGCCTCAAGCGACCGATGCTGGAGAGCATCCGGCCGGTGTTGCGGGCGCGGGGGGTTGCCTTTGTCGGCAGCCATCCGATGGCCGGCAGCGAGCAGTCCGGGCTGGCCCATGCCGACGCTGAGCTGTACCGCAACGCCGTCGTCTTCGTCACTCCGGCCGCTGACGACGGGGCGGCGGCGGTGGGGGAGGTCGAGTCCCTGTGGCGGCGGGTCGGGGGCCTGCCGAACCGGATGGAGGCCGCGGCCCACGACGCCCTGGTGGCGCGCACCAGCCATGTACTGCATCTCGTGGCGGCCGCCGCCGTGCGGGTAGGGTCGCGAGACCCGCAGGCGGCCTACGGCGCTGCCGGCGGGTTCCGCGACGTCACCCGCATCGCCGGGGCTTCGCCCGGCATGTGGCGGCAGATTTTCGCCATGAACCGCGACGAGGTTCTGGCCGCGCTCGGCGAGTTCCGCGGCGAGCTGGACCGCCTCGAGGCCTGCCTGCGCGCCGGCGACTGGGCCGCGCTCGAAGAGCGGCTGAACCAGTCGCGGCAGGCGCGCGAACACTGGTTCCGGCAGTGGCAGGACGTGCGAAAGGAACGGCCGTGAAGCCGCGCCCGATCCTCGACAGCCTGACCGGACCGGCCGACCTGAAGAAGCTGCCGACCGAGCAGCTGCCGGTGCTGGCGGCGGAGATCCGCGCCGAGCTCCTCGATGTGGTCTCCCGCTGCGGCGGCCACCTCGCCTCGAACCTCGGCGCGGTCGAGCTGACCATCGCGCTGCTGCGCTGCTTCGACCCGCCCACCGACAAGCTCGTCCTCGACACCGGCCACCAAGGTTACGTCTACAAACTGCTGACCGGCCGCCGGGCCCTCTTCCAGCGGTTGCGCGAGGACGGCGGCTGCTGCGGCTTCCTGTCGCGCGACGAGAGCTCCTACGACCTGTTCGGCGCGGGGCATGCCGGCACCGCGGTGTCGGCCGCCGTCGGCTTCGCCGCGGCCCGCGACCGCCGCGGCGGCCACGAGCACGTCGTCGCCGTCGTGGGCGACGGGGCCATGGGCTGCGGGGTCTCGCTGGAAGGGCTGAATTCCGTGGTCGAGGCGACCCGCGACGTGCTCCTGGTCATCAACGACAACCGGATGTCGATCGCGCCGAACGTGGGGGCGCTGGCGCGCCATCTCAACCGCCTGATCCTGGGCCGGCGCTACAACCGCTTCAAGGATGCGGTGGCGCGCGCCGTCCAGCGGATCCCGGTCGTCGGGCCGGGGTTGCGGCGGCTGGTGCGGCGGGTGCTGGAAGCCCTCAAGAGCCTGGTCGTGCCCGCCACGGTCTTCGAGAAGCTCGGCCTGCGCTACATCGGCCCCCTCGACGGCCACGACCTGCCCAAGATGATCGAGGCCTTCGAGCGCGTGAAGGTGCTCCGCCAGCCCATCGCCGTCCATGTCATCACCGAAAAGGGCCGGGGCTATCCGCCGGCGGAGAAGCGGCCCGAGCAGTACCACGGCATGAGCCGTTTCGACCTCGATTCCGGCGAGCCGCTGCCCGCCTCCGGCGGCAACGGCGGCACCTCCTTCTCCGAGGCCCTGGGCGACGCGCTGGTCGAACGGATCGGCCGCGACCCGCGGGTGATCGCCATCACCGCCGGCATGTGCGAGAGCACCGGGCTGGGAGCCATCCGCGCCCGCTTCCCGGACCGCCTCGTGGACGTCGGCATCGCCGAGGAGCATGCCGTGGTCTTCGCCGCCGGGCTGGCCGCCGCCGGCCTTCGCCCCGTGGTCGCCGTCTATGCCACGTTCATGCAACGGGCCATGGACTGCGTCTTCCACGATGTCTGCCTGCAGAACCTGCCCGTGCTCTTCTGCCTCGACCGGGCCGGCGTGGTCGCCGACGGCCCCACCCACCACGGCATCCTCGACCTGGCCTTCTGGCGCGCCCTGCCCAACCTGGTCATCGCCCAGCCGGCCGACCGGGACGAGCTTGCCGCCATGTTGAACGCCCTGCTCGACCACGGCGGGCCGGCCCTCATCCGCTACGCCAAGGCCGACGCCACACCCCTGCCACGGACGGCCAACACACCCATCGAAATCGGCCGGGCCGAAACCCTCGGCGAGGGCCCCGACGTCGCCCTGTGGTGCCTGGGCCGCGAGTGCGCCCTCGGCCTGGAACTGGCGCGCCGCCTGGCCCCGCGCGGCATCCGCGCCACGGTCGTCAACCCGCGCTTCGTTCAACCGTTCGACCGCGAACGGCTCCTCGAACAGGCCGGCCGCATGCCTATCGTCACGATCGAAAACCACGGCGTCGAGGGCGGCTTCGGCAGCCTCGCCGCCGATGCCCTCGTGGGCCGGCCCGGCGTCCGGCTCCTGCGCAAAGGCTGGCCGCGCGCCGTCGTCCCATTCGGCAGCGAGGCCGGACTGCGCCGCTCGCACGGACTCGACCCGGAGGCGTTGGCCATCGAGATTGAAGCCTTCGTGCACGCCGGAAAGACCGCCCCATGAAGACACCATCCGCCCAGCGAAAAGGCCGGGCCGCGCGGGCCACGCCGCCGGCCCCGCCGAGCCGCACGGACCTCTCCGCCGACCGCCGCGAGCTGGCCGCCTTCATGCGGCGGCTCTACCGCCAGCGCCTCACCACCACCTCGGGCGGAAACCTCTCCGTGCGCGTGGACGCCGACTCCATCCTGCTCACCGCCTCGAAGCATGACAAGGCGCGCCTGACCGCGGGGCAGGTCTGCGTCTTGAGGCTGGACGGCACAAACCTCACCCCCGGGCTGACCCCCTCGATCGAGGCCGGCATGCACTTGGCCATCTACTGCCGGCACCCGCATGTCCGCGCTATCGTGCACGCCCACCCGGCTACGGCGACGGCGTTCTGCGCCGCTCGCGAGCCGATCAACTGCCGGCTCATCGCCGAGGCCTACGCGGTGGTGGGCACGCCGGTGTGGGCGGACTACGCCTGCATGGGCAGCGAAGGACTGGCGGAGGCGGTGGCGGAGGCGGCGGGCCGCGGGCCCTGCGTGCTGATGGCCAACCACGGCATCCTGACCACCGGCGCCACGCTCCTCGAAGCCTTCGACTGCCTCGAAGTCCTCGAAATCGCCGCCCAGACCACCCTCATCGTCCGCCAACTCGGCGGCGGACGCCCGCTCGATGACGACCGCCTGGCCGAGCTGGACCGGCTGATGGGACGCAACAGGCGAGCGTGATGCGTTCGCGTTCCTCGTAAGCAGGGTCCCGCCGCGCCGCGCTGGCACCGCCCGGGGTGGCTTTGCGGGAGTTTGGCGGGGCCGCGTTCACGCGGTCACCTCCCGCAGAAGGCGCATGTTCTCCTCCTCCGCGTGCTTGAGGTCGGCGGTCTGCCAGACCAGGTTCGCGAGGTCTTGGTGAGTGGGCATGGGGCGTCCGGTCCGGTTCCGTGCGTTGCCGGTGGCTGGCGGCGATGGCGTACTGTCGCGAGCCAAACCGCGAACGAGAACCGGCGGCTCCCGGCGCCCACTGACCGCCGGCTTGTCTTTTCCTGCCTGCCGCGTATGGTAGACGCGTCACTGTCCCAGGGAGGCCCCCATGCAAGACTTGATCCGCCAACTCCTCGTACAACTGGGCGAAGACCCGGACCGCGAGGGCCTGCGCGACACCCCCAAGCGCATGGCCAGCAGCCTCAGCTTCCTCACCCACGGCTATCAGATCGACCCGGCCGACATCATCAAGGACGCCATCTTCGCCGAAGAGTGCAACCACATGGTGATCGTCCGCAACATCGAACTGTACAGCCTGTGCGAACACCACATGCTGCCCTTCTTCGGGAGCTGCCACATCGGCTACATCCCCAACGGCCGCGTCTTCGGCGTCAGCAAACTGGCCCGGCTGGTGGACTGCTTCGCCCGCCGCCTGCAGCTCCAGGAGCGGCTCACCCAGCAGATCGCCCAAGTCATCCGTGACGCGGTGCAGCCCGAGGGCGTCGGCGTGGTCATCGAGGCCCAGCACCTGTGCATGATGATGCGCGGCGTCGAAAAACAGCACTCGAAGATGGTTACCTCGGCCATGCTGGGCACCTTCCGCAAGAGCGCCGCCACCCGCAACGAGTTCCTTGAGCTGATCCGCGGACGCGACTGAACCCGCGCCCGCGCAACCGCCCCCGGAAGCGCTATGTTGTGACCGTGACCGCCCGGCCTGCGTGCCCCTGCGATGCCTTCCCCGCCGGAGGTACGGACATGACGACTCGATGCCCCATGGCACCCGCTCCCGCCGGCCCTGCCCGGCGGCCCCTTCAGGCCGGGTTCACCCTCATCGAGCTGCTGGTGGTGGTGGCGATCATCGCCATCCTGGCGGGGCTGCTGTTGCCGGCCTTGAACGAGTCGCGACGCCACGGC
>MVZH01000066.1 GCA_002068325.1 Lentisphaerae bacterium ADurb.BinA184 | reverse complement strand
ACCTCATCAAGGCCGGTGCCCAGGGCATCGTCGAGTATGCGCTGAACAAGGTCGTAGCCTGATCCAGGCGGAGGGCGGCCGCTCGCGACCCGCCGGCGTTCCGGCGCACACGGTCGTCACTGCGCCCCCCGGCCGCTGAGCACCGCGGCAACGGTCCGCAGACAGATACGGGCGTCCAGCCCCAGCGACCAGCGGTCGATGTAGTCCAGGTCGATACGAATCCGCTCGGCCATCGAGTGGATGTCGCTCCGCCCCGAGACCTGCCACAGCCCAGTCATGCCCGGCTTGACGCTGAGCCGCCGGGAGTTGTCCGGTTCCTGTCGGCAGGCTATAGTACGCGCAAGTCCCGCACGGGACCGGACGATTCCGGCGCGTGCCGGGGATGGAGATGGCGGATCGTGAACATCCTGGTCCTCAACGGGCCGAACCTGAATCTGCTGGGCCGGCGGGAACCCGACGTCTACGGGAGCGCCACCCTCGCCGACGTCGAGGCCTTGGCCGCGCGCGTGGCCGCGGAACTCGGGGTCCATGCCGAGTGTCGGCAGAGCAACCACGAAGGCCAGCTGGTGGACTGGATCGGCCAGGCGCCGGGACGGTTCGACGGGCTGGTCATCAACCCGGCCGCCTACACCCACACCAGTGTCGCCCTGCGCGACGCCCTGGCCGCGGCCGCGTTGCCCGCAGTCGAGGTACATCTGAGCAACGTGCACGCCCGCGAGAGCTTCCGCCACCTGTCGCTGACCGCCCCGGTCTGCGTCGGGCAGATCGGAGGGTTCGGCATCCGCGGGTACGAATGGGCCATGCGCGCCTTGGTCGAGCACATCCAGTCACGACAACAGAAGGGCCATTCCAGATGAACATTGACGAGATCGGGCGCATCGCCAAGGTGATGAAGGACTACGATCTCAGCGAGTTTTCGCTCGAGGGGGAAGATGTCAAGCTGCTGATGAAGCGGGGGGGCGCCGTGCCCGTGGCCGCGGCGGCGGCGCCGCTGCCGGTGGTGGTGTCGGCGGCGGGTGTCGGGGCGGCGCCGGCGACGGCCCCGGCTGTCGCCGTGCCCGAGAGCCGTCCGGCCGAACCCGCGGCGGTGGCGGAGACGATCGCCTCGCCCCTGGTCGGCACGTTCTACCGGGCACCCTCGCCGGACGCGCGCCCCTTCGTCAAGGAGGGCGACCGGGTGACGGCGGAGACGGTGGTCTGCATCGTCGAGGCGATGAAGGTGATGAACGAGGTCAAGGCGGAGAAGGCGGGGACGATCCGCAAGGTCCTCGTGCAGAATGCCACGCCGGTGCAGTTTGGCCAGCCGCTGTTCGAGCTGGATCCGGCATAACCCGCAAGGGATACGCATGTTCACACGAATCCTCATTGCCAACCGCGGCGAGATCGCGTTGCGCGTGGTGCGGGCCTGCCGGGATCTGGGCATCCACAGCGTCGTCGCCTACTCCGACGCCGACCATGACACCCTGGCCGCCCAGTGGGCCGACGAGGCGATCTGCATCGGCTCCGCACCCAGTTCCGAGAGCTACCTGCGGATCGAACGGCTGATCGCCGCCGCCGAGATCACCAACGTGGATGCCATCCATCCCGGCTACGGGTTCCTCGCCGAGAATGCGCACTTCGCCGAGATCTGCGGCAAGTGCAAGATCAAGTTCATCGGCCCGCGGCCAGAGGCGATCCGGGCCATGGGCGACAAGTCCAACGCGCGCAGGTCGGCGACCAAGGCGGGGGTCCCGGTGACGCCGGGCAGCAATGACGTGCTCAAGGACGAGGCGGCGGCACTGAAGCAGGCCCACGAGATGGGATACCCGGTGATCATCAAGGCGGCCGCCGGCGGCGGCGGCAAGGGCATGCGGGTGGTCCACAACGACGGCAGCCTGCTGAAAAGCTACCACGCCGCCCGCAGCGAGGCAGAAAAGGCCTTCGACTGCGGCGACGTCTACATGGAGAAGTACATCGTCAACCCCCGCCATGTCGAAATCCAGATCCTGGCCGACGAGCGCGGCAATGTCGTACACCTGGGCGAACGCGACTGCAGCCTGCAACGCAACCATCAGAAGCTGATCGAGGAATCGCCCTCGCCGGGGTTGACGCCCAAGTTGCGCCGGGCCATGGGAGAGGCGGCGGTGAAGGTGGCCAAGGCGGCCAAGTACAGCAACGCCGGCACCGTCGAGTTCCTGGTCAGCGAAGGCGGACAGTTCTACTTCATGGAGATGAACACCCGCATCCAGGTGGAGCACCCGGTGACCGAGCTGGTGACCGGGATAGACCTGGTCAAGGAGCAGATCCGCATCGCCGCCGGCGAGCCGCTGGGCTACAAGCAGGGCGACGTCACCTTCAACGGGCACGCCATGGAGGTGCGCGTCAACGCGGAGAACCCCCTGAAGCGCTTCACGCCGTCCCCGGGCAAGCTGCAGTTCTATTGCGCGCCGGGCGGCCCCGGCGTGCGGGTGGACTCGCACGTGTACACCGGGTATGTCGTCCCGCCGTACTACGACAGCATGATCGCCAAGCTGATCGTGCACGGACGCACGCGCGACGAGTGCTTGGCCCGCACCCTGCGCGCCCTGCACGAGTATGTCATCGAAGGCGTGTGTACCACGATCGACTTCGCCAAGTACCTGATCAGCCGCGACGCCATCCGGCGCGGCGAGTACCACACCGGCTACGTCGAGCAGCTGCTCGAAATGGGACTGGTCGGACGCATCGGCGAACGATAGGCGGCCCCGGCGCACGGTGCCGGCCGACAGGAGCGCAAGCATGGACGCGGCAAAGCCCAAGACGAATGGTGGCGACGGAAAGGCGGCGGCGGAGGCGCACCCCCGCGAGAGCACGGATGCCGCCCGGCCCGGCGTCGGGCAGGACTCGGTCGAGGTCTCCGAGCGGGTGATTGCCGCCATCGTACGCCGGCAGGCGCTGGCGGTGGACGGCGTGGTCCGGCTGGGCAGCGGCAGCCTGATGGGCGGATTGAAGGAGATGCTCGGCCGCAAGAGCCCGGACAGCAGCATCGTCCTCGATATCCGCGGCGATGACGTCAGCGTCGCCATCAGCCTGGTGATGCGCTTCGGCGTCCGCCTGCCCGACGTGGCCGCCCAAGTTCAGGAGGCCGTCCGTCGGCAGGTCGCCGAGCTGACCGGCAAGCGGGTGACCGCGGTGAAGGTGGCCGTGCAGGGCATCGAGGACGCACCCGCGCCCCAGGGCTGACCGCCCGGCGACGAGGCGGGCCCCGGCGGGGTCGCGCGGTCGCACGGCACAGGACGCCGGGCCGGCAGGCGGCATTTTCCCCCTTGCGCGTCCCCGTTCGCGGGCTACATTACGGATTGCCGTATCCACCGGAGAGGTGACAGAGCGGCCGATTGTGCAGCACTGGAAATGCTGTGTGCCCGCAAGGGCACCGAGGGTTCGAATCCCTCCCTCTCCGCCAGTCACCATAACTCCATCGTGTGTAGCGAGTTATGGGTGAAGACCGGTGGGACTTTGGGGGCCGGGGCACAGGGCCGTTGGGCCTGCCCCGCCCGGTGCCATCGCGCGCTTGCCGTTGGGGGGCGCGCCGTTGTACCGGGCGGCTTCGGACTCCCGATGGCACCCGGCTCCCGCGCGGTTGGTGCGGCGGCGCGTCTCATGCCCGCCCAGTGCCGCCGGGTCGCCTTCGCGGGCCGCAACACCTTGGGGGGTCTGCCCGCCGTAGCCGTCCGGGCGCTTCCGCCCCGCTTGCCACGCCGGCCAACGGCGAGTACTTCGCCCTCCGGCGTTTGCGCGGTGCGCAATCCCTCCCAGAGCCATCGGCAGAAGCCTGTTCTGCACGTGCAGCGTGCAGGCGCGGGGTGTGACGAAGGATCGCATTGGACCAGTCGTCGGTTGCGGGTTCCTTGAGGCGGGGCGCTGGCACCTGGAACCGGCGCGTGCAGGGGGGCGGGCCGTCTCCCCCTGGTGATTGAGCAGGTCGCAGGAGAGTCCCGGATGACCGGGTTGCGGTTTCACATCCGAACCTACGGTTGCCAGATGAACGAGCGCGACTCCGAGGCGCTCGCCGTCCTGCTGCGCGATGCCGGCTACCAGTCTGCGGGGCGCGAGGAGGACGCCGACATCCTGCTGTTCAACACGTGCAGCGTGCGCGACCAGGCGGAGCGCAAGGCGGTCGGCAAGATCGGCCTGATGCGGCGGCTGAAGCGGGCGCGGCCCGGGCTGATCATCGGGGTGCTCGGCTGCATGGCGCAGAACCGCGGCGCCCAACTGCTCGACGAGCTTCCGCACGTGGACCTGGTGGTGGGCACCGACCGCCTCCATCTGCTCCCGGAGATCCTGGCCGAGGTGACGGCGGGCCGCCGCGGGCAGATCCACATCGAACCGGGAACTGAGATCCTCGGCGAACTCCAGCGACACGAGCCGGGCAAGGTCTCCGCCTTCGTCTCCGTCATGCGCGGCTGCGATCAGTACTGCAGCTACTGCATCGTGCCCTACGTGCGCGGCCGCGAGAAGAGCCGGCCGGCGGACGAGATCGTGGCCGAGGTGCGTGAGCTGGTGGCGCACGGCACCATGGAGATCTTCCTGCTCGGGCAGAATATCACGGCCTACGGGCTGGCCGAACGGCGGCGGGCGGGGCGCCTGACCCCGGAGGACTCGCCGTTTGCGGAGCTGCTGCGCGCGGTCAACGACGTGGCGGGCGTCGCCCGCATCCGGTTCACCTCGCCCCACCCCCGCTACATGAATGCGGCGTTCATCGAGGCGGTGACCACCCTGCCCAAGGTCTGCGAGGCCTTCCACGTCCCCCTGCAGTCGGGGGCGGACCGCGTCCTGCGCGCCATGGGGCGAGGCTACACCCTGGCCGAGTATGCCGACCGCATCCGGCGCATCCGCGACCGCCTGCCCGAGGTGACGTTCTCGACGGACGTGATCGTCGGATTCCCGGGCGAGACCGACGAGGATTTCGCCGCCACCCGCAACGCCATGAACGACATCGCCTTCGACATGGCCTACATCTTCAAGTACTCGCCGCGCGCCGGAACCCGCGCCGCGGGACTGGCCGACGACGTCCCGCAGGCCGTCAAGGAGGAACGCAACCAGATACTCCTGCAGGACTTGGAACGGCGGACCGGGACGGCGAATGCGCGCTTCGTCGGGCGTCGGGTCGAGGTGTTGGTCGAGGGGCGGAGCAAGCGCGATGCCCGTCGGTGGACCGGCCGCACCCGCGCCGCGAAGGTCTGCATCTTCCCGCCGGCCGAGGGGGTCGAGGCCGGGCGATTGATCGAGGTGAGGATCGAACGGGTGACGCCCAATTCGCTGTTCGGCGTCAAGGTGTGAGCGTCCACGGCGCGGGTTTGCCGGGACACCCGCGCCCGCTTTGGGGCGCTCCGCATGGGGTGGTTGGCCGGTACCCCCCGGTTGCACCGGGGGCTACATACCTCGGCCCCGCCGGGGCCTCAACGACCCACGACCCACGGTGCCTTCGTGCCTTCGTGCGGTCGTGCGTTCGTGCTTCGTTGCCGGAATCACCGATCACCGGTTCCCCGCATCACCGGCGGAACCCGCCGTTGGCCAGTTGGCCGGTTCTTGGTTGGGCGATGGAGCCTTCGTTGGCGGAATCACCGATCGCGGGTCACCGATCACCGATCACCGGTTCCCCGCATCACCGGCGGAGACCGCCGGCTCCAAGGCGACGGTCCACCGGCGGAGACCGTTGACTCCCCGCTCCCCGCTCCGCGCTCCACGCCCCACGATCCACGATCTACGATCTACGATCTACGACCTACGACCTACGATGTCACCTCCGCCCAGCCGCATACTCGGGCAGGTGGAGCCGGACCTGCTCGGCCAGCTCGTCCGCCGAGATGGCGGTGGTGCGGCCATGGAGATTGTACTGGTCCATGACCCAGCGCGCGATCTTATGAACCTTGATCTTGCTGAGCTGCGCGTCGCCGGTCAGCCCGAGGTGCTGGTTGACCCAGAGCGCGACGCCGTCGGCGCCGGACTTGTCGGTGATCGCAACCTGGGGCGGCCGTCGCAGGATGCGGGCGGTGTCGAAGATGCTGTAGATGCGTTCGTCGCGCCGCAGGCCGTCGGCGTGGATGCCGGCGCGGGTGGTGTTGAAGTCCAGCCCGACGAACGGGTAGTTGGCCGGGATGGTGGCGCCGACGGTGCGGGTGAAATACTCGGCGATCTCGGTGATCACCGCCAGGTCGGCGCCGTTGCTGTGGCCCTTGATTCCGGCGTACTCGATCAGCGCGCCTTCCAAGGGCGGGTTGCCGGTGCGCTCGCCGAAACCGAAGAGCGATGCGTTGAGGGCGTTGGCCCCGTACAGCCAGCAGGTGGCGGCGTTGATGTGAACCTTGTGAAAGTCGTTGTGGCCGTGCCATTCGAGGCGCTCCGGCGGCACGCCCGCCTCGTGGACCATGCGGTGGATCAGCTTGGGGATGCTGCGGGGCAGGGCGGCGCCGGGGTAGGAGATGCCGTACCCCATGGTGTCGCACAGCCGCACCTTGACCTTCAGCTCCTCGGGCAGCGGCTCGGACAGCTCCATCAGCCGCGCTACAAACGGCACTACGAAACCGTCAATGTCGGCGCGGGTGACATCCTCGAGGTGGCAGCGCGGCCGCACCCCGTTCTGGATCGCCTCCTGCACCACCGCCAGGTAGTCGTCGAAGGCCTTGCGCCGGTCCTTGCGCAGCTTGTGGAAGATGTGGTAGTCGGAACACGAGGTCAGCATGCCGGTCTCGCGCAGCCCCATGTCGCGGACCAGCTTGAAGTCGCCGGGGTCGGCGCGGATCCAGCCGGTGATCTCGGGGTAGCGGTGGCCGAGGGCCCGGCAGCGCTCGATTGTCTCGCGGTCGTTGCGGGTGTAGAGGAAGAACTCGGTCTGGCGGATGACGCCGTTGGGGCCGCCGAGGCGGGCGAGCAGGTCGTAGACGGTCACCATCTGCTCGACGGAGTAGGGCGGGCGGGCCTGCTGGCCGTCGCGGAACGTGGTGTCGGTGATGTGGAGGTCGCGCCGCACCGCCTCGTCGGGGTCGAAGCGCACCACCTGGCCGTTGATCACTTCGAGGATCGGGCCGTCGAACGGGATGCGCGGCACCTCGGTGTAGGGGAAGATGCCTTCGAGGAGGTTGGGGCCACCGGTCTCGACCAGCCGATGCGATGGATGATCCGTCATGTGCTGTCCCCGTTCACCCGTGTTGCCGGCGGATGCAGTCTTCGATGTAACGCACGGCGTCGCCCACGGTCTGCACGGACAACGCCTCGTCCTCGTCCATATCGAGGTCAAACTCCTCCTCGAAGGCGGCCACCAGCTCGACGCTCTGGATGGACTCGGCCCCGAGGTCGGCGCCGAAGCGCGCGCCGGGCCGGACCGCCTCCGCCTTGACCTTGAGGACTTCGCAGACGACCCTGCTGACCCGCTCCGCAACGGACTGCGACATGGCTGGATCCCTTCTGACTGGGGGCCGGACGCCGACACCCCGCACACCGGCATGGCCGGGAAAGATACCCGGCAGGCCCCCACTTGCAAGCGCCTTGCGGAGCGCGCAGGCAGGAGTATGTTCCCGCCTTCCGTCCGCCGCGGGGACTGGCGGCGAGGCGGCCGAACGATCCCGCCCGCTTTTCCACACCGAGACCGGGACTGAAGGCATGGACAGGCTCTGCCAGATTCCGAACTGCATCGAGAAGATCCTCTCCGCCAGCCACTGCGGCGTCGCCTACATCGGCGGCTCGATCACCGTCGGGGTGGGGGCCAGCAATGTGGCGCGCACCTCGTGGCGGGCCTTGTTCAACGAATACCTTTACCAGCAGTACCACCGCCGCTACCACTGTCAGGTCAGCGAGATCATGGGGGCGGTCGGCGCCAGCGAATCGTATGTGGCGGTGTTCACCCTGCCGCGCAACGTCCTGCCGGCCAGGCCCGACCTCGCCTTTGTCGAGTTCTGCGTCAACGACTGGAAGGCGCCGGACGCGTCGCTGGTGCTCAAGGGCATGGAGGGGATCGTGCGGCAGCTGCTGGGCGCCAAGTCGCGCTGCAGCGTGGTGATCCTGGGGGCCGGGGCGCGCGACGGCCAGGTCACCCATGAGCCGCACCGGCAGATCGCCGAGCACTACGACCTGCCCTTTGTGGACGCCCAAGCCTACATCCACCAGACGCTGGCCGAACGCGGGCAGAGCTGGGACGCGGTGGCGCTGGAGTACGAGGAGAAGGACGACTGGCATCTCAACGACTATGGGAACCGGCTGTTCTTCGAGGCGATGCGCGCGTGCTTCGAGGAGCAGGTCGCGCGGTTCGAGGCCGGGGCGCGCAAGGATCGTCAGGCGCCGTTGCCGCCGCCGCTGGTCAGCGACGAGCTGGCCTGCGTCGAGCTGGTGGATCCGGCCCGCCGGGGCGACGGCGTCGAGCTGTCCGGGGAGTGGACGCCGAAGCACAAGGGCCATGTCCCGTGGTATTTCGACCACCTTCTCATGGGCCGCCCCGGCGACCGGCTCTCCTTCACCTTCACGGGCACCGCGGTCGCCGTGTTCGGGCTGATGTACAACAACGGCCTCAAGCTGGAGGCCGTGCTGGACGGCGAGCCGGTCGCCGGCCCCTACCTGCGGCATTTCATCGAGTTTGGCAAGGGCATGGTGCTGGCCCACGGCCTGCCCAACGCCGAACACCGCCTTGAACTGACCGTCGGCGAGGCCAGCGCCCGCCACAACAAGCTGGAGAACCCCAGCGCGCAGATCGCCTACCTTGGCGTCGCCCAGCCGTCCGCCACGCCGCCGACGGACGCCGTCGGAACGCCTTGAGACAGATCGGACGTTTTCCCCCTGGAGCCGGCGGTCTCCGCCGGTATGCCCCAATGGAGCCGGCGGTCTCCGCCGGTACGTCTTGGAGTCCCGGCCTGTCACGCCCCGGAGGCCCGAAGGCCGGGGCCGCCCCGGCGGCTGAGGCGACGACCTGTTCCATAGGCAAGGAGGGAACGCCCCCGTGCTCAAAGCCACGATCATCCTCGACGGCGATTTCACCATCGGCCCGGTTGACCCGCGCCTGTTCGGCGGCTTCGCCGAACACCTCGGACGCCATATCTACGAGGGCCTCTACGAACCCGGCCATCCCCAGGCCGACGCACACGGCTTCCGGCAGGACGTCATCGCCCTGGTGCGCGAGCTGGGCATGCCGGTGATGCGCTACCCCGGCGGCAACTTCGTCTCCGGCTACAACTGGGAGGACGGGATCGGCCCGCGCGAGCAACGCCCGGCCCGGCTCGACCTGGCCTGGCAGACCACCGAACCCAACCAGTTCGGGGTCAATGAGTTCAACGACTGGTGCCGGGCGGTCGGCACCGCGCCCATGCTGGCCGTCAACCTGGGAACCGGCGGCATGGCCGAGGCGCGCAACCTGGTCGAGTACTGCAACCACCCCGGCGGCACCGCCTGGAGCGACCTGCGGCGGCGCCACGGCTGGCCGGCCCCGCACGCGGTCAAACTGTGGTGCCTGGGCAACGAGATGGACGGCCCCTGGCAGATCGGCCACAAGACGGCCGATGAGTACGGCCGCTTGGCCTGCGAAACCGCCAAGCTGATGAAGTGGACCGACCCCTCAATCGAAGTCGTCGTCTGCGGCTCCTCCGGCCGTGGCATGGCCACCTTCGGCGCCTGGGAACTCGACGTGCTCAACCACACCTTCGAGCACGCCGACTACCTCTCGATCCACAGCTACTTCGGCAATGCCGGCAACGACACCCCAGCCTTCCTCGCCCGGCCCGACGAGATGGGCGACTTCATCGCCGAGGTGGTCGCCTGCTGCGACGCCGCCGCGGCCCGGCGCCGCTCGGCCAAGCGGATCATGCTGTCGTTCGACGAGTGGAACGTCTGGTACCACTCGCACACGGCGGAGAAGCCGGCGCCGTGGTCGCAGGCGCCGCACCTGCTCGAGGACGCCTACACCATGGAGGACGCGCTCTGCGTCGGCGCCATGCTGATCACACTGCTCAACCACGCCGACCGTGTGCGCATCGCCTGCCTGGCCCAGGTCGTCAACGTGATCGCCCCGATCCTCACCGCGGCTGGCGGCCCCGCCTGGCGGCAGACGATCTTCCACCCGTTTGCACTCGCGTCCGCGCACGGCCGCGGCACGGTGCTGCAGGCGCAGATCCGCTCGCCCGGCTACGACACCCGCGACCGCCAGGCCGTCCCCTACCTCAAGACCGCCGCCGTTCGCCAGGCCAACGGCGACCTCACGCTGTTCGCCCTCAACCGCCACCTCGAACAGCCCCTCGCCGTCGCCCTCGATGCCCGCGCCCTCGGAAAACTGCGGATTGCACAGTGGATCGAGCTGCGGCACGACGACCTGAAGGCCGTCAACACCCAAGCTGCGCCCCGCGCCGTCCGTCCGGTCACACGCCCCATCCCCGCCCGGGCCGACAGCCCCGCCGTCGCGTTCCGCCTGCGGCCAGCCTCGTGGAATGTGATCACGCTCAGCCCGGGCCACGGCTGAACCATTCGTCGAGTGCGGCCCGGTGGTCGCCGTCAACTTCGAGCGTGCCCTCGACCACGCGCACCGCGGTGTGCAGGGCCTCGCGCAGTTCGGCGGCCAGCGCCATGGCCGCGGTCAGATCCATCTCGTCAAGGCCGCGGACGACGGTGCACGGCCGGCCGCCGCGGCCGTGGCGGATCAGCCGGATGCGGGCGCGGCTGCGCGGCGCGGGGGCGTCACGGAAGGTCAGGCTGCCGGCGTCGGCGAAGGCTTCCAGCAGCTCGCGGTCCTCACGCGAGAGCCGGCTTTCCGGCGTTGCGGACTCCGCAGGTTTGGGCGGGGGGGCCTTGGCGGGCGGGGGTTCCGGCTCGCGGTTCAGGCCGAGCGCGGCCGGGGTGAGCTCGGCGAACGGGTCGCAGCGGAAATCCGGTTTGGCCGCGGCTTGGGCGGGCGGGGGCTGGGGGCGTCGGCGCACGGTGGTTCTCCACGTCGGCGGCTACTGTAACGACCGCCGCCGTCCTGTCAACACACCCGTTGGGGATGGGGCAGGGGGCCGCGAACTTCCGCCGCTGCGACTTGTCAAAGCTCATTGTCGGGGTTACCTTCCCGGCGTGTGTGGCCGTCTGGTACTGACTCAACCGTAGTCAACGCACGGAGGTGACGGCATGAGCGATCAACCCATCAACACTCCGGCCCCCGAGACGCCCCCGGACGTCCAGCTCGAACACGAGCAGATCCTCGAAGATTATCGCCGCCGGCAGATGGTCGAACACCTCACCGGGCCGATGATCTCGTTGCTCCTGCATGTCCTGGTGATCGTGGCCTGCGCAGTGCTTCTGGTCGGCAAGGAGGTGCGCGAAGCCAGCGCCTTCGAGTTCAACACCCGCGAACTCGAAGTCAAACCCCTCGATCCGGAAATCCTCGAAGAGCTGGACACGCTTCAGGACGAGATGGTGGACGACATGGTGCCGACCGTCGAGAAGCCGGTCGTGCAGGCGGAGAGCGTCAGCGTCGAGGCGACCAAGGACTTTGCCGAGGCGGTGGCGGCCAGCGAGATGGACTTTGACGTCAACGCGATGCTGGATGTGAAGGTCACCCGCTCCCCGATCAAGTTGCCGGGGATGTGGTCCAACCGTACCGGTGACAACCGCGAGAAGGCGCGGCGCGAGTTCGCCGGCCGCGGCGGGGACGCCACCGAGCGGGCCGTGCTCAAGGCGTTGCGTTGGCTGAAGGAACACCAGTCGCCCGACGGCTCGTGGTCGCCGGTTCATAAGGACGCGATGACCGGGTTGGGCCTGCTGGCGTTCCTGGCGCACGGCGAGACCCCGGATCCGGCTTCGTCGCCGGAATTCGCGATGACGGTGCAGAAGGCCTGCCAGTGGCTGGCCAACTACATGCTGGCGCGCAATGCGCCCGAGGGCGGCGGGCGCGGCTACAGCCACGGCATGGCCACGTACGCGCTGTGCGAGGCGTACGGCATGACCAAGCTGCCGTTCCTCAAGCCGGCGATGGAGAACGGGCTGAGCATCATCATCAACGGCCAGCAGCCCGGCGGCGGCTACGACTACAACTTTGCCAAGGGCGAGCGCTGGGACCTCTCGGTCAGCGCCTGGCAGTTCCAGGCGATGAAGGCCGGCTACGTGGCCGGGGCGAACGTGCCGGGCCTCGAAGAGGCCATCGAGAAGGCGGTCAAGTTCGTGCGCGACACCACCTACGCGAACGGCCGTTTCGGGTACTCCTCGCCGGGCAGCGGCAGCTGGGGCATGTGCGGCGCCGGGGCGCTCACCCTGCAGCTGATGGGCGAGGGCAAGAGCGTCGAAGCCCAGGCCGGCGTGCGGAGCCTCGCCGAAGGCTATACGCCGGTGTGGGATGACGAGGCGACCTACGCCTCCTCCAGCCACCCGAGCTACGCCTGGTACTACGTGACCCAGGCCATGTTCCACGGCGGCAAGAGCGTGTTCAGCGAGTGGAACAAGGTCTTCGCGCCCATGCTGGTGCGCAACCAGAAGCCGGACGGGCACTGGGAATGCCCCGGCGCCAAGAACGACATCGGCCCGATGGACCCCTACTATGCCACCACGCTGAACTGCCTCAGCCTCCAGGTCTACTACCGCTACCTGCCGACGTACAAGACGCCGACCGCGGTCGCCTCGTCAGACGGCGATGTCTTCGACCTCGACGGGGCGATCGACAAGGGGCTGTGAGCGGGCCCGCTTCCCTCAGTCCCAAAGCCACACCCGATGCCGTTCACATCCATCGCGCCTCCTGACGGCCCGGACGGCACCCGCCTTGTCGGCGACGGACGACCTGTCCGCCGTAGCCTTGGCGATGGCGGACGGTCGGCGCGGGCAGCCTTCACCCTGATCGAGCTGCTGGTCGTCATCGCCATCATCGCCATCCTCGCCGCGTTGCTGCTGCCGGCTCTCCGGCAGGCCAGGGAACAGGCCCGGCGCGCGGCCTGCGCCAGCAACCAGCGCCAGATCTACGCCGGCGCAGCCCTCTACGCCAACGACTACGACGGCTATCTGGCCGGGCGTGGCCAGCTCGAAGGCGGCACCCACGTCGGACGCAACCAGGGCAACTTCTTCTTCTTCGCCAACGAGTACTTCGGTCTGCGCGTGGCGTACCTGGGAACCGAGCTGACCGCCGCCAGCGCCTGGCCCTGGCCAGACGGCGGTGAGGGCTGGACGTTCCTCAATGGCCGCCGCGGCGTCTTCGCCTGCCCCTCCTCGCGAACCCGCGAGCTGACCGGATACAGCTCGGCGCCCAGAATCCTCGACTACTGGATCACCGGCATGGCCACCTGCGGCTACCACAACTACGACTACACAACCTACACGCTGGCGTACTCCTTCCCGCGGATGGACGCGGTGGCGGAACCCGGTGACGACGGCCCGAAGACTTTCAACATCGACAACCTCTACCTCTGGCACCTGACCGACCACCGGGAGTGGCTCTACACCCACGCCAACAACCACGTGCCTGGCGCGCCGCAGGGCGCCAACGTCACCGCCGGCGACGGCTCGGTGGCCTGGGTGCCGCTGGCCAGGATGTACGCGGCCGTGGCCTGGGGAAGCGGCGCCATCATCCCCGGCCACGAAAACCGCGGCGCCCCCCTAGGCTACTACACGCAGTACTGGGGATACGGCAATATCGATCTGGAAACCGTCGGGGGCCTGACCTATCACGCCCCCACCGGACAGGCCGTCGTCTGGTCCGACGCCGGACGCCTCATGTACGGCTACCCCACGCACTGAACCCGCCGCTGCGCGGCCTGGCTTGGCCGGAACCGCCCCAGTCCCGCCGGTGCCGCCGCCGGGGCAACGTGTCTTGAGCCCGCTCGCCATCCCCCTGCCGTCCCCTCCCGCCGCCCATCATACGGCGCGCCGCCACGCTGTGCCGTCGCCATCAGTTTTCCCCGGCCGCGTGCGTCAATGTGCGTGAAAACGCCCGTGTGTTTTCACGCACTTGGCAAGAGGAGGGGGGAGTTGAGTGCGTGAAAACCGTCCGGTGTTTTCACGAACTTCCGCAGGCGGGGCACGGGGGCCGAGTTCGTGAAAACGCAGGTCGCCGGCGCGGTGTTTTCGCGAAGTGAAGGTGGGAGGGCGTGCGGGGCGGAGTTCGCGAAAACGGGCTCGCCCCGGGGCGGTGTCTTCACGCACTGGCGGTGGGGGCGTCGGGAGGGGCGGGGCGTCAGGGCGGGCAGCTGAGGTAGCCGTCCCACTGCCAGAGGGCGATGGGCATGGCCTCGGTCAGCTTGAGGCCGCGCGTATGTCCGTCGGAGAAGAGGTAGTTGATATGGCCGCCGTGGCGCTGGGCGGTTTGGTAGTGCGACTCGGGGTGGGCGTTGTAGGTGCCGTTGGGCGGGGGGCCAAGGTCCATGCCCTGCATGAGCCCGACGTAGCAGGCGCCGTTGCGGTCGCCGATGACGATGACATTGACCGGCGGCGCCCGCGTGGCGTAGAGGTAGCCGCCCCAGTCGCAGTTGTACCAGTCGTTGTAGAACTTCATGTTGTAGCCGTAGCCGCGCTGGGTGCGGTCGGCGGCGGGGCCGACAAAGTACTGTTCCGAGCTGGCGGCCGGGCACATCCACAGCCGGCTGGCGGAGACATGCTTGTTCAGCGGGCTCTCCTGCCAGGCGTAGACCGTGACGCTGCCGAAGTACTCCAGTTCGCACATCTTCTCGTCCCAGCACCAGTTGGCGTCCCAGCTCCAGCTGTACGCCTCGGTGCCGCAGGGATAGTACGAATCGTAGTCGGCGACATACATGCTGAAGCCGACCCCGATCTGACGCTCGTTCGACAGGCAGGCGATGTTCTTGGCCATGTCGCGGGAGCGTCGGAGGGCGGGCAGGAGGAGGGCGGCGAGGATGGCGATGATGGCGACCACGACCAGCAGCTCGATCAGGGTGAAGGCCACCCGCGCCGGTCTTCCGCCGTCGCCGAGGCTGGGGGGGGACGAGGCGTCCGGGGCCGAAAACCCGCGCGGCGGTTCGGCGTGCCGACTGTTGGGTGAGGGCGGAGGCCGGCGTCGCGTCTCGTCTTGACATGGCCGTTGCTCCCCAGGCGTGTCCCGCCCGCGCCGAGGCGCCTCGGCGATGCCGGCGCGAGCGGCGAGTCTGGCGTGAATATGACACCGTGCCCCGGCCTGTCAAGCGACCCCTTGGGGCGTCCGAGGGCGGGGGAGGCCTTCGCCGTTGCCTTGGCGGCGCGGGCGCGACCTGTCCGCACGTCCGGGCAGTCGCGTCGGGGGCCTGGGTGCCGAGGCGCGTCTGGGCGTCGGTTGGTCGCCGCGCCTGCGGGGGCAGGGGAGACGGCTCAGGGCAGAGTTTTCACGACACGGCAGCCGACGTCGTCGAGGCGGTAGGCGGGGCTTCCGCAGTCGCGGTCGGCCGAGCGGCAGTCCTTGGCGCTGCAGCTCCAACTGCCTCCGCGCAGGACGCGGAACGAGCCCGATACAGGACCGTTCGGGTCCGTCGCATCACCCGTGTAATTTCCATACCAGTCCAAGCACCACTCCATCACATTCCCGTGCATGTCGTACAGCCCACAGTTGTTGACTTGGTACGATCCAACTTCCGCTGTGTTGTAGTATGTTTGATCGACAACGGAGGTAGTATAGCCTCCGTTATTCCTGTACCGGCCCAGCATGTCCAGGTTGCCATCGCTCATTTCATTGGTGATCGTTGTGCCGTTGTTCCACGCGCCGGTCGTGCCGGAACGACATGCATATTCCCACTGCGCTTCCGTCGGCAAGTCGAATGCGAGTCCGGTCTTGCTCCGCAGCTTGCCCATGAACGTCGTGCCGGCGGGTGAACCGCCTGGCCATGTCCCACCGCGCACTATGTTCCACGACACGTTCTCGACCGGTCGCCTCGGCGTATGCGTGCCCTGCTTGAACGTGGATGGATTGTTGCCCATCACATTCGAATACTGCGCCTGCGTGATCTCATAGATGCCCATGTAGAACGCCTTCGTCAGCGTCACGGTATGCTGTTGTTCATCGCTAAAGCGGGCAATTTCATCGGTAGGTGAGCCCATAATGAAACTGCCTGCGGGAATCTGGCGCAGAACGATCTTCGTCTGCTTGTGCTCGTCTTCCAGTACGGGCTGGCTCGACAGATACGTTACCGGGTAGTTCGTCGCTTCCGGACCTCCGGACACATCGATGACCAGGTATTGATTCGACAGGAATGCGTCGTTCGCCATCACGCGCACTCGCGTCGTGCTATTGCTGTACTCTGGTATGTCCTCATTCGCCTCCCAGATGATATGTTTGTGGACACCCGTTGTCACTCCGATGCCGTAGTCGCCCGAAAAATGCGTCGCCGGCACATCGTACAGCGGGCGGAACGGATCTACGGCGTTGGTCGATACCACCACGTAGATGCTCTGCGTATCCCCATCCGCATCGTAGAGATCGTAGTAAATGTCAACGCTCGTACTCGGCCATGCTTGCTGTTGCGCGGTGACGTTCGACACAATGGGTGGGGCTGCATGGGTCTGCAGTGCCGCCATGGCGACGCATACCATCATCACCAGAACACTACGCGCTCGCGCGCGCACCTTGCGCGCAAGCAGGAGCACGCCGCACAAACCCATCATGAGCATGCACGGCTCTGGCACCGTCGTATCCACGGTGAACTCGGGTGACTCGGCCGATGCCCAATCGGCCAATGCCGGCAGCACGCTGAGGCAGAGCACGATACACACGAGAAACAACGACACTGGAATCTTGATGAGTTTCCCACCAACCGTACGTATTCTGGAATTGCAGATGCTTGTTTTCATGGCCGACCCTCGTATGTTACGCACCCAGCCCCATTTGCTCGACAGTCAAATGGCAGCTTTATGGTATGCGCTACGATTGTTGTTGCCACCATGGCTGGCATGGTGACAACGCCGCTAATGTCGCCACAATGTTGCATAGTGTAGCATGTGCATCGCACGGTGTCAATATACCACGTTGCGCCTGAATAACACCGTCGTTGAAAAAGTAAGCGTATCAGCGCAGGTATGGAAGGGATCCCCGCAGGAGTCCGTGCCATGGAATCAGGCATGAATGGGGGGGGATCGACCGTAAATAGAATGAGGGAGAACTACACGAGGTTACAGAAAAAAGAGGAAAGCAGTCGCGCGTACCTCACGATCCGGCGGCGGGCTGGGCAGGTGCGACAGATGTTGCGTTCACGGGCGTGTACGAGGATGGACAGACGACAAAAAATGTCGATTGCAACCGACAAAAAATGTCGACACCAGCCCGCTGGTGTTGGTCTGGCATAACGCAGCCTTTTTGTGGTGCTTACGCTTGT
>MVZH01000065.1 GCA_002068325.1 Lentisphaerae bacterium ADurb.BinA184 | reverse complement strand
CCCTGCGGAACAGCGTTTACCATACCGCCCGAGCCGATCCTGTCAATCCACGCCGTTTTCGCGAACTCGGCCTGCACGGGGACAGACCCCATGAGGACTCCGCCGTTTTCGCGAACTCAGCCTGCGCGAAGACGTACCCCTGGGAGAGACGCCACGCACCACGGCACGCCGCCTCCCCGCCGGGGGCGATCCGCCGTCCCCCTTGAGTTCGTGAAAACGCTGCCGTTTTCACGAACTCGGCCTGCACGGGGACAGACCCAAGAGGGCCTGGGTGGCGACAGATCCCTGAGCCGGGTGGGAGCCGGGTGGGGACAGCCGGGTGGGGACAGACCCCGGGGAGAGGTACCGCGCGCCCGGCGGACTTCGCGCGTGCGCACGCCGACATCCTATCCTGCGCGCGAATTCCGGCGGACTGCTCAGTGTCGTCCGGGTACGTCCGCGGCAGACCGGGTCTTTGGGTATGACTTGGCGGACACGGAGGTCCGCCCTCCATCGCGCGAGGCAGTTGTCGTCCGCGGTGGGTTCTGCACGCGCCTCAGTTCGTCTGACAGCACCGGCCAGATCTGATGGCCCTTGAGTTCGTGAAAACGCGGTCGTTTTCGCGAACTCGGCTTGTGCGGGGACAGATCCTAGGAGGGCCTGGGTGGGGACAGACCCCGGGGAGAGGCCCTGCGTGCCCGCGCGGGGAACCGTAGGCGGCCACCGGCGCGGAGCTGCACGGACGGTGCCGGCAGCCGCCGCCGCGCCGCCGCCGCAGGGGGGCGTCGCTCCGTGCGCCGGCATCTGACGGGTCGCGTCGCCGGCATCCAGGCGGTTGACACTCCCGGCCCTGAAGCTACTTTGTAGCAAACACGGATTCGGCGGGCTGTTGCGATTCCGGTCATAGGGGGCGGGGGGCGGGTCGAGGTATGGCGCACGGCACGGCCAGAGAGCAGTACGACCGGCTGGTGGAGCGGCTCAACCGTCATCCGCAGGGGGCGCCGCCGTCGCCGACTTTGCACCGGTTGCTGGCCATGCTGTTCGCGCCCAGAGAGGCGGAGCTGGTGGCCCGGCTGCCCCTTCGGACGTTCACTGTCGACGAGGCGGCGCGACGCTGGCGGATGCCGGTGCCCGAGGCCGCCGCCGTCCTCGAAACCCTCGCCGGACGCGCCCTCCTGCTCGATCTGCCGCGTGACGGGATCACGTACTACCTATTGCCGCCGCCCATGGCCGGCTTCCTCGAATTCGCCCTCATGCGTCACCGCGACGACCTCGACGAGGCGGCCCTGGCCGAGCTCTACCACCAGTACATCAACAAGGAGGAGGAGTTTGCGCGGCAGCTGTTCGCCGTCGGGCAGACGCCGGTCGGCCGCGTCCTCGTCAACGAGGGGGTGTTGCCTGTCGGCGACCGGGTCGAGATCCTGGATGACGAGCGGGCCACCGCCGTCATCCGCGCCGCGCCGGTGATCGGGGCGGGGCTGTGCTACTGCCGTCACAAGATGGAGCACCTGGGGACTCGGTGCGGGGCGCCGATGGACAATTGCCTCACCCTCGGCCCCTGTGCGGCGTCGCTGATCCGCCACGGGTTCGCCCGGCGCATCGAGGCCGCCGAGGCCCTCGACCGGCTGGCCGAGGCGCGCGACCGCGGGCTGGTGCAGTGCGGCGAGAACGTCCGGAACGGCGTCTCCTTCATCTGCAACTGCTGCGGCTGCTGTTGCGAGGCGTTGCTGGCGGTCAAGCGGTTTGGCGTGGGTCAGAAGGCGTTGTTGCCGACCCGGTTTGCGGCGGTCATTGATCCGGCCGTGTGTACGGGGTGCGGGCGGTGCGCCCGTGCCTGTCCGGTGGATGCGATCGAGGTCAACGCGGTCGTCTCCGGGAAACCGGGGGGCCGTCGCCGCGCGCGGGTGCTGGCCGACGCCTGCCTTGGGTGCGGCGTGTGTGTGGGCGCCTGTGCGGCGAAGGCGTTGCGCCTGACCGAGCGGGGCCGGCGGCCACGGGTGCCCGTGGACACGACCCGGCGCGTCGTGGCGATGGCGTTGGAGCGTGGGCGGCTGCAGGACCTGCTTTTCGACGACCGGGCCCTGCTCAGCCACCGGATCATGGCTGCTCTCCTCGGCGCGATCCTGCGGCTGCCGCCGGTCCGGCGCGCGCTGGCGGCCCGGATCCTCGATTCGCGTTGCGTCGAAGCCCTCATCCGGCGGGCCCGCCTTTCGCAGACCGAGCCCCCTGCGGCGCCGCGTTGCGGACATGGGCGTGCGGGTTAGTAATCAAGAGGGCCAGCTTCCCATGCGGAAGACAGTCCTCGAAGGGTGGCACAGGCGGGTGATTACCGTGCGCACAGGCCCCGCAAGATTTACGCTCATCGAGGTGCTGGTCGCGGTGCTGATCCTTGGGGTCAGCCTGACCATGATCCTGGGCATCCTTGGCACCGCCCGCGCCCGCATCCTGCGGGCTGAGAGCCGTTGGGGCCGCGAGCATCACCTCACGCAGGCGGCCGAGTTCTTCCTCCTGGCCGGGCCGGACGGTGAGATGCCGCCGGACCTCTTCCCCCAAGGCTTCGCCGCCGCCTGCCAGGTCGTTGTCGCCGAGGAGCTGCCCGTGGACGGCGACCAGCCCATCAACGGCTGGACACTCGGCCGCTACGACATCACCGTGACCGGGCCGGACGGCGAAACCATCGGCGAACGCCGCATCGAGAAACTCATTGACGAGGCCGAGGACCTGTGAAGCCAACCGGACACAGGCGCCGCCGTCCCCCCTTCACGCTTCTCGAACTGATCATCGCGGTCGCCCTGTTCCTCCTGGTGACCGCGCTTCTGCTGACCGCCGCGACGGCGATCACGGGTTCCTGGCAGCGCCTGAACCGTGAGAAGGGGCGGTTGCTCGAACTGCTGGCGCTGGACCGGGCGGTTGACGCGATGTTCAGCAACGCCGTGCCGTTCACGTGGCCCGACGAGGATGGCCAGGCGGTGGCGGTCTTCGTCGGCGAGGCGGAACGCGTGGATCTTGCCTACCTGCACCGGCTGAACACCGTCGAGGACGGCGCCCTGCGCTTCGTCTCGCTCCAGGTTGATGACGGGGGACGATTGCTGGCCCTGCACCAGCCGCGGCCGCTGCTGCGGGCCGAGGATCCCGGCGAACACGCGCGGACGAGCATCCTGGCCCAGGGCATTGACCGCATTGAGTTCCTCTATGCGGACTGGGTTCCCGACGAGGGTGTCGAGTGGTTGGAGGAATGGGATCCCGACCGGGACAGCTCGGTCGCCAGCGAACGGCGGCTCGAACTGCCGCTGGCGATCCTGATGCGTGTCTTCTGGGACGATGGGCGGGCCGAGACGTGGTTGCGGCGCACGGCCGGCAATTCGTACCGTGAGTGCTGGGGCAACTGGCAGCCGGCGCGCGAGAACCAGAACGCGGTGGGCGGCCGGTAGCGGGCAGGCGAAAGCGGAAGGTGCGGATGACGCAGACCAGACAGAGCGGGTCGCCGTCCTGCCGTCGCCGTCGCTTCCGGGAGCGCGGCAGTGCGGTGGTCGTTGTGTTGAGTGTGGTGGCGGTGCTGGCGCTGATGGTGGCGCACATCACGGTGTCCAGCGAGATTGCGGCCCGCGAGGCGCAGGTCGCCGCCGAGCGTGCGCGGCTGAAGTACGTGGCCGAGTCCGCCATCGACCGCGGCTTCTGGATGTTGCTCCTCGACCGCCGTGACTACAGCAGCCGGGCGCTGGGGGCGACCCGTCTGGACGCCGAGGCGACTGCCGAGGCGTGGATGGCGGACGGGCGGCCGCACGCCCTTGACATCGGCGACGCCCGCGTCGAGATCCGGCTCTCCGACGCCGACCGCGGGCTCGATGTCTCCGGCGCCAACCCCGCCGCCGCCCTGCGCACGTTCCTGTTGGGCGACGAGCCGGACTTCGAGACCACCGACGCCGTTGACCGCTTTACGGACGTCCTTCTCGACTACATTGACCGCGGCGACGGCGACTTGACCCACCTTCACGGCACCGAGCGGCCGGACTACGAGGCCGAGGGCTGGCCCGACCTGCCGCGCAACGGCGCCCTGCAGTTCCGCGAGGAGCTTCTGTGGACCGGGGCCGTGGGGGAGTTGCTGGCCCTGCTGGGCGACAACGTCAGCGTCGAGGATCTGATGAGCGGGGTGCGCCTGATCCCTCCCACCGGCCGCACGTTCCCGCGCAACTCGAAGCCGGGGTTCTTTGCCGCCGCACCGCTCCTGTTGCAGCGGCAGGCCAGGCTGACTGCCGCCGAACTGGCCGACGTGCTGGCCGCCCGGCAGGCCTGGCAGGAGGGCAAGGAGGAGCTGTTCGCCTCACTCGACCCCGACTTGGCGGCGCGAATGCGGCAGCTGTTCTCCTTCAACGAGTCGGGGATCGTCACCCTCCAAGCCACCGCCTGGGGCCGTGACG
The DNA here is from genome assembly GCA_002068325.1 of Lentisphaerae bacterium ADurb.BinA184. GTDB lineage: Bacteria > Verrucomicrobiota > Lentisphaeria > Oligosphaerales > MVZH01 > MVZH01. Next base: position 13,789 of record MVZH01000065.1, on the reverse strand, counting down.
GCGAGATCCGGCGCAGCCTCGAAGTGACGCGCGAATGCCAGCGGCTCAGCGGCGCGCAGGGCCAGCGCCGCCTGGAGAACTGGTGCAAGTTTCTGCCCTGACCGACACCACACAGTGCCCCGGAAGTGCTATATTCGGCGACCTTATGCCTGGTTTCTCCGCCAATTCATGCGTCGGCCTGACTTGGGGGCCTGACGGCGAGTGCCACGGGGTGCGGTTGCGGCGTACTCGCGGCGGTTGCGCCGTGGCGGCCTGCCGGCGGGCCGGACGCGAGGCGGGCACCGGCCCGACCGCCGCCCTGCCAAGGCTCCTGGCCGAGCTCGGGGCCGACGCGAGTACGGCCGTCGTCGCCGGCGGCACCGAGCGGGTGTTTGCCAGCGCGGATCTGAACCTGCCGCGGCTGGCCGGCGACCAGTTGCGCAATGCCCTGGCCTTCGAGTTGCGCAAGCACTCGCCGCTGCCCGAGAACCAGATTGCCTGGGGGTACCGCCGCCTCCCCGGCGAGGCGGCCGGCGGGGGGCAACGGGTGCGGCTGCTCTACGGCCGCGAGACCGACTGGCAACGCTGGATCGCCAGCTGCGGCGGGCTGACGGGCGCGGTCGATCTGATCCTCCCCCCCGCGGCTGCGCTCGATCCCGTGCTCAAGGGGCGTCCGGTGTGGTTTGCCGGCGGCGGCGACGAGGCGGGGTACCTGCTGACCGATTCCGACGGTCAGGGCCGCGAGTGGCTGGCCGGCGCGACGGGGGGCGAGGGCACGTTCGGCGCCCTGCCCGAGCCGCTGGCGGCACCGGGCCTCGACCTCGGCGAACTGGGCCGCCTGCCGCCCGTCGAACAGCAGGGCTTCGCCCCCGCCCTCCTCCTGGCCATGTACGGGTTGGGCGACAGCCTGCCGGCCGACCAGCATACCTGGCTGCCCACCCCGATCGAACTGCGGCCGCGGCGTCACCGGATGGGCCGTCATCTGGCCGTCTTCCTGGCCGCCTACGTGCTCATCGTCGGCGCTGTGCTCCTGACCCGGGCCAGCCTCGCCGCCGCCGCCCACCTGAACCGGCTCGCCGCCGAGTCACGACGGATCGAGCCCCGCATTGCCGAGCTGGAGAAGGACGCCGACCCCGGCGCCTTCGTCGAGGCCCTCGGCACCGAGATCGGCGGCATCGACCGCACCCGGCCGACCATGGCGGCGGCACTGGTGGAGCTGACCGAGCGGTTGCGGCCGGAATACTGGGTCTCGAATTTCACCTGGAACGAGGCCAAGATCGAAGTCGAGGTGCGCAGCGAGGTTGACGACGTCTCCTTCATCGCCGACCTCGAAGCCTCGCCGATCTTCAGCGAAGTGGTGTTGCTGAACAAGGCGGTTGATCCCCGCAAGCAGCTCACCATCCGTGTGCAGATGCTGACGGTGGCGCCGTTCTCGGGGCCGTCCAACGGCGCCGCCGATGCCGGGGCGGCAGGCGGCCCGCCCGCGGCGGTGGGCGAAGCGCCGCTCACACCGTCGCCTGCCGACGCGCCAATGCCTGCCGACGAGGCGGCCCCCGCTGCCCCTCCGACGGACGGCGACGCGGCGCCCGCGGACGCCTCGCCGGAACCGCCCGTCGAACCGCCCGACACACCGCCACCGCCCCCGCCGCCGCCGGCCGCGCCGGAGGAGGGATCATGAAGAACGGCACCCGCCAACCCGGCCGGCTGACGCGTTCCCGCAAGGTCCTGCTGGCGGTCGCGGTCGTCATGCTTCTCCTGGTGGGCCTGCGTTTTGCCCGCCCGCTCGTTGCCCGCCTGCCCTTGCCCGCCACGCTGCACGCCCGTCGCGAGGCGCTGGAACAGCAACAGAAGCGCCTGGCCAAGCTGGAGCGCCGGCGTGAGCGGCGCGACCTTTCGCTGGCCGCCCTGCGGCGCGAGATGGAGCCGCTGATCTGGAAGGCGCGCGGCAAGGTGTTGGCCTCCGAGGTGCAGAACAAGCTCGAACAGGCGGCCCGCAACGCGCACATCACCATCCGCACCATGGGAACCCCGCGCGTGCGCGATGTGTCCGAGCATCTGCGCGGCGTCGAGGTCTCCATCAATGTCAAAGGCACTATGCGTGAGATCGGGCGTTTCCTCGCCGAAGTCGAGGCGGCGCAGCCGCGCTTCACGTGGGTGAACTGCAACATCCGCTCGGCCGGGCCGCGGGAGGTGGACACCGTCACCCTCAGCGGCCGCATCGAGGCGTTGTTCCTGTCCCCGGAGAGTGAACGGCTTCTCTTCGAACAGGGAGGCGGGACATGAACCGTTTTCTGGTTCTGCTCAACATTGGGCTGGCCTTGGGCGCGGTTTCGCTGACGTTGTGGGCGTTGCAGCCGTCCGTGCCGCCGGAGTTGCCGCAGCCGCCGGTCGTGGACGAGGATGCCGGCGGCGAGGCGGTCGTCAAGACGGCGGTGCAGATCCCCTACCGGCTGGGCGAGCAGACGCACGACGTGCTGTGGGAGAAGACCCTTTTCAGCCCCGGGCGCAAGGAAGCGTCCGTGGACGCGGCCGGGGCGGCGGCCGGCGTCGAGGCGGTACCCGAAGTGGACTTGGAGCTGATCGGCATCGGAGTGGTGGGCAAGGAGTCCGCCGCGGTCATCCTGATCAAGGGGCGGATGCGCGGCCCGGCGCGCGGCCGGGCCGACGGCCAGGAGGGGCCGCGCACGCAGCACGTCTACCGTCTTGACCAGATGATCGAGGAGACCGGCTGGAAGGTGGCCGCCATCGGGCTGAACGGGGTGACGCTGCGGCGGGGCGAGGAGGAGAAGGTTCTTGAGATGAAGACCGGCGATGCGGACAGCGCGGCGCGGGTGACGGCGGCGAGCCTGGCGGCGCGGGACACGGAGAAGGCGGCGGAAGCGCCGAAACCGGTGCCCGCGAAGGTCGAGGCCGCGGTTGTCCAGCCGCCCCCTCCGCCCCCGCCTCCGCCGCCGATGCCAACCCTCCCGTCCGCCGTCACGGACGGCGGTGTCCGGGGCAACGTCGAGGCGCCCCCCGGCGCCTCCGGGCAGGTCTCGGTGACGGTGCAGCCGGGCGGCGAGGCGGCGGCCGCCGCCGACAGCGAGGCGACGCGCGAGGAACGCATCCGCAAGGCCCTTGAGCTGCGCCGGCAGATACTCGAAAACCGGCGCCGGGAGAATTCCACCACCCGATGAGAGGTGTCGCCATCATGATGAATCCTGCTCGCGTCCATTGTGCCGGCGCCCGCCTGGCGGCCGCCCTGCTGGGGCTGGCGCTCGGAGTGGGCCTGGCGGGCTGCCGCACCCCGTCATCTGAGGCGGCGGCCCCTGTTGAGGCGGACGTCGCGCGGTTGAACGGCGCGGTGCCGCTGCTGCGTTCGGAGGTGCCGTTGGCCGAGACCCTCGATGAGACGCCGCTGCGGGTCAGCGAGCTGACGCCGGAGCGGGCCCCGGATGTCAAGGAGCATTTCGTCTTTCCCGACCGGCCCGACGCCGGGCAGGGGACACGGCCGGTCGGCGAGTACCCGGAGAAGCTGATCAAGGGCATGAAGGGCGCCGACGAGGTGGTCCAAGTCAAGTTCAACTTCGACGCGGCGCCGCTGACCGAGATCGTGCCGCTGTTCGCCACCCTCCTGAGCTTCAGCTATCTCGTCGACCCCAGCGTCAAGGGGGCGGTGACCATGACCATCGACTCCGAGATGAAGGCGCGCGAGGTCTGGGACATGTTCGAGCATGTGCTCTGGCTGGCCGGGCACGAGCCGCTGGCCAACGTCGAGGTGATGCTGATCCCCATCTTCTACAGCAAGAGCGCCGAGCTGGCCGGGCTGCTGCAGCCGTTCATCACACCGGGCGCCACCCTGACCGCCCTGCCGAACTACAACTCCCTGCTCATGGTCGAGGCCCCGGCCAACGTGCCCAAACTGCTGGAGATCATCAAGCTGCTGGACAACCGGGGCGAGGCGGCGTGGCCGCACATCGCGCTGCGTTGCCAGCAGGTGGACGTCGAGACCGTGCAGGCCGACCTCGAATCCATCCTGCCCGTCATCGGCCTGGCGGTCACCCGCAGCACGCCCTCCGGCGGCGCCGTCAAGATCGCCTCCCTGCCCCGCCTGCAGGTCATCGTGGCGTCGGCGGCGTTGCGCGAGGTGCTCGACGAGGTCGAGCGCTGGGTGCGGATGCTGGACCAGCAGGACACCGCCGAGCAGGAGAACGTCTACTTCTACAACGTGCGCCACAGTACCTCGGAGCATCTCTCCGAGGCGCTCAGCGTGTTCTTCGACCAGTCTACGACCCGCGCGCGCAAGGTCTCGGCCAGCAAGTCCACCTCCGCCAAGGCGACCGCCGCCGGGGCGGCGACACCGGCGACGCCGCAGACCCCGCGCTCTCCCGCCGCCTCGCCGTCCGAACCCGGGGAGTCGCAGAGCGTTTTCGACACGCCGCTGGTGGTGTTTGCCGACGGCGACCAGAACCGCCTCACCCTGCGCACCACGCAGCGGGCCTACACCATGGTCCGCGCCCTCCTCGAACGGCTCGACGTGCCGCCGCGCCAGGTGGTGATCTCCGCCATCGTCGCCGACATCACCCTCGGCAAGAGCACCGAGTTCGGCGTCTCCTACGCGGCGCTGGACTACTACAAGGACTACACCGCCAAGCACGCCATGATCAACGCCCTGACCAGCACCGGGGCGACCTTCCCCCAGCCCAAGGCCGTCTCCAGCGGCCTCGCCCTGCTGTTCGAGAAGAATGAGGACACGCTGGGGTTCCTGCGGGCGGTGGCCGGCCGGAGCAACGTGCGGGTGCTGTCGGCGCCGCAGATCACCGCCACCAGCGACCAGGAGGCGGTGATCAACATCGGCGACCGCGTGCCGATCATCACCGGCGACTACTCGGACGTCTCGGGGACGACCGCCACCGACACCACCATCCACCGCAACATCGAGTACCAGGACACCGGCGTGATCCTCACCGTCACCCCGCACGTCACCGCGGGCAACGAGGTCCGGCTCGACGTCACCCAAGAGGTCTCCGACGCCGTCAAGACCGAGTCGTCGGACATTGATTCGCCGACCATCCGCAGCCGCAAGCTGGCCACCACCCTGGTCGTGCCCGACGGCTCGACCGCCCTGCTCGGCGGCCTCATCCGCACCCGCGGCGAGAAGAGCTACTCCGGCGTGCCGTTGCTGATGGACCTGCCGCTGGTGGGGGCGGCATTCCGCACCAACGAGATCAGCCAGGAGCGCACGGAACTGCTGGTGCTGATCACCGTCAACGTGGTTACCAACGAGAGCGCCATCGAGAGCCTGGCGAACCGGTACCGCACGGCGCTGGAAGCGATCAACCGCGAGCTGGCCCCATGAGCGAGCGGCCGCCTGTCAACCCAGCCCGGCCTCCGGCCTCGGCCGGCGCTTCGAGCGTGGGGCCGTGGACGGTGCCAGGCACTCCCCCGGCGGCAAGCGTGAAGGCCCCCTGCCTGGCGCTGTCGCGGCAGGCCCTGGCCGCGAATGTGCACGAGGACCTCCGCCAGGTGCTGCGCGCCGCCGGCAAGCCCGATACCATCCCGGCCGAGCCGCTGGCCGAGTGGGCGCTGTCCGGGCAGGGCGAACTCTCCGAGGCCGAAATCCTCGCCGCCTACGTGCGGGTCTCCGGGCTGCCCCTGGCCGACGAGGAGCAGTTCGCGACGCTCGACCGCATGGGCGAGCTGACCTATGACTACCTGTCCAGCCATGCCTGCCTGCCGCTGGGCTGGGACGAGGTCAGCGTGAGCCTCGCCGTCTGGCACCCCTACGGCCTGGTTGATCTGGCCCAGCAGTGGCGCGCCCTGCTCGGGCGGACCCCCACCTTCCAGCTGGCGCGCCGCGCCCTGATCGAGCAGCGCCTGACCAGCCTCTACGATGTCGGCAGCGGCGACAAGACGCGGCTGGACTGGAGCCAGGCCGACAGCGAGGAGGCGCTCAAGGACCTGGCCCGCGAGGCCCCGGTCGTGCGGCTGGTCAACGACATGTTCAACCGCGCGGTCGAACTGGAGGCCAGCGACATCCACGTCGAACCCAGCGAGAACGACCTCGCCATCCGCTACCGCATAGACGGCATCCTGCACACCGTCCTCACGCCGCCCCTGAGCTACTACCCGGCCATCGCCTCGCGCATCAAGCTGCTCGCCAACATGAACATCGCCGAGCGACGCTTGCCGCAGGACGGGCGCACCGACCTGACGATCGGCCGCGCCCAGATCGATGTGCGCGTCAGCACCGTGCCCTCGATGCACGGCGAAAGCATCGTCCTCCGGCTCCTGCCCAAGGACGTCTCGGTCTTCAACCTCGACACGCTCGGCTTCACACCCGACACCCGCGAGCGGCTCGACCACCTGCTCACCATGCCCCACGGCATCCTCCTGGTGGTCGGACCGACCGGCAGCGGCAAGACCACCACCCTGTACAGCATGATGAAGGCGGTCAACGATGAAAGCCTAAAGATCATCACCATCGAGGATCCGGTCGAATACCAAATCCCCGGGCTGACGCAGATCCAGGTGCAGCCCAAGATCGGACTGACCTTCGCCAACGGCCTGCGCTCGATCGTGCGCCAGGACCCCGACATCATCCTGGTCGGCGAGATCCGCGACCGCGAGACCGCGGAGATCGCCGTCCACGCCGCCCTCACCGGGCACTTGGTGTTCTCGACCCTGCACACCAATGACGCGCCCGGCGCGATCAGCCGGTTGCAGGAGATGGGCATCGAGGGGTTCCTGCTTTCCTCGGCCCTGCTCGGCGTGCTCTCGCAACGGCTGTTGCGCCGGCTCTGCCCGGCCTGCGCCGGCAAGGAGGACGCCCCCGACCCCGGCAAACGCTGCCGCACCTGCTCGGGGACCGGCTACAAGGGGCGCGTCGGCATCTTCGAACTCCTGGTTGTGGACGAGGAGCTGCGGCGTGCCATCAACGACCGGCGCGACAGCACGGAGCTTGCGAAGATCGCAAAACGCCATGGCATGAAGGCCTTGCGCGAGGACGGCGAAGCCAAGGTCGCGGCCGGCGTCACCACCGCCGCCGAGGTCTCGCGCGTCTGCCAGCTCGACGTCGGAATCGAGGTCTAGCCCAATCCGCTTCACCTGGGAGAGACAACGGCAAAGACGATGATGGCACCCCTTTGTCTTTATCCTGGAGGCTCTTGCAGAACCCCCCGTCACGTGGCCGGGACGGAGCCCGGCCCTCCATCGGCCCCCATAGGGACGCCGTCTGCCGGGCTGGAGGGACGACCTCCGTGTCGTCCGGGTTCGTCCGCGGCAGACCAGGTCTTCGCGTATGACCTGGCGGACACGGAGGTCCGCCCTCCATTGCACGAGGCCGTTGTCGTCCGCGGGGGTTCTGCAAGCGCCTCCCTAATCTTTGCCCTAATCTCTTGCCTTGACACCTACCCTTGTGTCAAAGGCATTGGATCCAACCGCAATGCTCGCCCGCTGCCACGGAAAGGCGATGCCGTTTCGCCTGTCTGACGGGGGGGTACCCCTCCGGCCCGCGTCTGACGACCTGACGCCCGAGAACCGCAGAACCAACACCTGACACCCGACGCCTCGCCCCGCCCCCTGAACCCCGCCTGCCGCCCCCCGAGGTCGCATGGCCCTGTACAAGTTCAAAGTCACCGATCCCGCCGGCGCGGTCAGCGAGCTGCTGATCGAGGGCGATTCGCAGGCCGACGCCACCCGGCGCATCCAGGGCCGCGGCCTCTTCCCGCTGGACTTCCTCGGCGAGGGCGCAGGCGCCATCCGCGGCGACCGCCGGGGCGAGATCCGCTTCCGCCGGCGGTTCGACGTCGTCGAGTTCACCGACCAGCTGGCGCCGCTGCTCGAAGCCCAGATCCCGCTCGAACGCTCGCTCGGCATCCTTGGCGAGACCATGCCCAAGGGCTACGCTTCGAGCCTGGTCGAGGAGCTCCGCAAGGGGTTGCACGAGGGACGGCGGCTGTCGCAGATGCTGCGCGACCGCGCCCACGTCTTCCCCGAGCTGTACGCCAGCCTCGTCGAGGCCGGCGAGGAGTCCGGCGCCCTTGTCCAGATCATGGCCGACCTGCGCAAGTACCTCAACGAACGGCGCGAGCTGACGGCCTACGTGATCTCGGCCTCGATCTACCCGCTGATCGTGTTCGGGGTGAGCCTGATCGTGCTCGGCGTGCTGCTGGGGGTGATGGTGCCGAAGTTCGCTACGGTGCTGGTGGCCTCGGGCGTGCAGCCCACCCTCGGCACGCGCGTCCTGATCGGGGTCTCCAACCTGGTGCGCGGCTACTGGTGGGTGCTGCCGTTGCTGGTGGTCGCCGGGTTGCTCGTGTGGGCGCGCGTGCGGCGCACGCCGGCCGCGCGGCAGGCCTTGGACCGCCTGCAGCTGCGCGTGCCCCTAGTGCGGCGGCTGGTGCTGTACAGCGAGCTGGGACGGATGGCGCGCACCATGTCCATCCTGATGCGCAGCGGGGTCCACATCTTGGACACCGTGGCGATCAGCGCACGCGTCCTCAAGAACACCGTGCTGCGGCAGTCGGTGGCCGGCATCACCGCCGAACTGCGGCGCGGCGAACGGCTGGACCTTGCCCTCGGCCGCATCCCCGCCTTCCCGCATCTCATGGTGCGCATGGTGGCGGTCGGCGAGGAGACCGGCAACGTCGAAGCCATGCTCGAACGCATCGCCCAGCGCTTCGAAGGCGACCTGCGGCGCCTGATCGCCCGCGCCCTCAGCATCCTTGAACCCGCCGTCATCGTCACCCTCGGCTTGGTGGTTGGGGTGATCGTGATCACCATGTTCCTGGCGATCATGGAGATGCAAAGCGCGATCTGAGGAGGAGAGGCCGACAGGGCAAAGGGGACAGGAAGACGGAGCGGCGGGCGGGCGGCGCCAGCGCATGCCATCATGTCCTCGGCTCGGCGTCGAGGGAATCGAGGCGAACCGACAGGACTCGACAGGAATCGGCAGGAATCGAAGAACCACAGCCGCCAACCGTCCGCGACCAACGACACGGCCAGGCGCCGGCTTGGCCACCCACCCCGGACAACCGCAAGGAACCGCCATGAAAACACGGCCCGCCAACCGACGCGCAACCCATCCCTTCACCCTCATCGAGCTGATGATCGTGCTGATCATCCTGGTCTCCCTGGCCGCCCTCGTGACCCCGGCCTTCATGAGCAAGGCGGAAAAGGCCAAGTACCAGTCCGCCCAGGTGCAGCTCAAACTCCTGGTCAACGCGATCCATGACTACTTCCTCGACATGGGAGAGTACCCCGACGACCTTGACGACTTGGTGCAGAGTCCCGGCGGCGAACGCTGGGACGGACCCTATCTCGAACCGCCGCAGGTGCCGAAGGATCCGTGGGGCGGGGACTACATCTACACCTGCCCCGGCCAGCACGGCAAATTCGATCTCGTCAGCTACGGCGCGGACAAGTCGCCCGGCGGCGAGAAGTACAACGCCGACATCGGCTCGTGGATAACCCAGAATTAGGCCCGCGCATGCCGCGACCCTTCACGCTCCTTGAACTGATGATTGTCCTCGTCGTGGCGGCGGTGCTCATGGCGGTCGTCATCCCGCGCATCGGGCGCCTGCCGGCCGGGCTGGTGGTCGAGAAGGCGTGCGGGGACTTCGAGAACGCCGTCTACCATGCCGCCCGGCGCGCCCGCGTCACGGGAAAACCCACCCGCCTGACCTTCGATCTCGACCGCCATACCGCGACCGTCGAGGAGACCGGCGGCGCCCCGCCGCCCCCCGCGGACGATGCGGAGGCGGCTGCGGAGGACCGCGCCGAAGGACGGCCCACCGAGCCGCTCGTGCATCCCCTCGATGAGGCGATCGGGCGGGAAGCCGCGGACGGCACCTCCGAGCCCGACTCAGCCCCGGTCTTCGTCTTCTATCCCAACGGCGAGGCCGGCGGAACCACTCTCCCGTTCCGCGTCCGCGGGCGCTCGCTCGTCCTCGACGTCGATCCCCTCACCGGACGGCCCCTCATCACGGCCGTCGAAAACCAATGAGGCCGCCCGGCCCGCATCCGGCCGCGTGACGGATCTCTGCCGTCAGCGATGCCCGCACAGCCTGATCCACAGATACCCATCGTCCGGTTCCCGTCTCTTCGCTCCTTCGGTTCTCAGCCTTCATCCCTCATCCCTCACCCCTGCCTTCCGGAGATCACCATGGGCGACCCGCACTACGAGAGTTACATGGGACTCGGCCCCAAGCGCATTGCCCACTGGGAGCACTGGTCCTGCCCCGACGCCGCCACCGCCATCACCGGCATCGACTACTACCAGTCGCCGCGAAGCTGCATGCTCAGACTCGCCGAGATGTACCCCTTCGTCGGCCTTTGGGCACCGGCCAGCGACAAGCCGATCCCGCGCATCGAGGAGCAGACCGACAAGGGCTGGGGACGCTGGGGCGAATCCTACCGCGACAACTGGCAGCAGCACGACGCCAGCCACCGCTTCGCCAGCCTCGACGACATGCTCCGCTTCAGCCCCCTGGCACAGGGCGATTTCACCGGCTGGAATGTTGTCGTGGACGGCGATTTCCGCAGCGAGGACGTCATCTACGAACGCTACCGCAAGGGCTTTCCTGCCGAGTGGGGGGACAAGGCGCCCGCCGGCACCGCCGCCAGCGTCGGATTCTACAACACGTTGTTCATGTGGCCGCTGCTGGTGTTCGGGTACGAGAGCTTCCTCTCGATCTGCCTGGAACCCGAGTTCGACCGCATCATGGACGAGTTTGCCGAGATCAACCGCCGCGTCTTCCGCGCCTTCGCCCGCCTGCCCGTAAACTTCGTGGTCTGCCACGACGACATCGTGCTGTCCAACGGCCCGGTCTGCAGCCCGGCCTGGATGCGCCGGCACATCTTCCCGCGCTACGAGGAGTACTGGAGCCTTCTCAAGGCCGCCGGCAAGGAGGTGCTGTTCATGGTGGACGGCTGCGTCAACGCCTTCGTGGACGACGTCATGGCCTGCGGCGCCCGCGGCATCATCAGCGAACCCTACACCGACTACAAGTCCATCGCCCGACGCTACCCAAACTGTTTCATCGCCGGCGAGGGCGACAACCGCATCCTCATGCGGAACAGTCCCGGCGAGATCCGCCGCATGGTCGAATCCATGGTCGAGACCGGCCGCATGTCCGGCGGCTACATGATGTGCATCGGCAACCACATCCCCTTCAACGTGCCGCCCGATGCCATCCGCCGCTACTTCGACCTCTCCGGCGAACTGGGGTACCGCTAACCTTGGGCCGCCAATCCCCCTCCTGCTCCTTCCGCCTCGTTCCGGTGTCCCGATGTGCGTGAAAACGCGGGCGTTTTCACGCACTCCGTGACGTGTTTTCCGGCCGGGTTGAGACGGTCGTGGCCATGGGGTTGCGTGTGTGCCATTTCGGCACATCATCCACTCTGTGTACCCCCCCCCGTTCCGGTGTCCTGATGTGCGTGAAAACGCGGGCGTTTTCACGCACTCCGTGACGTGTTTCCCGGCCAGGTTGAGACGGTCGTGGCCATGGGGTTGTGTGTGTGCCATTTCGGCACATCATCCACTCTGTGTACCCCCCCCTGTTCCGGTGTCCCGATGTGCGTGAAAACGCGGGTGTTTTCACGCACTCTGTGACGTGTTTTCCGGCCGGGTTGAGACGGTCGTGGCCATGGGGTTGTGTCTGTGCCATTTCGGCACATCATCCACTCTGTGTACCCCCCCCCGTTCCGGTGTCCCAATGTGCGTGAAAACGCGGGTGTTTTCACGCACATGCGGAGGGCAGGAAGGTAGCCGTGGCGTCTTGGGCAGGTATGGTGGGCGTGGGGTTGCCGGTGGGCGTGGAGAGGGGCGGCGTGGCCGCCGGTCGTTTGCCGGGGATCAGCGCCGTCGGCCCGCCTCCGTGCGCAGGCGCTTGGCGTGCTCGACGAGAAGGGCGTGGAACTCCTGGTAGACCGGGAGTTCGGCGGGCAGGCGGGCGACGCAGTGGCGTTTGACCGCCTCGTATGAGGCGTCTTCGGCGACCTTGCCGAGGCTGGCGAGGACGCGTCGCGTGTAGGCGTCGACGACCATCTCCGTCTGACCATAGGCATACAGCCGGATGCTGTCGGCGGTCTCGGGGCCGATACCCCAGACTGCCAGCAGCGCCTGGCGCGACGGGGTGGTGCCGCCCTGGCTGCGCCAGAAGGCCGCCAGTTCGCGCAGTTTCCGCGCCTTGGCGTTGAAGTATCCGGCGGGGCGGATGAGCCGGGCGAGCTGCTCGGGCGGGGTGTTGAGGATGGCGTCGGGGGTGAGGCAGGCGTGGGCGGCCATCGCCGCGAGGGCGCGCTCGACATTCGTCCAGGCGGTATTCTGGGTCAGCACGGCGCCGACGCAGATTTCGAAGCGCTGGTTGTCGTTGTGGGGGAAGGTGTAGTCGGCGGGATGGTAGCCGCGTCCGGTTCCGGTCGCGGTCGGATTGGCTCCGCCGACGTTGAGCAGGGGCCACCATCCCTGGGGGCCGTAGGCTTCCAGCAGCCGGGTGTAGACGGCGGCCAGCGTGAGGCGGGGCGTCAGTCGGGCCGGCGCCGCGGGGCGTGGTTGCGCGGGGCGGGGTGGCTTCATCGGCCTGGGGATTGCGGCAGGGCGGCGATGGCGGCGTCGAAGGGGGGGCGGAGGATGCCGCGTTCGGTGACGATGCCCGCGATGAGTTCGTGCGGGGTCACGTCGAAGGCGGGGTTGTAGGCGGGGCAGCCGCGCGGTGCCGTGCGTCGTCCGAAGCCGGCCGTGATTTCGTCAGGGTTCCGTTGTTCGATGGGGATGGCGTCGCCGCCGGCCAGGGTGGCATCAATGGTTGAGTAGGGGGCGGCGACGTAGAAGGGGATCTGGTGGTGGCGGGCGAGGATGGCCACGCCGTAGGTTCCGATCTTGTTGGCGGCATCGCCGTTGGCCGCGATGCGGTCGGCGCCGACGATGACTAGGTCCACGCGTCCTTCCCGCATGACTTGGGCGGCCATGTTGTCGCAGATCAGGGTGAGGTTGACGCCGGCGTGTTGCAGCTCCCAGGCGGTGAGGCGGGCGCCTTGGAGGAGGGGGCGGGTCTCGTCGGCGAAGACGCGCGGTTCGAGTCCGGCCTCCTGGGCGGCGTAGACGGGGGCGAGGGCGGTGCCGCGGCCGCCGGTGGCCAGGGCGCCGGCGTTGCAGTGCGTGAGCACCCCGGCGCCGTGCCGGCCGCCGAACAGCTCAAGGCCGTGCTGGCCGATGGCCTGGCAGAGGCGGCCGTCCTCCTCGAGGATGGCGAGGGCCTCGTCGAGAAGCGCCCTCTTCAGTCCGGCGACACTGGTCTCCGTCGCCTGTCGCACCGCCGAGACGCAACGCTCGAGGGCCCAGAAGAGGTTGACGGCGGTGGGCCGCGATGTGGCGAGGAAGTCGGCGGTTTTGCGGACCTCGCAAAGGAAGTCGGCGGTGGTGGCGTTGGCGTGTTGGCAGGCGGCGGCGAGGCCGAGGGCGGCGGCACAGCCGATGGCGGGGGCGCCGCGGACGGCCAGGCGGCGGATGGCGGCGTGCGTATCCGCGGGGGCGACGAGGTCGAGGTGGGTGACGCGGGCGGGCAGGCGCGTCTGATCGAGGATACGGAGGACGCCGGGCAGGGGCGAGCCGTCGCCGTCGGGGATCCAGGCCACGGTGGCGGGGAGCGCAGGTTTGCGGCGTTGCGGTTGTGGAATGGCGTCTTTCATCTCGGGGGTGGCCCTGCAGGTGGTCAGTGTGGCGGCGGTTCGGGAAGGGTATGCCGTCCCGTTCCGGTCAATGTAGTCTGGCGGCGGGGTGGGTCAAGGCCGTGGTTTGTGGCGGCCGGGCGTGGCGGAGGGAGTGGGG
>MVZH01000064.1 GCA_002068325.1 Lentisphaerae bacterium ADurb.BinA184 | reverse complement strand
GGGCGGAGGGCGGGGGTCGGAGGTCGGAGGGCGGAGGTCGGAGTTCAGAGTTCGGAGTTCAGAGAGCGGAGTTCAGAGTTCAGAGTTCGGAGGGCGGAGTTCAGAGTTCGGAGGGCGAAGGTCGGAGTTGGGGTGCGGGGTTGGGGGTTCGGGGGTTCAAGGTCTTGGACAGGCATGATTTGCTATCTGCTATCTGCGATTTGCTATCTTCCATCCGCTGTCACGCTTCGCTCGACGACCACCACCTCGCGCCGCCCATGCTCGGGAACGAGGGCGCGCACTCCGGGGTACTTCACGGCCAGGTAGTCGGCGAACCGCTGCGGATCCTCGGTGTTGCCGTCAAACATGTCGAAATGTGTCGGCACCGCCACCGCGGGCCGCACACCGCCGGCGAGGTCGCCCGCCTCCTGGTAGGTCATGTTGCCGATGACTCCGGCGCGCAGCCGCCGCGCATCGCGGCCGTTGATCGGCAGGAACATCACGTCCGGCCGCAGCCGTCGCAGCCGGGCGGACAGCCCGTCGTAGAGACAGGTGTCGCCCGAGTGGTACCAGGCGCAGCCGTTGCCTCGCACGACAAACCCCAGGTGTTCATACAGTCCGGTGGCGGCGTCGCGGTCAAGGAATTCGTGCGCGCTGGCCAGCGCACGGATGGTGAGGCCCGCGGCCCGGATGCAGTCGCCGTCATTCATCCCGGCGAAGCGTTCGGCGGCGATGCCGGTGTCGGCCGCCAGGCCGCGCCGCAGGACCCGTTCCGGCACGACGAAGAGGGCCCGTGGCGAGGCGGCCGCCAGGGCCGGCCAGGCATCGCGGTCAATGTGGTCGGCGTGGTCGTGTGAGCCGAGGACGAGGTCGGCGTTGGTGATGTCGCCGGGCGCCAGCGGCGGCGGAACGCGCCGTCCGGGCAGCGGCGACAAGAAGGGGTCGGCGTAGACCACCGTCCGCCCGAGCTTGACGACGAAGCTGTGCTGCCCCAGCCACCAGAATGCGCACTGCCCTCTGGCGACGGTGCAGGCCTTGATGTCCGCCACCAGTGCCGGGCCTTCGAGCATGGGTCAACTCCCGCGGACGCGTATACCGCACGGGCTCCCTGCCAGCGCCGTCCGCCGTCGGAGGCGTCGCGGGGCCGTATTGCGGAGTCCGCAAAATAGCCGCGCCCCGGCGGCTTGCCAGTCGCAGCTCCTGGTGCTACCTTGGTCAGCGTGCCGGGGATGACTCCGGCGGCGGAGCGAAACACCCATCTGGCCGGAAACGGCGTGCAACCGTGGTGACACACGTGAGCCAGGGCAACCGATCCTTGTCGCAGGGCCTGGGCAGTCTGGGCGACTTCTTCCCCAACAAGGAGATCCGCTGCCGGGTGCGCGGATGCGACAACAGCTGGCACATGGCGGCCGACGACCTGCTGCGCCAGCTGACCTCGCAGGACCCCGAGCTGCCCGAGCGCATGTGCGAGTCCTGCTACGAGACCTACAACACCCTCTCCGCCCAGGATGTGCCCTGCTCCCGCGCCGGATGCACCCACACCTGGCACTGGACACGCTACCAGCAGCTCGAAGCCCGCGTCGCCGGCCACACCACGCCGCCGCGCCGCTTCTGCGCGGAGTGCAGCCACGAGATGGCGGCGATCGCCGACCGCCAGATGCCCTGCCGCGCGCGCGGCTGCTCGAAGACGTGGGTGTGGACCCGGCAACAGCAGATGACCTGGGACGGCGACAGGCCGCCCACCCGGCTGTGCCCCGACTGCTTCGACAAACTGCGCAGCCTGCAGGACCGCCAGGAGCCCTGCAAGGCGCGCGGCTGCAAGAACACCTGGTCCTGGCCCGCCTTCCAGCAGCTCGAATATCACCTGGCGGGCGGCGACCTTGACAAGCCGCCGCGACGGCTCTGCCATACCTGCTTCGAGGCCCTGCAGACGTTGCACGACCTCGAACTGCCCTGCAAAGTCAAGGAGTGCCAGCGGACCTGGCGCTTCACCACTTTCGCCCAGCTCGAACACCGCCTCGCCGCCGGCGGGGAGGCCACGCCGCCCCCGCCCGAACGCATGTGTCCGGAGTGCTTCCGCTTCTTCCAGCAGGCGCAGGACGTGGCGCGGCCCTGCCGCAACCGGCGCTGCCCCAACACCTGGACCTACACGCGCGGATGGCAGCTGAAGGACTGGCTCAAGGGCCGCACCGCACCCCCGCAACTCATGTGCGCGGCCTGCACCGAGAAACTCGCCCAGCTCCACGAACGGCCCATGCCCTGCAGCGTCCCCGGCTGTCAGGAGACCTGGCCCTACACCCCCATGGATCAGCTCCACGACGCCCTCGCCGGCGGCCGCGAGCCCCGGCCGCGACGCTGCCGCGCCTGCGACGAGTTCCTCACCTCCCACCGCGCCGAAACCCTCACCTGCCCCGAGTGCGGACAGCTCATCCGCTGGTCCGGGTTCGAGCAGCTGCTCTGCGCCAGGGGAACCTTCGTCAAGCCGACTCGCTGCTCGGACTGCGCCGCCAAAGACCTGCCAACCCAGCCGCCGAAAGCCCCGCCGACGCTGGACCATCACCTCATCGTGCGCATGCCCGTGAACGGCCGCTGGAACGCCGACGCCGCCATCGCCGGCTGGCCGCCACACCTCGACCATGACTCCCTCGCCCGCGCCGAACGCGCCGACATCCGCATCGTCGCCCTCGGCGATGACCTCACCTGGTCAACCGAGAAAAAGGAGGAGAGCTGGCCCCACCTGCTCGAAGAGAAGCTCAACGCCGACCTCGCCGACGAGGCCCTCGCCGTCGCCGTCATCAACGCCGGCATCGCCGGCACCACCAGCCGCCAGGCCATGATCCGGCTGCACCGTGACCTGACGCCGTTCACGCCGCACCTGGTCATCGTCTCCTTCATCCTCGGCGACTCGTTCATCGAACCCGGCGGCCCGGCCCTGCGCGAGCGCCTCCCCGCCGAGGACGCCGAACGGGCGATCCGCGACCTCCTGACCCACCTCCGGCGCACCCGGGCGCAGATCCTCCACTGGACCGCCAACCCCGCCTTCCCCTACGACCACGCCGCCGAGAAACGCCTCCCCCGCGAGTGGGCCGACCGCCAGGCCCTCCGCCTCAGCCAGGCCCTCACCTACACCGCCCACCTGTGCACGCAGCGCGACATCCCCACGGTTGACTTCCGCTCGCGCTTCGAGGTCAACGGCAAGGCCAGCGCCCAGAAGTGGATGTCCGACTGGTGCCGCCACAACGCCGCCGGCGCCCGCAACATCGCCGTCTGGATGGCCGGCCACCTGGTCGCCGAAAAGCTGCTCCCAGGGCTGGGCTGATGAAAAGTGCCTTCGACCGCAACGACGGGTACGGGTTCGAGGGCTGGCTGGCACGCGAGTGGCTGGACACCAACGGCCGCGGCGGCTACGCCTCGGGCACGTTGCTGAACGGCCACACCCGCAAGTACCACGGCCTGCTCGTCGTCCGCCTCGCCAGGCCGGCCGGCGTCTTCGTCATGCTCTCGCAACTCGAAGACGAACTGACCACCCCCGCCGGCGCCTTTCCCCTGGTCACGCACGAGTATCCGGGCACCTTCCACCCGGCAGGCCACAACACCCAGTGCCGTTTCGAGCAGGATCTCTGCCCGACGTTCACCTACGCCTGCGGCGAGGCGCGCTTGCGGCGGCGGGTCATGATGGTGCGCGGCAGCGACACCGTGCTCATCCGCTACGACCTCGACGGCCCGCCCGGCCCCGCCACCCTGCGCATCCGCCCGCTGCTCGCCGGCCGCGACTTCCACCACGTGGCGACGGAAAACCCGGCCGCCAACCTCGACGCCGACCTCCGCCGCCACGGCATCGTCTGCCGACCCTACCCCGGACTGCCGCCGCTGCACCTCGACGGCGACCGGCCGCTCGCCTTCACGCCGGAGAAGCTGTGGTACCGCCACGTCCTCTACCGCCTCGACCAGGAGCGCGGACTCGAACACTGCGAAGACCTCCTCTCGCCGGGCCAGTTCACCGTCACCCTCACCCCGGACCGCCCGCTGGTCATCGCCGCCTCCTGCACCGGCCCTTCGCGCGCCCCGGGGCGGCTGTGGGACGAGGAGTGGGAACGCCGCCGGGCCGCCGCCGCCGCGGTCGAGGCCCGGATGCCGCGCGGCCGCGCCGTCGCCGAACCCGCCCGCCGGCTCTTCGAGGCCCTGTCCGAGGCCGCCGACCGGCTGCTGATCACGCTGCCCGACGGCACCCCGGCCGTCCACGCCGGCTACCACTGGTTCGGGCCGTGGGGCCGCGACACCCTCATCGCCCTGCCCGGCCTCGCCTTCGTGACCGGTCGCCTCGACGAGGGGATGGCGATCCTCGAAGCCACCGTCGCCAAGGCCTCCAAGGGCATGCTGCCCAACTTCCTCAACCCCGACGGCACCGGCGCCTACACCGCCGCCGACCCCGCACTCTGGCTGTTCTGGACCGTCCAGCAGTACCTGCACTTCGGCGGACGCCTCGAAACCGTCCGCGACCGCCTGTGGCCGGCCATGCGCGACATCATCACCCACTACCACGACGGCACCGAGGCCGGCATCCGCGCCCGCCACGACGGCCTCCTGACCGCCGGCCGCCCCGAACTGGCCGTCACGTGGATGGACGCCAGCCTGCACGGACGCCCCATCATCCAGCGCTGGGGACTCATCGTCGAACTCAACGCCCTCTGGTACAACGCCCTCTGCCTGAGCTTCGAGCTGGCGCGAACCTTCAAGACCCCGTTGCCCGGACTCCCCCCGACCCTCTGCGACGACGTCCGCCGCGCCTTTGTCGAAACCTTCTGGAACCCGGCCTCGCACACCCTCTACGACAGTGTCAGCGGCGCCTTCAGCGATCCCAGCGTCCGGCCCAACCAGATCTTCGCCCTCTCGCTGCCCCACTCGCCGCTCGATGAACAGCGCCAGCTCGAGGTGCTCGACAGCTTCGAGGCCGAAGGCCTCTGCACCCCCTACGGCATCCGCACCCTGTCGCCGCTGGACCCCCGCTACCAAGGCGTCTGCCGAGGCCCGGAATGGGCCCGCGAACTCGCCTACCAGCAGGGCAGCGTCCTGCCCTGGATCCTCGCCCACTACGCCGACGCCGTGTTCCGCGTCTTCGGCCGCAGTGAATTCACCGTCGCCCGCTTCGATCCCGCCGTGCGCGCCCTCGCCGACCATCTCAACGAGGCCGGAATCGGCGGCCTCTCGGAGATCTTCGAAGGCGACCCCCCGCACGTGCCCCGCGGCTCCATCTGCCAGGCCTGGAACGTCGGCGAAATCCTCCGCCTCCTGCACGAGCTGTACCGTGAAGACTGAGGCCGACGGCTCGGTGCCGGCCAACCGATGCCGCCCATTCCCCGGGAGCCCGCGTGACCTCGTGGTTCGACACCCATCTGCACCTTGAACCCGACGACGAGGCGGCCGCCATCCTCGACGCCGCCCGCGCCGTCGGCGTCGAGCATTTCGTCCTAGTGGCCTCCACGCTGGAGGAAGCCGACCGCCTGCACGCCCTGGCGGCGCCGCAGCCGCAGGTCTGCACCACGGTCGGCCTCCACCCCCACGAGGCCGCCCGCTTCGCCGGCGACCTCGCCCCCTACCGCGAACGGCTGGCCAGGCCGCGCACCGTCGCCGTCGGCGAAATCGGCCTCGACTACCACTACGACCGCGCCCCGCGCGACGTGCAGCGCCGCGTCTTCCAGGCCTTCCTGAAACTGGCCGCCGAGACCGGCCTCCCCTGCGTCATCCACTGCCGCGAGGCCTGCGACGACTGCCTCGCCCTCCTCGATGATTCGCTGCCCGCCGGCCATCCCTTCGAGCTGCACAGCTATACTGACTCCGTCGAGGGCCTCGACCGCGCGCTCTCCCGCGGCGCCCGCGTCTCGTTCAACGGCATCGTCACCTTCCGCAACGCCGACAACGTCCGCGCCGCCCTCGCCGCCGTGCCCCTCGACCGCCTGCTGCTGGAGACCGATTCCCCGTACCTGACCCCGCACCCCCGCCGGCGCGAACGCAACCAGCCCGCCTGCCTGCCCCTGATCGGGGAGGCCGTCGCCCGGCTCAAGGGCGTCACCGTCGAGGCGCTGGCGCGAGCGACCACCGCCAACGCCCTCGCCTTCTTCCGCCTTGGCATGGCCGAAACGCCGCGCTAAATTGCCGCTCCTTTGCAGAACCCCTGCCTGAGTGGCCAGGACGGAACCCGCCCCTCCAGCGGCATCAACACGGATAGTTGCCTGCCGCGCTGGAGGGACGACCTCCGTGTCGTCCGCAGGGTTCTGCAAGCGCCTCTCAGGATTCTCCCCGAGTGGCGGCTGCGCGCCTTGTGGCCGCGGCCGTCGCTCATACCAAACAAGCGAGGAACTCCATGGCAAAGAAGGCGTTGATCGTGTGGGGCGGCTGGGACGGGCATACCCCGAGGCAGTGCGCGGAGCTGTTCGCCCCCTGGCTGCAGTCCAAGGGATTCGAGGTCGAGGTCTCCACCACGCTTGACTCCTACTTGGACAAGGCGAAGATTGAGGCGCTCAGCCTGGTCGTGCCCATCTGGACCATGGGGCAGATCAGCGGCGAGCAGGAGAAGGGGCTGCTGGACGCCATCGCCGCCGGCGTCGGTGTCGCCGGTTTCCACGGCGGCATGTGCGACTCCTTCCGCAACAACACCAACTACCAGTGGATGACCGGCGGCCAGTGGGTCGCGCACCCCGGCGGCTGCATCCCCGAGTACACGGTCAACATCACCGACCGCACGCACGCCATCACCAAGGGGATCAAGGACTTCAAGCTGGTCAACACCGAGCAGTACTACCTGCACACCGACCCCTCCAACCACGTGCTGGCCACCACCACGTTCAAGGACGGCAATGTGGTCATGCCCGCGGTGTGGACACGGATGTGGGGCAAGGGCCGCGTCTTCTACGCCTCCTACGGCCACACCGACAAGGACTTCGCCGTCCCCGAGGCCCTCACCATCGTCCAGCGCGGCATGCTCTGGGCCAGCCGCTGATCCCGGACGGCAAGGCCTCGCTCCCCGCGGAACCTGTGGCGACGCCACCCCACCCTTGCGGCAAAGGGGCAACCCGGCCGCCCGGCAGGGTTCGTGCGCCGCCCCCCCGCCCCGTCACCCCGTCGCCGCCGTCAGGCAAACGGTGACCGCGCGCCACGCGACTGTGCGGTCGGCCAGCTCGGCCAGGAAGAGGCGGCGGACCTGCTCGCACCCGTCGGGTGTCGCGTGACGGCCAAGGCGTGGGCCGTAGGAGGCGCGGCCGTCGCGGGGCTCGGCGCCGAACCACTCCGCAACCTGCGCCGCGCTCACCCGGTACTCGAAGGTCTCCTCGGCCAGCTCGGTCCGTGCCCGCGCGAAACCCGCCTGGCGTGCGGACTCCGCAAGTGTCTCCGCATCCCAGTTGACCAAGGGGTCGGCGGGATCCGTGAAGATCTCCGCCTCGACGGCGTGCACGGCCTCGGCCAGCGGCGCCGGCAGCCGTGTCAGATCCACCAGTGCGCTTAGGCGCTGCCCCTGCCGCGGCACGGGTTCGGCGAGGATGAGCTGCCCGTCGTCGCGTAGCAGGCCGCGCAGCCGCGCCAGGAGCGCCGCCCGGTCGTCGCGGTTGAAAAGCACGCGACGGCCGAGGATGCGGTCGAAGCGCACGCTGTCCGCGGCGGCCGCCGCCGCCAGCTCGGCCTCGTGTCCCGGCCGCGCCACCACGATTTGCGGACTCCGCAATTCCGGGCACCGGGCAAGTTGCTGCTGCAGAGCCTGTTGCGCGTCGGGGCTGCTGACGCCCACCCACACCCCGCCCTCGGGCGTCTGCCGCAGCGCCTCCCACATCAGCAGGCCGCTGTCGTCGCCAAGCGCCAGCACCACGTGATGGCGCTGCACGCCGGCCAAGGCGAAGACCCTCTCGCGAGTCCGTGCCAGCCGGCCGCTGGCGCCGCTGACCGCCCGCGCCAGCCACTGATCGAACGCCCTGTCCGTGGGCGAGAAGCTGAGCACCTCGGCCGGCGCCAGCCGGCCCTCGGCTTCGAGGACGGCGGCCAGCTGCGCCTCGCGCCGCCGCTGCACCTGTTCGCGGATGCCGCCCTCGTAGCCGAGCGCGCCGGGCTGGTAGAAGAGCTTGCCCTGCAGGCTGTCGGGCAGATACTGCTGCGCCACCCAGTGATCGTCGTAGGCGTGCGGATACAGGTAGCCGGCGCCGTGGCCGAAGCCCTCGCCGTCGCGGCTGGCGTCGCGCAGGTGGCTGGGCACCTCGCCCTCCCGCTCCTTCTCGACCGTGGCCAGGGCGTCGAAAAACGCGAACACGGAGTTTGACTTGGGCGCGGTGGCCAGGTAGATCGCCGCCATCCCCAGGTGGAAACGCCCCTCGGGCATCCCCACCCGGTCGAAGGCCTCGGCGCAGGCCCCGACCGTCGCCACCGCCGCCGGGTCGGCCAGCCCGACGTCCTCGCCGGCGAAGATCAGCATGCGCCGGAACAGGAAGCGCGGATCCTCGCCGGCGTAGACCATCTTCGCCAGCCAGTACAGCGCCGCGTCCGCATCCGAGCCGCGCAGCGACTTGATGAAGGCGCTGATGGTGTCGAAGTGGCAGTCGCCTTCCTTGTCGTAGAGCACGGCCCGGCGCTGAATGGACTCCTCGGCCACGGCGAGGGTGACATGGACGCGGCCGTCGGCGTCCGGCGGCGTGGTCTCGACCGCCAGTTCGAGCGCGTTGAGCACGCCGCGCGCATCGCCGTTGGCGACACGGACGAGATGGTCGAGGGCGTCGTCGGCGACCGCGACGGAGCGCCTGCCGTAGCCGCGCTCGGGATCGGCGAGGGCGTGGCGGGCGATGGCCCGCAAGTCATTGTCAGTCAAGGGTTTGAGCTGGAAGATGCGGCTGCGGCTGACGAGGGCGCGGTTGACGGCGAAGTACGGGTTCTCGGTGGTGGCGCCGATGAAGATGACGGCGCCGTTTTCGACCCACGGCAGGAGGGCGTCCTGCTGCGCCTTGTTCCAGCGGTGGACTTCATCGACAAAGAGGATCGTGCGCTGCCCCTGTTCGCCGCGGCGGCGGCGGGCGCGCTCGGTCACCTCGCGGATGTCGGCGATGCCTGCCAGCACGGCATTGAGGGTTTCAAAGTGGCTGGCGGTGGTGTGGGCGATGACGCTGGCCAGGGTGGTCTTGCCGGTGCCGGGCGGGCCGTAGAAGATCAGGGACGAGAGCTGGTCGGCCTGGATGGCGCGGCGGAGCAACCGCCCGGGCGCCAGGATGTGGTCCTGCCCGACAAACTCGTCGAGGGTGCGCGGGCGCATGCGGGCGGCCAGCGGCTGCTCCTCGCGGATGCGCTCTTCGCGTGCGTGGTCGAACAGGTCGTTCACACTCGCCCTTCGCGTCGGCGGCCGACAGCCGGCCGGCTCAGAACTCGAACAGCCACGGCTGGGCCGCGGGTTCCTCGCCGCCGGCCTTGCGCCGGCTGCGGGCCAGGCGCGGCTTGCCGGCCTCGTTGATGGCGTTGCCTTCGAGGTTGGCGAGCACCTCGTTGGCGCGGTCGATCACCGCCCTGGGCAACCCGGCCAGGCGGGCGACGTGGATGCCGTAGCTCTTGTCGGTGCTGCCGGGCAGGATCTTGCGCAGGAAGATGACCTTCTCCCCCCACTCGCGCACCGCCACGTTGTAGTTCTTCACGCCCTTGCGCGTCAGCGCCAGCTCGGTGAGCTCGTGGTAATGGGTGGCGAAGAGGGTGCGCGCCTTGACCGGCGCGTGGTCGTGCAGGTACTCGGCGACCGCCCAGGCCAGGCTGAGGCCGTCGAAGGTGCTGGTGCCGCGGCCGATCTCGTCGAGGATGATCAGGCTGCGCGGGGTGGCGTTGTTGAGGATGTTGGCGGCCTCGACCATCTCGACCATGAAGGTGCTCTGCCCGCGCGACAGGTCGTCGGCGGCGCCCACCCGGGTAAAGATGCGGTCGGCCAACCCCACGGTGGCGGACTTCGCCGGCACGAAACTGCCCATCTGCGCCAGCAGCACCAAGAGCGCGACCTGGCGGATGTAGGTGGACTTGCCGGCCATGTTGGGGCCGGTGATGATGGCGAGCTGGTTCTCCTCGACGTCCAGCAGGGTGTCGTTGGGCACGAAGCGCTCCTGGCGCATGAGGTGGTCGAGGACCGGATGCCGGCCGTCACGGATGTCGAGCACGGGGGCGTCGGTGAGCACAGGCCGGACGTAGCCGTTGCGGGCGGCGACGTCGGCAAGGGCGGCCAGGACATCGAGGGCGCCGAGGGCGCGGGCCGTGGCCTGAACCTGGGCGGTGGCGGCCACCACCTGCTCGCGCAGGGCCTGGAACAGCTCGTATTCGAGGGCCTTGCTCTTCTCCTCGGCGCCGGTGACTTTGCTCTCCAGCTCCTTCAGCTCAGGGGTGATGAAGCGCTCGCCGTTGACGATCGTCTGCTTGCGGATGTAGTCGGCGGGTACCTGGCCGAGGTTGGCCTTGGTCACCTCGATGTAGTAGCCGAAGACCTTGTTGAAACGCACCTTGAGCGACTTGATGCCGGTGCGCTCCTGCTCCTTGGCCTGGAGCTGCGCGATCCAATCCTTGCCCTCGCGGGCGGCGCGGTGCAGGAGGTCGAGGTCCGCGTTGTAGCCGGGGCGGAACATGCCGCCGTCCTTGATGGCCAGGGGGGGCTCATCAACGATGGCGCGGGCGATCAGGCCGGTCAGCTCGGGCAGGTCGGCGAGGGCCGCGGCGAGGTCACGGACCAGCGGCGCGTCGAGGCCGCCGAGGAGAGCGCGGAGGCCAGGCACGGCGGCCAGCCCGTGCCGCAGGACCAGCAGGTCGCGGGCGCCGGCGGAGCCGACATTGAGGCGGACGATCGTGCGCTCGAGGTCGCGCACCGCCGCCAGAGACTCGCGCAACTCGTTCAGCAGCAAGGGGTCACGAACCATGGCCTCGACGGCGTCGAGGCGGCGGCCAATGGCGGCGCAGTCGCGCAGCGGGCGCAGGATCCACTCGCGGAGCAGGCGTCCGCCCATGGGGGTGGCGGTGTGGTCGAGGACGCCGAGCAGGGTGGCGTCGCGGGCGTCGGCGAAGATCGGCTCGACGAGTTCGAGGTTGCGCTGCGAGATGCGGTCCAGCACCAGGTAGGCATCATTCTGGTAGACCTGCAGCGAGGTGATGTGCGAGGCGTCGCGCCGCAGGCTGTTGCGGACGTAGGAGAGGACGGCCCCGGCGGCGCCGACCGCCACGTCGAGGCCGCGGCAGCCGAAGCCGTCGAGCGAGGCCACGCCGAGCTGCCGGCAGAGGGCGTCGCGGGCCATTTCGAGGTCGAAGAGCCAGTCGTCAACCGGGGTCCAGACCATGGGCGCGGGGGCGTCGGGCCAGCCTTCGGCCTGCCAGCGGGTGTGAACCGTCTCGGGCAACAGGCACTCGGCGGGGTGGAGGCGCTGCAGCTCGGTCTCCAGGCCGGCGCGGTCGGCGACCTCAGTGACGCGGAAATCGCCGGTGCTGACATCGAGGAGGGCGACGCCCAGGCGGGCCTTGCCGGGCAGCACGGCGATGAGGAAGTTGCTGCGGCCGGCGTTCAGGACGGTGTCGTCGAGGACCGTGCCCGCGCTGATGACTTGGGTGATGGCGCGTTTGACGATGCCCTTGGCCAGCCGGGGGTCTTCCATCTGCTCGGCGATGGCGACCTTGCAGCCGGCCTCCAGCAGGCGGGCCACGTAGGACTGCACGGCATGGTACGGCACGCCGCACATGGGCACGCCGGCGCGCTTGGTCAGCACCACGTCCATAAGCGGGGCGGCACGGCGGGCATCCTCGAAGAACAGCTCGTAGAAGTCGCCCATGCGGAAGAGCAGGATGGCGTCGGGGGGCGCCTCCTTCTTGGCGTCCATGTACTGCCGCATGGCGGGGGTGAGGCTGGAGGCCGGGTCGGTCATCGGCGGGCTCGGTTCCCTGGGTTCCACGGCACCGGCCCAATATACCCGTGGGGCGGGGCGACGCCATTGAGCGGCAACGCCGGACGGCGACGACGGCTCCGCCTGCCGGCGCGGCGGGGCGGCGCAAGGTTGAGGGCCGGGGGTTGAGCGTGGAGGCTCCCGGCGTGGCGGGACGCCGCGGCGCTCGCACGCCGGACTCCCGGCACTACAGTTCCGGCCGCATGGAATCCTGGCAGGAACAGCTTGGACGGTGGGTGCGCGAGGGATGCGCAGTCCACCCGCCGGGGTGTGCCCGCGTCGCCGACGTCCAGGTGACCCCCGCGGTGGCGGCCGGGGTGGCGCTGGCCGCCGACGGCGTCGTCGTGATCGTCGCCGCCGAGGAAGGCGACGCCGAGCGCCTCGCCGGCGAACTGCGCAACCTGCAGGCAATGGTGGGCGACCGCCGGCCGGCCCGCGTGGTCCCCGCGATCCGGGGGCTGCGTCGCGAGTGGGTGATCGAGAACGAGGCGGCCCGCTGCGCAGCCCTCGACGCCGCCCTCACCGGAGAGCCCGGCATCTTCCTGACCAGCGTCGCCGGGCTGCTGGGCACGACCACCGACCCCGCGCTCTTCCGGCGGGTCTCCTTCGCACTGTCCGTCGGCCAAGGCAATGTCGCTCCCGATGAACTGGCCCGCCGGCTGGCCGACCTGGACTACGACAACGAAGCCCAGGTGACAATGCCCGGCGAGTTCTCGCGCCGCGGCGGCATCCTCGATGTCTACTCGCCGCTCTACGAGGCGCCGGTTCGCATCGAATTCTTCGGCAACACCATTGACACGCTACGCTTCTTCGACCCCGAAAGCCAACGCTCCTTCAAACCCCTCGACGCCGTCCGCATCGTGCCGCGCGGCGAGGCGGCGCTGCCCTCCGCGGCCGGCGGGACGGCGACCCTGCTCGACTACGTGCCCGCGTCGGCGCCGCTGCTGGTCGTCGAACCCCTGGACATCGCCGCCCATCTTGCGGAGTTCGCAGAACCGGGCGAGGCCGCGCGCTGGGAGCGAGTGCGCAGCTCGCAACGGCCGCGGACCGTCGAGATCACCGCGCACTGGGTGGATCGCAGCGCGGACGAGGGGGGCGATGACGTGCCGTCGGCAGCCATCCCCTGCACCGGCATCGCCCGCGGCGCCCTGCCGCTGCTCTCCGAACTCGGGGCCGAGGGTGCGATCCTGCACTGGCAACTGCTCCGCGACCTGCTCGTGCGCTGGTGCACGAACGGCCACACCGTGGTGGCCTGCTGCGGCAATCCCGGCGAGGCGGCGCGCCTCGAAGAGATGCGCCGCGGCGATGAACGCACGCGCGCGCTGCCGCTGACCGTCACCCCGCTGCGCCTAGGCGCCGGGCTGGTGCTGCCGACGGCAGGCCTGGTCCTGCTCAGCGAACACGACCTGTTCGGCAAACGCCAGGCCACCGAGCGGCCGGCCGCCACGCCCTACCGCGGCGACCACGCCGAGCACGAGGAGCTGGCCCTCGAAGAAGGCGTCCTCGCCGTTCACCTCACCCACGGCATCAGCCTCTACCACGGCATCCGCCAGATTGATGTCGGCGGGGTGCTGCAGGAGTGCATGGAGCTGGAGTTCGACGACGACGACCGCATCTTCGTCCCCCTCGACCAGGCCCACCTGGTCTCCCGCTACATGGGCGGGACGAAGAAGCTGCCCAAGCTGAGCAAGGTCGGCGGCACCCAGTGGAAGAACGCGCGCGAGGCGGCCTCGGGCGCCGCCCTCGACCTGGCGGCGGATCTGCTGCGCCTGGAGGCTATGCGCAAGGCAGCGGCCGGCATGGAGCAGAGGATCGTCGGCGACTGGGAGGAGGACTTCGCCAACGCCTTCCCATACGTCGAGACCACCGACCAGACCGCCGCCATCGCCGACGTACTGGCCGACATGGCGCGGCCGCAGCCGATGGACCGCCTGCTGTGCGGTGACGTCGGCTACGGCAAGACCGAGGTGGCCATGCGGGCCGCTTTCCGCACCGTCATGAACGGCGGCCAGGTCGGGGTGCTGGTGCCAACCACCCTGCTGGCCGAACAGCACTTCCAGACGTTCCGCGACCGCATGGCCGAATACCCCGTCAGCATCGAGATGCTCAGCCGGTTCCGCACCGACGCCGAGCAGGCCGCCATCCTCGAACGGCTGGCCCTGGGCCGGATCGATATCGTCATCGGCACCCACCGGCTGGTGCAGAGCGATGTCGCCTTCGCCAACCTCCGCCTGCTCATCATCGACGAGGAACAACGCTTCGGCGTCCGCGACAAGGAGAGGCTCAAACGGCTGCGCGCCAGCGTCGATATCCTCGCCCTCACCGCCACGCCCATCCCCCGCACGCTCTACCTGAGCCTCTCCGGCATCCGCAACCTCAGCACCATCATGACACCCCCCGCGGAACGCCTGCCGGTGAAGACCATCGTCGCCCAGTACGACCCGGCCATCATCCGCGAGGCGGTGCGCCGCGAACTCGAACGCCACGGCCAGGTCTTCTACCTGCACAACCGCGTCCGCACCATTGACGCCGCCTGCCGCGAGCTGGCCGCCGCCGTCCCCGAGGCGCGTTTCGCCGTGGCGCACGGGCAGATGCCGGCGCACGAACTGGAAGCCGTCATGCTGCGCTACCTCAGCCGGCAGATTGACGTGTTGGTGTGCACCACCATCATCGAGTCCGGGCTGGACATCCCCAACGCCAACACGATCATCATCGACCGGGCGGACGCCCTCGGCCTGGCCGAGCTGTACCAGTTGCGCGGCCGCGTCGGCCGCTATCATCACCAGGCCTACGCCTACCTGTTGCTGCCGCCCATGGGCGCCCTGCCGCGCAACGCGCGCGAGCGGATCGCCGCCATCCGCCAGTACACCCACCTGGGGGCGGGCTTCAAACTGGCCCTGCGCGACCTCGAGATCCGCGGCGCCGGCAACCTCCTGGGGGCCGAGCAGAGCGGACACATCGCCGCCGTCGGATTCGAGCTGTACTGCACGTTGCTGCGCGAGGCCGTGGCACGGCTCGACCAGCGGGCCGAGGCCCCGCGGGCACCGGTGCCCGTAAGCCTGGACGGTCTGCGTTACGGCTTTGCCGGAGGCGACGAACGACAGGCCGCGGGAATCCCGCCGGT
The DNA here is from genome assembly GCA_002068325.1 of Lentisphaerae bacterium ADurb.BinA184. GTDB lineage: Bacteria > Verrucomicrobiota > Lentisphaeria > Oligosphaerales > MVZH01 > MVZH01. The sequence goes on along the minus strand of MVZH01000064.1, from coordinate 3,194 downwards.
CTATATCGTGGAGGAAGGGTTGCGCATCGAATTCTACAAGCGCATCCAGGGGGTGCGCTCACTCAAGGACGTCGAGTCCCTGGCCACGGAGCTGCGGGACCGTTTCGGCCCGTGGCCGGCGCCCGTCGAACGCCTGCTGCAGGTCGCCCGCATCCGCGCACTCGCGACGGCGACTGGCATCGAGGACGTGGCCGTGCGGGGGCGGCGCGTGCTGCTGCGCACCGGGGAGGGCTTCGTCAAGACGGTCGAGGGCCGCCTGCCTGAACTGACCACCGACGACGCCTTCGAGCAACCCGCACAACTGGTGCGGCTGCTGGCCGCCTACGCCAAGACCGGCCATATCCGTCAGACCCGGATCGGCTGAGGTGCACGGGACGGGCGGTTCAAGGCCTCCGGGCGCCGGCGGCCTGTCGTGGGGTCTGTCCCCGCCAGCTACCCAGTGCGTGAAAACGACAAGTGCGTGAAAACAAGGACTACGTGAGGCGGGCAGTTCGCGAAAACGGACGTGTTTTCACGCACTCCGGCAGGGGGGAGGCCGGCCCGGACGGCAACCCAGTTCGCAAAGGAGAGAAGTGCGTGAAAACACGGACTACGTGAGGCGGCCAGTTCGCGAAAACGGACGTGTTTTCACGCACTCCGGCAGGGGGGGGAGGCCGGCCCGGACGACAACCCAGTTCGCAAAGGAGAGAAGTGCGTGAAAACACGGACTACGTGAGGCGGCCAGTTCGCGAAAACGGACGTGTTTTCACGCACTCCGGCGGGGGGGAGGCCGGCCCCGGACCGAAGCCCAGTGCGCGAAAACGAGAAGTGCGCGAAAACGGGCAGTTCGGGAGACTGTTTTCACGCACATGGCAGGGGCGGCAGTCCGCTTGCAGGGGGGTGTCAGTTCGCGAAAACGGGTGCGTTTTCACGAACTCGTCCGAGACGCGGGTCTGTCCCCGGACGATGGGGCAGTTCGTGAGAACGGGCGCGTTTTCACGAACTCCGGCCAGGGGGGGGAGGCCGGCCCGGACGGCAACCCAGTTCGCAAAGGAGAGAAGTGCGTGAAAACAAGGACTACGTGAGGCGGGCAGTTCGCGAAAACGGACGTGTATTCACGCACTCCGGTGGGGGCGGCGAGGGGTCTGTCCCCGGGTGGCGGGCGAGGGGTGCCAGATCACGGTCTGGCTGGATCCTGCGCAGGGGTGCCGGGGAAGGGAGACGGCGAGGGTTCCTTGGAGTAGGCCTTCGAGGTTGAGGCTGAGCAGGCCCTCGCGCTGCTCCGGCTGGGCAAGCGTCAGCTCGACCGACCGGTCGGGGAGCGGACGGTACAAGAGGATGCACGGCTGGTCAACGCCGATCCGCTGTCCATCGGGGAATTCGACGTTGCCGGGCTCGTAGAACACCACATGGCCGCGAAGAGCCTCCGTATCCCACACGGCCTGTCGCGCCGGCTCGTTGCAGACGACGACGCAGTCAAGCGGAGAGGCGGCCGCGGGCTGGCCGCGGTCCGGGATGACGGCGTAGGTATACGTCGCCCCGGCGGGGCGCACTCCGTGATTGATGCCGGCATCGAGGACGCCGAGGGTCAGCGGGTCGGGCACGCCGACACCGCAGTCGCTCCATGCGCCTGACTGCGGGCCGAGGCGGAGTGTGCCGTGCCCGTCGAGGATGTGGTAGGCGACGCCGTCGTGGCGGAACGTCATGCCCGGGGCAAGGCAGTATTCGCCCGCGGCGAGAGGGAGGGGATCGTGATCGAGGAACGCCGGGCCGCGCCAGCGGCACTGGTTCAGCGTCGTGCGCACCGGCACCGCCGCCTCCGCGCGGATGGCGGCCCCCAAGGCGACGAGCCCCCCGTCGAAGAGAAACCACGCCTTGCGGGCGGTCAAGCCGCCCCGCGAGAAGTCCATGGCCGCGCAGCCGACCTGGCCGTCAGACGCCCCGCCGGCGAAGGGCCGTTCGCCGGGGCCGCGCAGGCGGTCGGGGTCGAGGGCCCCGCCGTCCTGGACAACGGTCGTGCCGGGGATGCGCCGCCAGTTCCAGACCGGGTACAGGTCGCGGTACTCCTCGCCGTCGCGCATGATGAAGGTAGCGCCGTCGGCCATGTGGTGGCAGAGCCGCCCCTCGCCCCCGCAGCACGGCCAGTCGGCGTTGACCAGACGGGGGCTGGTCATGCGCACCGACAGGTAGTAGCCGGGGCGGTGGTGAACCATCAGGTCGGAGTTCCAGAAACAGCGGTTGCCGGTGACCAGCGACAGTCCGGCCCCGGGGGCGATGGCGGCCGCCGCCCGGGCTTCCGCCTGACGGGCATGCGGGAAGGACGCCAGGTGGTGGAGTCCGGCGCGGAAGCGTTGTGTGTCCTGTCCGCGGCGGGTGATTTCGCGTCCGCATGCGCCGGGTTCGAAGGTGCGCCCGCGCACCATCCAGGCGCAGCCGTCCAGCAGGTAGCCGGCGAATCGGTTGACGAGGGGGGTCGGCCAGGCGTAGGCGGTGCCGTCAACGAGGGCGATGAGGCGGCCGACGTCGGCGGCGAAGCCTTGTCCGTAGCCTCCGGAGTAAAGGAGCTTGCCGTGCTGGTGGAAGCTCATGTCGGGCTGGAGGCCTTCGCCGTCGGGGTTGGTGCGCAGTTCGCGCTGGACCAGGGCGAGGGCACGGGCGACGCGCGCCGGTTCGTCGGTGAGGAGGCCGTGGCGCAGCTGGATGGCGGCGACCCAGACCAGGTTCTGCCCGGTGAAGCGCTCGGCCGGCTCGTGGCAGGTGAAGGCCGGCGCGGCGCGGGCGATGTACGAGGGGTCGCAGGCGTCCTTGACGCAGAGGAGGACGTCGCCAAGGCTCGACGGGGCGCCGATCTGATTCCACCACCAGTTGGGGTTTTGCGGATTCCGCAGGAACCAGAAGTCCAGCCCGCGGAGGACGGCGGCGAGGGCGTCGGGCTGTCCATGGAGGGTCGGGTGTGGCTGGTACCAGGCGCGGGCGAGCGCCAGGAGCCGGGCGAGGTGGGTGGCGGCCGCCCAGTCCTTGAGGTTGCCGTCGGCGTAGTCCACATCGGGCCAGGAGCCGTCTGTCCGCAGGGTGGCGAGGAGAGCCGCGGCGTCGTCCGGGGCGGCCGGGGCGCCGGCGCCGTCGAGGGGCTCGGGTTCCATGCACAGACGGCGGCGGAGGGTCTGGAGGTCAGCCATGCGGGGATCGGTGGCCATGGGGGCGTCCGCGAATGT
>MVZH01000063.1 GCA_002068325.1 Lentisphaerae bacterium ADurb.BinA184 | reverse complement strand
CATCGCCAACTCGCGCGCCGGCGAGGGCTTGTCCCCGCCCCTCCTAGAACGGCGCCGGTGCCTCGGCCAAGGCCCTGGCGGCGGGGATCACCCTGACCGAGGGGGTCGCCGCCAGCCGCGCAAGCAGCCTCTCAAGGTACGTGGCCCGGATCGGCCCCCACCCTTCCTCGTCCAGCCCGTGCAGGCAGAACAGCAGCCAGCCGGACGGCCGCGAAAGCAGTTCGGCGATCCAGCGGTCGACGGCGGCCTCGGCGTTGCCGGGGCCGGCGGAGGTGGTGTCGAGACGGGTCTGTCCGGGGTTAGGCAGGGGCATGATGGGCCCGCGCGCCCCTTCCGTGCGGTAGGCCCTCACCACGGTCGGCATCCACGCCTCAAGCTCGGGCGAGGAGGCGTTGTACGGGAAATTGAACACGGCCCGGCGGGGATCGAACCCGCGCAGCTCGGCCGTGAACACATCAAGGCCGCGGCGGATCAGATCCTGCGCCTCGGACAGCGGCATCCGCGACTTGTTGGCGTGCCGGAAACCGTGCGGCATGACTTCATGCCCGCGCGCCTGCAACTCGTTCCAGACGCCGAAGTCCCCCACTGGCGGGCCGTGCGTCGGATTGGGCAACCGGAATTCGGGACGGTGGGCGCTGGCCACGATGTTGAAGCAGGCCGACAGCCCGTGCCGCTCGTAGAGCTCGGCGATCTTCAGGTTGGACTTGAGGAACCCGTCGTCAAAACTGAGCGTGATCAGATGCACGGCCGCCTCGCGCCCACTTGCGGATCGTTTCATGGCTGCCTGGAACCGAGGACGTACCGGCGGAGACCGCCCGCTCCACGATCCACGAGATTACCGGCGGGGACCGCCGGCGCCACGACCACGGGCGGACAATCTCCGCAAGCCTGCCCGCGCGTGAATGTACCGCAGATGCCCGAGGAATGTCAATCGCCACCACGCCGAATCTATTCGAAGGGACGCCAATTTCGTCTATTGGTGCGCCATGGCGTGCACTTTCATCCTCTGCGCCGATCCGGCCTCGCCGCGCTTCTGGCTGATTCGCCGGGGCATGTTGCGCTGCCTGGCCGAACACCTCGGCTGGCAGGCGGCGGGCGTCGTCAGCCACCGCCAGATTTCCCTCGAGGACATTGGCGTGGCCCGCGGCCAAGGCGTCATCTCCACGCTGGACTCGCGGCACAGCAGCTGGCCGCCGAACACTTCATCGAACGGGGCTTCCGCCACTTCGCGTTCCTCGGCAGGCGCGGGCACTGGGGTGGCCAACTCCGCCAGCGGGGCCTGGCGCGAGGTCTGCGCCAAGGCCGGCCTGGCCGTCCCTCGGGAGGTGGCCATCTTCGGCGGCGACAACGACGGCTTCATCCGCGGGAACACCGACCCGCCCGGCCCCGCGGCAGGCGGCAGCACAGGGGAGACAGACACCGTTCTGCGTCGCCGTGCGTTGAGTCGCCCTGCGCCTCCGAGTCGTTGAGTTGAACGCGTGGGTCACGCCGCTGACGCCGCCGGGCCGTGCGTTCAGAAAGCCCCGACTTGATCCTCGAATTCCGTACCGCTGATCTCGCCGCGGATGCGCCGCGCCGCCAGGACCGAGGCCCGCCGGGCATTGATCTCCGGGTACACCGCATAGCGGTCGAGGACGGGCAGGGCCTCGGTCAACTCCAGCCGGCCGGCCGCGAGGCAGGCCTGAACCAGCGCGGGATAGAAGTCGGCGCCCCGTTCCAGGGTGCGGACTACGAGTCCGGCGGCCTCGTGTGCGCCGAGGCGGCCAAGCGCTTCGAGGAGCACGGCTTTCAGGCGGAAACGCCGTTTGCCCGGCTCGGGGAAGGCGGGGTCGGCCCAGCCGTAGAATGTGGTCTTCATCTTGGCGAACGGCCAGTTGCCCTTGATGCCGGGGTAGATGTCCTGCCTCTCCTCGTCCTCGAACCGCTCGATCAGCAGGGGGGCGGCCCACGTCTCGCGCGCCATTCCCACTGCCTGCACCGCGCCCACGGCCTCCCGCCACTCGGCGGAACGGAGGGCGGTGCGCAACCGCGCGCGCCGCGCCTCGGACTCGTCAGCCCCGGGCGCCAACCCCGCGTCGTACCGGCACAGGGTGGCTCCGCGCGGGCAGGCGGCCGGAGCGGGAGGCGTCACGGCCACAAAGCGGTCGGCCGGGAGGTTCTCAGACACGCAGTCCCCGTCCCAGAAGACGGCGGCCTCGTCGGGCAGGCGCAGGTGCAGCGGCCACGGTGACCGCCCGTCAACACTCGCCACGCCGTTGTAGCGCACCTGCAGCACGCCGTCCGCGGTGGTCAGCCGCAACAGCACGTCGCGTGTCCCGCCAACGTCCACGAACAGCCCCGCGGCATTGCGCTCGACGGCGATGGCGGCCGAACTCTCCAGCTCGAACTGTGGGCACCGGCACCGTCTCACCCCCGCCAGCGCCAGCCGGTCGGCGGCGGCGGCCACCCGCACCGCGTCGGTCACCAGCCCCTCGGGGAGTGCGAGTTCCGCACCGCCCTCGTTGTCGGGCACAACCCGCCAGACCGTGGCGCCGTCGTGGATCTCGACCAGGCCATCCCCGGCGCGGATGTCCAAGGACTCGGCCGGCCCCTCCTCGATGCTGAGCAGCTGGATCGGCCCGGCGATCACCTGGCCACGGAACTCGGACGACGCGATGGCGATCCGGTTCGCACCAACCTTGAGCAGGCCCTCGACGTTGAAATGCGTCGGCCAGAAACGGGCGTCGCACTTGTGGACGTTGCGGCATCCCGGTTGCAGCGAAGGATGCTCGAACAGATCCTTGGCCGCCACGCCGTTGACGAAGACTTCGAGCCGGTCGACCTGGGCGCGCATGACGGTCAGGCGCTGAGACTGCCGCGCCTCGTTGGCATCGAGCTCGACGCGGCGGCCGAGCCAGACCGTCTCGGCGGCGACGGCAGGGCCGAGGTACTCGCCGCTCAGCTCCGCCACCGGCGGCCCCTCGAACAGCCCGGCGGGGATCTCCGCAGCGCCGCCGGCCACCGACCAGCCCGCCGAGATGTCCCGCACCACCGCGCGTCCCGGCGCCGGACGCAACACCACATCGAGGCAGTCCTTGCCCTCGATGGGCCGCTCGAACGACAGCCGGTGCGTGCGCTGCTCGAAGTACCGTGCGAACTGCGCAATCGGGGTCACATGGAACACGCTTCCCGCGGGCGCGGCGACGTCGAGGACAGGGCCTTCGCGCAGGCGCTGGCGGGCCCGGCAGCCCTCGGCTTCGACCGCCGGGCGTAGCATGAGCTGCCAAGTATAACGGTGCGGTGAGGAAGCCTCGATGCGGTCGTGCAGCAGCACCAGACGGTCGCCGAGCAGCAGCGACGAGCGCTTCATGGTCGTCACCCCCCACAGCTCACGGTAGAGGTCCGAGACGTCCCCGCGCACGGCCTTCAGGGAGGGCAGGTCGCACCGGCCGCTGCCGCCGCCCGTGAATGTGGCGCGCGAAAAGCGATACCCCTCGCGATCCACCACGATGACCGAGTGGGCGTCAAGCAGGGACGAGGAACAGCCGCGGGCATGGTCGAGGGCGGCCTGCTCGACGCGCCGCCGCAGCTCCTCCGGCGCGATGGCATCCGGGTTCTCGCCGCCCTGCGTGGCCCAGAAGCGCACGCCGTTCTCAAAGGCCCGGTAGTCGTCCGCGTTGAACATGCGTTCCGGCGGCGTGCCGAAGTAGGCGGTGTCGGTGCCGACCGCGCGCCCGTCGCTGGTGTGGACGGCGCCGAAGCTGCACAGCTCGATGCTGTTGGGGTTGAGATGGGCGCGGCCGGGACGGCCGCCTTCCATCACGTCCCACATCTGCAACAGATCCATGGTTCCGCTGTCCGCCCATAGTTTTCCCGCCACCGGCGGGTTGAGCCACGAGCGCGGCGGGCGGGGTGCGGACACGTCCGGCTGGGCGTCCGGCCAGAACACCGCCGACCATACCTTGTCGTCGTTGTACCAGGCCAGGATCTCATTCTCGCTCCACATGCCGTGGCGGACAATTTCCTCCAGCGGCCACGCCTCCCTGGTGCGACGCGCGAGGTAGACAAAGTGGGTCTTGAGCTGGGGGGCGCAGTTGCCGTAGTCGTCCCAGCCGGGCAGCAGTCCGGCACCGTTGACGATCGAGCAGGCGGTCGTGAGGGTCTCACCCACCGACGATTCGCCCAGGCGCAGGTTGAGCAAGTCTCGCCCGGTGATCTGCTCCATGAAGGCGGTGAACAGGGCCAGGACCGGCGCCACCACCTGGCAGTGGTAGGTCGAACCCTCGCCCGACCAGCCGCCCGCGCCGAGCCGTCTCAGCAGACCGTAATACCGGCTGACCCCGGCGCGGAACATCTCCCGCGCGGCCGGGGCGTGCCCCCGCTTGTGGCCGAAGATGTACCCGGTCACCGCGCAGGCAAAGGCCATGGACGACTGCTGGTTGTCGCCGGCCGGCAGGCGGCCCTTCAGGCGGAGGTAACAGTGGGTGTAGACGACCTCGACCATGCGGCCGGCCAGCGTCGCGCGCTCGCTCGCGGAGAGCAATCCGCCGTCCCACAGCCAGTCGAGGAAGACGGCGAAGCGCGCCACCGGCGCCCCCACCGGATAGGCGTGGAACTGCGCCTCGACGGAGGCGTCGGCCAGCGGCAGGGTCTCGCACAGCTCGAGAAACACGCCCCGCGCGGCCCGCCCGAACTTGGCGTCGCCGGTCACCAGCCAGGCCAGCGGCGGCAACGCCTGGAACTCGCCGATGGGGTCGCTGGCAGCCAACTCGAGGTAATTCGCCCAGTAGCGGTGCAGCGGGGGACGCGGGCAGGCCAGCTTGGCGCGCAAGGCAGAGACGTCTTCGATCAGGACATGCTCGACGGAGGGCATACACGCTCCCTTTCGCAGTTGACTCAACAAGCCGGCGACGGCCCGGACTGATTCCGAAGCAGTGGAGTCAGCCCAGCCCGGTCTGCGTGCGGTTTCCGGAAGAGTACGCCTGGCAGATGCGCGCCTCGGCTTGGGCAACCTTGTCCGGGGCGAACGACCGCCGGCCAAAGACGAACCGGCAACCTACAATCGCCATCAAAGCCAAGGCCGGGCCGCGAGCCGCGCGCATCGTTTCATCGTCACGCTGACCGCCGGCGTGACGGCGACCTTGCCTGAGTCCGGAGGCCTTGTGTTCATCGCGGTCTTCTCCGCGTCCGCGCGCCATCCTGTCACGGGGCTTCCTGTTTTGGCCACGCGGGGGAATATTGCCGCCGGCGCCCGGAAAGCCAGGTGGCCCCGCCGACGCGCGGCGCCCCATGCAAACACCGGTTGATTCATGACACGTTGGCGCCCCGATCCGCCTCGGGGAGTACCCCGTCCGCGGGAGACTCCGCCGCCCCCGTTCGACTCTCATGCTCCTGTCACGCCGATGGCAACCAGGAAGGCGCCGACCGCAAGCACGCCCACTCCCACCCACTGGAACGACGTCAGGCGGGCACGGAAACAGGCGGCGAACACACACTGGGTCAGGCCGAACACCCCGGCCAGCACCAATGCGTGCACGACATTGGGCGTGGCCGGCATGGCCTTATACAATTCCTTGAGAAACAGGATGCTGGGCGCCCCGACCGCGTTGGCCAGAACAAACCCACACCACCAGCGCCGGCTTGTCAAAGCCCTGCCGCCGCTGCCGCTCCTCATCGCCACCTGCGCCAACACCTGCATGACGAGAAAGACGCCATAGTTGCCCACGAAAAGTCCATTCACGCGTTCGTCTCCCCGGTCACATGCGTCTGGGGCGCCACGCCGGCCCGGCCGCCGGAGACCGCGATCACGGCGCCCGCCACGACCATGCCGATGCCTGCCCACTGCAACGGCGACAGCATGACGGCATAAACCAGCCAGAAGGCAATCTGTGTCGCGACTGCTCCCAAGCCCATCGCCAGCGCGGATGCAAGATTGGCGTTCATGCTGGAATAGGCCAACATCAGAAAGATCAAGCTGAGGGGGCCAAAGGTGTTGCCGAGCGCAAAATAGAACCACGTGCGCTCAGCATCCGTGCCGCATTCCTTGAAACAGAGTGACGCCGCCACCCCCAACAGGACGTAGACGGCCAGCCCCAGCGCCGCGCGGACGCGCCGCCGTCGCGCCGCGCCGACCCCATCCATGCCGCACCGATGCGTTTCCATGATGAACCGTCAATCCTCTCTGAAGACGCGCGCTGTCCTTGCCGGTCGCTCCACAGGCATCCCATGGGAAGACCAGCCCCTGCGCGACAGAGTGAACACAGACATGTCGCCGTCCACCCCATGGCGGTGCACCGGCGCATGGGAACACCTCATAGGCGGCCATCTGCCCAGTCAGAGGGCTCCCCGTTCCGCGCGATGCGGCCATCGCTCCAGGCATACGTGATCCGATCGGGGGCGCCAGACGCCCGGCGCAGTTCCACTTCGACGACGGCCTCGTCCACCCGGCTTCGGCGCAGGCGCGCGTGCATTCCGGAATTCACGCCTTGGGAGAACGGGTAGACCACCGTGACCAGACGCAACGGTTCGCCGGGCACGTCTCCCGTCAGCCTGATCCGCGCCTGCGGCGCCGGCTGATCCTCGCCGTCGCTCACCCACCCGCCCACGGGCGCCGTCTCGCCCGTGGCCACCGACAGCTTCAGCCGCCCTGCCGGCGCCAAGGGCCACAACTCCAGGTTGGCAAGGCTCTGCCGCAAGGTGCGGAAGACCCGGCGCCGCCGGTCCAGCGTCAGGCGCATCGGCACGAACTGGAACCGGGCCTCCATCTCCCGTGCCGCGGCCCCCTTCACCTCATCGAACACGACCCAGTAACGGCCACGGACAAACAGCAGCGCCCGCGTGTGGGAGAGGCCTTCCGGCTGCCCGTCGTAGGGCTGGTCATAGGTCGCACGCACCCAATCCATCCGGTCGCCAAACACGGCCTGGACGCGCCCCCTGGCGCTGCGGGTCCGCGAATCCAGGCCCATGTGCGCCCACGTCTGTCCCACGCCGTTGACCAGCACCGTGTTGTGCGCGTGCGTCCGCCGGTAGTAGTCGGTCCAGGCATCGCTCAGGTAGCCGGTGATGCCCGGATCAACAATGAACGGCCGGCCATAGGCAAAGAACTCAAGCTGCAAGGCGTCGTCGTGACAATGGCTGGCGCCGGGCGGCCCGCCATCCAGAAAAGACCAGAGGGCGTCGGAACCGGTGCCGGACGCCAGCACATAAATGCCGGCATCGGGAAAGGCGCGGCTCCTGCCAGCGTAGGGCCCCTCGGGGCTGGCAGTCAGCTCCGGCCGCGCGAACTGTTCGGCGCCAAGCGCCAGATAACTCCGTCCCGCGCGCTTGCGCCACCCGCCCGAGTCGTTGACCGACGGCAGCGTGCCGTCGGGCCGCGACAGGCCGGCCACATAGTCGAAGGTGGCCGTCAGGCGCGAGCTGAAACTGTCCGGCAAGCGGATCGCATTGAGGCGGGCCAATTCGAAGGGAACGAGAAAGCCGCTGCAGGCCATCATGTGGTAGCCGGGGGACAGCTCCCAGTCGGCCCCGTCAGGCCAGACCTGCCGTTCGAGCTCGCGCGTCAGACGCTCCCGCCCCGTCTCCAGCCAGGCCGACGCCCGCCTGAACTCCGGAAAGATGACGCCCAGCACGAACAGCAGACGGCTCTCGACGATCAGCCAGTTGTTCGCATAGCCCGTGTAGCGAAGCAGATGCTCGGCGTGCCCATGCAGGCTCTTGAGGATCTCGACGCGCGTGGCGTCGCGGAAATGCGGATCGTCGAGCAGCCCAAAGAAGGCGTCCAGCCACGTGGGGCATCCGCGGACAGCCACCGACAGCGTCTCCCAGGCGGGGTCGCCGCCGCCGTTGTGCCCCTCGGGCTCGGGATTGTCACCCAGCCAGCTCAGCCACAAGTCGTCGAGCGTCCGCACGTAGCGGGCGTCGCCCGTCGCGCGATACGCCGCCAACAGCGCGTTCATCCAGCCGTGCCGGTTGAACGCGTGCATCCATTCAAGATACCCGTTCGGATTGAGACGCCAGTTGACCGGGTCGCCGACGTCATACCCATTGATGTGGTGCCGGCAGATCGCATTGGCCGTCTCCAGCGTTGCGGCATCGGCCGGGGCCACGGGCTGCCCAAAATTGTGGCGGGGACTCTGGCGGCGGCGGAGGTGCGCCAGCAGGCCCGGGCCGTCCAATCCATCCAGCTCCGCCCCCAGCCCCGCATCGGTCAGCCGCGGCCCCCTCGCCCGCTCGCGCCGTTCCACGCGCAGTTCCGCCAGCCACAGCGTCGCCCCCGGCGAGACCGCGCCCAGCGCCAAGGTCATCTGCCCCACCGGATAGACCAGCTCGCCCATGCCGAAAACCAGGAGATTCTCCCAAGGAAAAGGATACCGCTCCCAATCGCCCTCGGCCGTGAGCGCCGGCGGATGTCCCGAGTTGAATGAATCGGGGGCGATGAGCCCGGCGGTCCGCGTGGCCAACTCGATGCCCAGCGTCGGGCTGACCGGCCCGCCCGACGTGCGGTAGATCATCACAATCTGGTCGAAGGGCCGCAGATCGGTCAGGGGCGGCACAAACGTCACGCTCACCGGCGCCGCCACATCCAGGCGAACGGCCGGCCGCCCGTCGCGCCGCTCGACCGGCCGCCGGCAAGCCGCTCCCAGCGCATCGGCATCCATCAGCACCTGAGATTCGATGACACGGTCCCGTTGGTATGCGAGCATGGGTCTCCTTCTCTCGGATCACCGCTCGAGCGATGGCTTGTCCGTCACATGGCGCCCGGCACATTTCGTTCTGAACATCCGCCGGCACCGGGGCCGCCGGCATCGCTGGATACTCCTGTCACGTTGAGCAGTCGAGGCTGTTCAATCGGCCATCAACCTCTCCGGCCAGCGGCCTGCTGCTGCGGCGCCCCATGCCAGCGCATCCACTCACTCTTCGAAACACCCGTATTCCTGCAGGATGTGCTTTCCGATCTGATAGAGCAGCGCCACCGCCTGCCGCTTCAGGTCAACTGGAACGTCCATCAGCCGGGTCACCTTCTGGCCGCGGTAGTGCCATTCACGCCGGTAGTTGGGCCAGTCGCGCCCGTCTCTGAGAATGTGACAGGCCTCGAAGGTGAAATAGCCGCGATAGCCGGCATCCAGCAACCCCTGCATCACCGCGTCCATGTTGGTGGTTCCCTGGAACGGGGCGACATGGGAGTCCGCGTCGCTGTAGTTGTCGGCAATGTGGACCGCCCGCAGGCGCTCGCCCAGCTCGACCAGGCTGCGGTACTGATCCACGCCCTGTATGTTCGCGTGCCCCGTGTCCCAGCACACGTGAAGGAGCGGGTGGTCGAGATACTCGGCCAGATCCAGCAGTTCGGCCGCCGTCGAGGGGAAGTTGCGGGAGTTCTCCTGCGGTGTGGGAGCATGACGGTCGCAGCTGTTCTCGATCAGCACGCGCACGCCGGTCCTCTCCATGGCCGGAAACAGCTTCTCGAAGAACGCCCGGTTGCGCTCCAGGTTCTGCCGGCGATACTCGCGGGACGGGAACCCGCCGATGTCCTGCTGATGGACGACGATGTTGCCGATCCCCAGCCGGGCGCACGCCTCGATCGACCGGACCGTTGCGCCGAGGAAGACGTCGAACCCCTCGCCTGTCGCATGCAGGTTTCCATCCGGCCCGTGGGCCTGGCAGAAGCCCATCTTGAGGGCGGCCGCCGCGGCCCCCGCATCCTCGATCCACGCCTCCCAACGATCGTCCAGAAAGGGCGACTGCGGGTAGATGCTCCGGTACAGGTTGAGGTCAAGGAAACGGAAGCCGGTGCCCTCGAAGAGCCTGACCAGCCCGGCCGGTGTCTCGGAATAGACTCTGAAATCCGCGGTGGTCGTGGCCAGTTTCACTGCCTGCCCTTTCAATCGCCTGATGTCATCCAAGACGTCCGCCCGACTCCGGGCGGGCGAGGCCCGTCCAACACTTCAGCCGTCTCCGTGACGGTCATTTGGCTGGTCACCAAGGCCAGCTCCGGGTTGGACACGGAGCGGCCGTGTGCCAGGTGGGCCACCGTCGCTCCGGAGCAGCAGCAGGATCAGCGCGGCCAGGCAGGCGCCGGCACAGCCCCCCAGCAGAACCCGCCGCGCCACCGATCAGCGGCCCCAGGGCGTTGCCGACAAAGACCGCGGCCTGCATCATGCCCAGCGCCAGTCCGCTGCGTGTCTGGGGCACGACGCTGGCAACCAGCGCAATACTTGCCGCCAACGCCTCCGCTCCCGCGCGGCGGCACGCCGTCGCGGGCAACGGCTTGTTGGCGATTCTCTCATCAATACGCGTTGAACACCTCATGCCCGGGACGCAGCCTCCCATCGGCCTCAATGAAGGCAAGGTTTCCCGGCGCGCTGAGTGGTCCAAACTCAGGCCTGTGTGCATCGGCAACGAGGCTGTGATGGAGCAAGTAGACCAGCCAGCCGATCCGTCGTTTCTTCAGGTGTGTGAGGGTATAGTTGATGATCGCGACGCGTTTGGCATCATCTGTGGAACCCCAACAAGTCTCTGTGGCGATCAGCGGCTTGCCTTTGTCAGCGGCAAACTGAACGTAGTCATCCAAGGACTTCTCGTAGGCGTCCGTGTCGTGGGCTGGGCTGTCGCATGTCCAATACGGGTGGATGCTGAGAATGTCGCTGATTGGCTCGATCTGCCGAATGCCGTCCAGGCCGTGTCCAGAGTGAATCCCCACGGTGACAGGCGCTTGAGCGCCACAGCGTTTGGCGATGCCGTGTGTTCTCTCCAACCATGCGTATTCGGCGGCCACGATCTCCGGGATGTCACGCGGAGAACAGCTGTAGGCGAAAGGTTCGTTGCAGAGGTCCCAGGCGAGAATGCGCGGATCCGCCGCATGGGCCCCGACAATGGCCTCCGCGAAAGCCGCAGGTTGATCCTTGCCCTGCACCCAGCTCGCCTTCGGCAGGAAGTGGTCAATGTAGATTCCCCCGTAATCCAACGTCGCGCAATGCCACCGGTTGAAGAGCACTGGCATGACCGACAAGCCGTGCGTGTGCGCTATTCCCAGTGCCGTCTCAAATGCGGCCGAAAACCGGCGGGGATCACGCAGCCAGGCGTCATGCGAAAGCCAGAGGCGAATCGCATTGATCTTGGGGAAGTATGCCTTGCCGAGCGCGATCTCCTGCCCCATGCGCTCGGCATCGAAGTTGCGCCAGATTTCAAAACCTGTGCTTCCCCAACTCGGCTGGTAATTGAAGCCCCTGACCTGTGCATAGTTCATTGCATGGCCTTTCGTCCTGCTCGCCAACCGGGGTTCTGCAAACGGCTCCCAAGGCAATCTGGAATGGTCGCACTCGCGCCGGCGGGGTCCGCCGGGGCCACAGGAGAAACCGACCGGCGGAGTCCGCCGGGTCCAAGGGAAAGGTCGGGACGATTCCGAGGCGATTGACAGGGTGACCCGTGAGGGGAGACCGTATCCCCGCAACCGCGGCGCCGCCAGCCCCGCTCAGCAGGCAGCAGGGGGACGGCGGGAACCTGCTCAGCGGGCAACGCGCGGCCCGTCTCATCAATGCATCCGGTAGACCGTCCAAGGCTCGGCCTGGAGCACTCCCGCGTGAACCACGGTGTGGGGCGCGCCGCCGGCGATCCGTTCAACCGCGACGCCGCCCACGTCAAACGGAAAGCCCTCGAAGGCAAAGAGGATGTCCGCGCCCCCGCCGCTCCAGCGCACCCCCCGGCGCCCCGGCAGCAGGTGCCGCCGGACCAGGTCGTCCTCAACGACAAAGTAGGTGTCGAGGTAAGCCCTGAACCACTCCGGCCGCGGGCCGAAGGCGACGGAGTGGCGCCCCAGCTGCGGCACCGCCCGGTTGGCCAGGAAGCGGAAGAACATCTGCCGCACCTCCTCCTCGCCGCGGTCGCGATGCAGGCCGAGGCGCGGCTGCTGGTCGCACAGCATGTCTTCGTTGCCGGCATACCAGTCGAGGGTGTTCTGCCCGACGATGCCCTGCACGTCGGCCAGCCGGCCCCGGTTGGGGTCGAAGAGGTGGTAGGCGGCGGTCCCGAACGGGCTCGACCCCTCGACCTCGATGGTGGCGATGCCGATCGTCTGCAGGTCGGCGAAGAACTCCGCCAGGGCGAAGGTCGAACCCTGCATCCGGTGCACAAAGTCCACCGGGAACATCCCCAAGTTGCCGAGCGAGTCGAACCAGATATAGTCCAGCCCCCCCTCCTCCTTCCAGCGCCGCAGGTCGTCGAACACCCACTGCCGGACTCCCGTGCCCCAGTTCATGCACGTCATGGGGTCGGGGTAGCCGCCGGAGGCCGGCATCGTCGTGGGGGCGCACGCCATCCAGTCGGGGTGCGCCTTGACGATCGGCGCGTTCTGCGAGAGGTGCGGCCCCACCCAGATCCCCGCTTCGAGGCCGTGCTCTCGCGCCCGGCGGTAGTAGTACTGCCAGGCGGCCATCCCCCCCCACATCGCGGACGGGACGTAACGATGGACGCAGCAGACCGAGCCCACGTTCAAGTCGCCGTGCAACCCCCTGTCGAGCTTGCGCACCAGGCCCCGCTCGGAGGGGTCGGTCTCGGAGACGTAGGCGGGCGGCGCCCGGCGGATGCCGCGGGCTGCGAACTCCGCAAAATCGGCGTCGGCCAAGGCCGGCAGGTACTCCTGCGACGGCACCCAGCGGCCGTGCACCCGCATCTCCAGACGCCCGTCGTCGAGCAGCCGCATGGCCGGGCCGTCGGCGGCCGCGAACACGCCCTCGGGCAGCGGCCGCGAACGCTTCACCCCGAAGAGCCGGCGGGCGGACTCGCCGCAGAAATCGTGGGCGTCCTTCCAGCGGTTGCGCATGACGTGTTCCGGCATGCCTTCCGCCTCGGCAGGGGCGAACAGGATGCACTTGCGCGGCGTCTCGACCGCGCCGGCCAGCTCGAAATGCGTGGCGTCCACCACGAAGATGACGTCCTCGCCGGGGTTCTTCTGCACGAAGCTGCGCACGTCGGCCCTCTCCGGCCAGTACCCGAGCAGGGTGCCGCTGGCGTGTCCGATGAAGTCGAAGCACTGATGGATGCCCAGGCGTGGCGTGAGCTGGTAGGACATGCCGAGGGGGTCGCCGAAACGGTCGAGGCGCTTCAGGCACGCGCTGGTGAAGTGCGTCTCCCTCCTGGCGGTGTAGACGGCAGGCGTGACCTGGCCCAACGAGAGGATCGTATTGCCCTCCGCCCGGCCGCCGAGCTCCCACGTGCCCTTGGCCAGCACGCGGTAGAGCTTCTCCGAGGGCGACGAGAACTGCCAGGCGTAGGAAAAGCCCGCATAAGCCGTCTCGTGAAGCCGCAACGTCTCCGGACGCAGAAGCCAGACCACTTCCGCCGCGGTCTCCGCATCCGCTTCGCCGACAAGCACCTGCGGCGTGTTGTACTCGTCCTCGTAGGCGGCTTCGAGGGTCGGGATCCCGGTCGCCACGGTGTGAAGCGCATGGCCACCCCCGCCCAGTGCCTCGGTGCGGCCGAGCCGGAAGTGTGTAAAGAGGAAGCCACGGTCCGATTTCAGGTACGGCGCCAGCGGCACCGCTGCGCTGCGCAACGCCACCCCGGCGGCCCAGGCGCCGCCCAGCCCCAGCAGGTTGCCGTCATCATCGAGAAGCATCTCGACCGACACCCCGTTGCCCAGATCAAACTTCCGGCCCTGCCGTGCCTGCGCCATGACTCCGACCTCACTCCTGAATGGCTTTTCCTGACCGCCGTACGCGCCAGCTCCAAGATGTCAGGTTTCAGCAGCACGAGCCTGCCGCCCAACACCTGAACCCTGGCACCTGTACATCGCACCTGCAAGACCGGTTTGTGCAGGGAGTTCGCCCCCGCCAGCTCCCGCCGTCACGTCCTGCGCTCCCTCTCGCGGACATGCACCGCACCGGGCGTGCCCGTCCATGGGCTGGCAGGCCAACGTAGGACAAGCGTGCCCGCGTGTCAGAACCGTACCGTCAGTAAGGCCGGCGTCCAGCCCGAGTGCATTAGGGATTAACCGGAAGGGCGGCAACCGGGATGGTTGCCCGACGCTGCAAACCGGCAGCCGAAACCCGCCGGCGTCGGCGCCACTTCCGCTTTCGTGCCCCCGCTCCCACACGCCGGGACGGCGAGGCGGGTACGGCCCGACAGCCGCCGACACAGACGGTTGCCCTGCCATGCGCCCCACACCCTACCCCGACCGGCGGGGCGACGGCTGTCCGGCGGCGATGCTGTGGAGGATGCGGTCGGCAACGCGAAGGGCTTCGAGGCCCTGGCGGCCGCTGACGCGCGGCTCGCGCCGGTCGGCCCCTTCCAGGCTCTCGCGCACGCAGGCGCAGAAGTCCGCGATCTCGTCTTTCAGCGCGTTGCCCTCGCGCGCCGGGACCTCCTGACGCACGATGGCGCCGTCCTTGAGGAAGGCGATCTCGCCTTTGCGCTCCTGGTAGTCGAGCGAGAGGTAGGTGCGGCTCTTGAAGACACGGATCTTGCGCATGCGCTCGGCGCTCACCCGGCTGGCGGTGAGGTTGGCCACACACCCGTTGGCAAAGACCAGCCGGGCGTTGGCAATGTCCTCAGTCGGGCTGAGCACGGGCACGCCCACCCCCTCGACCCGCTCGACTGCGCAACCGACCAGCGACAGCACAACGTCTATGTCGTGGATCATCAGGTCGAGCACGACGCTGACCTCGGTCCCGCGCGGGCGCAGCCCCGGCCGCGGCGGAGGGTACGGCGCCAGGCGGTGCGCCTCGATGAAACGGGGCTCGCCCGGGGTCTCGGCCAGGCAACTGAGGATCGGGTTGTAGCGCTCAACATGCCCGACTTCCAGCACCAGCCCGCGCCCGGCCGCCAGGGCAACCAGCTCCTCGGCCTGCGCCACGGTCTGCGTAATCGGCTTCTCGACCAGGACGTGCCGGCCGCGTTCGAGCAGGTCGCGGACGACCGTGTAGTGGCGGTCGGTCGGCACGGCCACACTCACGCCGTCAACCTCGGCGGCCAAGGCCTTCACCGAGGGGAAGGCCCGGCTGCCGACCTGCCCGGCGATCTCAGCGGCGCGCGCGGCATCCTGGTCATAGACCCCGACGACGGTGACGCCGTCGCACTCGCCGTACAGCCGTGCGTGGTGCTGGCCGAGCGCCCCGACGCCGATCACGCCCATGCGAAGCCGTCTCACGGTGTAGCCTTTCCCTGGGTTGGCCGCCGGCCGGGGGCGGGAGGGCACGCGGCGTCAGGTTGCGTCCGGCACGAAGGCTGCCGTTTGGGGGGGGGCGGCCATCGCCAGCTCGACCTTGGCAGCCAGCTCGTTGCGCTGGAAAGGCTTCTGCAACACGCCCCGCGCCCCTTCGTTAAGCACGTCCTGTACATCGTCGCCGGTACTGTAACCGGTGCAGACCAGCACCGCCAGCTCCGGGCGAAGGACGCGCAGCTGGCGGAAGACGTCGCGGCCATTCATGTCGGGCATGATCATGTCCAGGATCACCAAATCAATGCGGCCGCCATGCTGGCGCATGCACTCGACGGCCGCGTGTCCGCAGGTGGCGGTGCGCACCTGGTAGCCCAGGCCCTTGAGCAGTTCCGAGACGACCAGGAGAATGTCGAGGTTGTCATCCACCACGAGGATCTGCCCGCGCCGTGCCGGGCCGTCGGCCCGTTCGCCGGCCGCCGGCGAGGGCGGCGAAGGCACCTCGGACACCGGCAGGAGGACGCGGAAACGCGTGCCTCGGCCTTGGGCGCTGGAGAAGGTGACGGCCCCGTGGTGGCTCTTGACCGTGCCGTAGACGGCGGCCAGCCCCATGCCCGTGCCCTTGCCCTTGGGCTTGGTCGTGAAGAACGGCTCGAACATGTGGGAGAGCGTGACGTGGTCGATGCCGACCCCGGTGTCCACCACGGAGATCTCCACAAACGGCCCCGGGCGCAGGTCGAACAACCGGAAGGCGTGGCTGCGGCACTGCCCCGCGTCCAGCATGAGGCGGCGGGTGCCGAAGGTCAGGTCGCCGCCGTCGGGCATGGCGTCGCGCGCGTTGAGCGCGAGATTGAGCAGGGCGTTCTGCAGCTGCACCGGGTCGCCCAAGGTGGAGACCGGCGCGGGGTCGAGCTGCCGGTGGATGCGGATGCGCGGGTCAATGGTGTGCGAGAGGATCTCGACGATGTCGTCAATGACTTGGTGGACATCAACAGGCACACTCTGCAGCTTGGCCTTGCGCGCAAAGGCCAGCAACTGATCGGTCAGCCGGGCCGCGCTCCTCGCGGTGTGCAGGATGCCGTCGGCGCTGCGCAGGCACTCGGGGTTGTCCGCCGCCGTCAGCCGGATCAGCTCGGCGTAGCCGAGGATCGCCCCAAGCAGGTTGTTGAAATCGTGGGCCACGCCGCCGGCCAGCTGCCCGATGGCCTCCATCTTCTGCGACTGCCGCAGCTGCTCCTGCAAGGCAAACTCGTCGGTCACGTCGCGGAAGACCAGAACCGTGCCCAGCGCCCGCCCCTGGCGGTCGCGGATGGGGGCGCCGCTGTCGGCGACCCGCCGTTCCCAACCGTCGCGGGCCAGGAGGATGCGCTGGCCGGACAGGTTCAGGCGCTCGCCGGCCGCCAGGATCCGCGCCACCGGATCCTCAACCGGGCGGCGGGTCTCAGCATCCACGACCCGGAAAACCTCGGACAACGCCATCCCGCGGGCCGCCCCCACAGACCACCCGGTCAGCGCCTCAGCCACGGGGTTCATGCGCGTGATGCGGCCGTCGCGGTCGGTGGCGATCACCGCGTCACCGATCGAGTTCAGCGTGATCTGCAGGTTCTCTTCGCTCTCGCGCAGGGCGTCTTCGGCGCGCTTCCGCTCGGCCACCTCGGCCACCATCTCGGCCATCGTCCCGTCCAGCCGGGCCGCCATGCGGTTGAAGGCGGGAAAGAGGGCCCCAATCTCGTCCCGCCCGCCGTGCCCCTGGGCGCGGGCCGACAGGTCGCCGCTCTCGACCTGCCGGAAGACCCGCCCCAGGCGGTCCAGCCGGGCCACGATCATCAGACGGAAGATGATCAGGATGGCCAGGGAAGTCGCCGCCACCGTGATGATGAGGCCGGCGGCGAACAGCCTGACCATGTCCCGCTTCTCCCGCTCGGCCTGGGTGGTCTGCACACGCAGCAACGTGTACAGGAACGGCGCCCTTCCCTCGACCGCGTAGATGGGCGCCAGGGTGACATAGTCGGTCTGAGAGACGTTCCCTTCGCGCACCAGCCAGAACGACGGCGCGCCCGGCGCAAACCACTCCTGCCGCACCCCGGGCACCTCGGTGACGCGCCGGCCGACATGCGCGGGGTTCAGGGCCTGGAAGACAATGCCGTTGGCGCCGACCACCATCCCCTCCACGAGGTCGTCACCCACCAGCTTGCGCATGGTGGCGGCGTCGGTCACCGACTCGTAACTCAGCAGCCGCTGCGAAATGAGCATGCCGGGGATGCGCATGCGCTCGGCGACCCGCTGGTCAACCTGCTCGCTGAACCGGCGGACGAAGTAGGCGCCCGTGATGGTGAAGGCGATGACCTCGATCACCAGCATGACGGCGCCGATCTTGAGGATCAGGCTGTGTGCGAGACTCCTCGGCATGGCACCCTCCCGTTCACTCCCCCCGGTCAGGCCCCGCGACCGCTCCCCGCCCGGCCGGCGCCAGGTAGAACTGGCACGAGTTCCCGGGCGCAGGGTCGGGGAACTCCCAGCCGCAACTCATCAGGGCCGGCACATTGCGGAAATCGCGGTGGATCACGGCGCGCCCCTGGCGCGCACGGCAGATGCCAATGCCGTAGAACTCGTTCTGACAGATCGTCAGAATCTGGTTCATGAGCCGGATCCGCTCCGGCTCGTCGGTGGTCGCCTTGGCCTTCTCATATAGGGCCAGCTGCAACCGGGCCGGCGCGGGCGGCTCCTCGGCCAGCGGGTGCGACGGGGCCAGGTACCAGTAGGCCCAGCCCGGCGCGAAACTCGAACGCAACGGGCTGGCCGGCAGGTAGTACGCCGGCTCGACCTGCACCGCCACCCCGGAACCGCCCTCGCAGACCACGGCGTCAAACGCGTTGGACAGGCGCCGCCAAAACAGGGCGTCCGCATCCTGAACCCTCAATGAGGCCTCGACCCCGACGTCGCGCCAGGCCGCGCAGACCCGTTCCGCCACCGCCGGCCAGGCCGACTGCACCGGGGTGTCCGCCACCTCGATCACCAAGGCCACACGCCGCCCGTCCGGCCGCAGCCGGAACCCGGAGAGGTCGCGGAGCGTGCACCCGGCCTTGTCCAAGTGCTGGTTCGCGCGTTCGACGTCGTACGCCGTGTACTGCCTGGCCATGTGGTCATTGTAGAACGGGGACTCGGGGCGGGGCGCCACCTGCGCGGCG
>MVZH01000062.1 GCA_002068325.1 Lentisphaerae bacterium ADurb.BinA184 | reverse complement strand
CTCGCCCTCGAACCCCTTCCAGCACGGCAACGGGCGCGACAATCCCATCCCCGAGGTGCCCGGCATGGACTATGCGCGCGCGGTCTGGGTGCCCGACCCCGCCTGGAGCCTGTCGCTGATCGCCAGCCTCGACGAGGGGCGGCAGGAGTTTCTCGAACGCCTCGAACGGTTCGAACGCGGGGCCGCCGTGAAAGCCGACTACACGGGGGACGGCTGGTACGCCAGCCTCATCGCCTCGGTGCGCGAGGGGAGCGCCGACGCCGTGACCGTGGGGGGCTACGCCGGGCGCAACCTCGGCGAGGCCGTGCTGGTCTACGCCGAAGGCAACCTCCCGCCGCGGGCCGCCGAGAGCCAGGCGCTGGTCGGCGCCAGCTACACCTTCCCCTGGCTGGCGATCCTCTCCGCCGAGTACTACTACAGCGGCCGGGGGACCACGGCCGAAGGCTTGTTCCGGGCGTTCCCCGTCTTCGACGGAAACGCCCTCCCGTCCGACCTGCTTTTCCGACGCAACTACTTCTTCCTGCAGTACTACGATGAGATCAACAACCGGCTCGAAGTGACGGTGCGCTGGACCCTGGGGCTGGACGACGGGTCGAGCCGCGTCGCCGCCTTCGTCACCTACGCCATCAGCGACCGGATCGAAGGCTTTGCCTTGGCCGCCGTCGAGGAAGGCGGCAGCAACAGCGAGTTCGACAGTTTCGTCGAGTACTCATGGGCCGCCGGCCTGTCGCTGAGCTACTGACCGATCCCCCTCCCTCCCGTGTACGCCGCCGAGTGCGTGAAGACGGCGAAACCGCGGGGTAGCACACGTCGCGCGCTCGCGCTGGAAAGCGCGCGCGGGGAAGCACGTAAGAACGGACACCGTGAGGTAGCACGTCTTTCTCATGCGAGCGCAATTGCAGGCGCGCGAGAGAGAGTGCGTGAAACACCTTGTGGGCAGCCCGCGTTTTCACGCACATTGCCGCTACGCCCGGAGGGACGAGTGCGTGAAAACGGACACTGTGAGGTAATGCGTCTCAAACGCGAGCGCGGTCGCAGGCGCGCGAGAGAGAGTGCGTGAAAACACCTTGTGGGCAGCCCGCGTTTTCACGCACATTGCCGCTACGCCCGGAGGGACGAGTGCGTGAAAACGGACACTGTGAGGTAATGCGTCTCACACGCGAGTGCGGGCGCAGGCGCGCGAGAGGGAGTGCGTGAAAACACCTCGAGGACGGCCTGCGTTTTCACGCACACCGGGCATCGTAGTTCGGGGTCGGCGTCGGGGGGATGCAGGTTCTCTCGGGGATATCGTGTGGAGACGTCAGGGCGAGGCCCTGTGGCCGGTTCGGCCGGCCGTGCTGCCTGCCGCGCGGTGCCCCCCCCGGCTCCCTCAAGGGGATCGGGGGCTGACGTGCGCCGGAGCCGGAGGGGCTTGACTTCGGCCGGCTGTGCCCTACCTTTGCGGACGCGCCGGCCGGCCGCGGCGGCGTCCGGTCATTGACCGACAGGGACACACGCATCTATGCGAGCCTTCTGCATCGTTGGGCCTGGCCAGACCGAGCTGCGCGAGGTTCCGCCGCCGTCGCCTGGGCCCGAAGACGTCGTGATGCGCGTCCGGCTGGTGGGGTTTTGCGGCTCGGATCTGAACACGTTCCGCGGCCGCAACCCGCTGGTTGGGTATCCGCGCATCCCCGGCCACGAGATCGCCGGCGTCATCGAGGGTGTCGGCACGGCGGTGCCGCCGGAGTGGGGTGTTGGGCAGGCCGTCACCGTTTCGCCGTACACCGCCTGCGGAGCCTGCCCCTCCTGCCGCCAAGGACGCTCCAACTGTTGCCGCGGCAATCAGACGCTCGGGGTGCAGCGCGACGGTGCGATGGCCGAGCTGATCACGGTGCCGTGGCGGAAGCTTTTCACCTCGGAGCAGTTGAGCCTGCGGCAACTGGCGATGGTGGAACCGCTGACCATCGGTGCCCACGCCGTCGGGCGCGGTCGCGTGCGCCCGGACGACACAGTGGCCGTCTTCGGTTGCGGCGCGATCGGGCTGGGCGCGGTGGCGGCGGCCGCCGCGCGCGGCGCACGCGTCATCGCCATTGACCTTGACGACGCCAAGCTTGAACGGGCCCGCGGGGCTGGCGCCGCCGCCGTGCTCAACAGTGCCACGGCCGACCTGCACGGGGGTCTGCAGGCTCTCACCGGTGGCGACGGCCCGGCGGTGGTGATCGAGGCCGTCGGCCTGCCGGCGACCTTTCGCGCCGCCGTTGATGAGGTCGGGTTTGCCGGCCGTGTCGTCTACATCGGCTATGCCGCAAAGCCGGTCGAGTATGAGACCAAGGCCTTCGTGCAGAAGGAGTTGGACATACTCGGTTCGCGCAACGCGACGCCGGACGACTTCCGCCAGGTGATCGCGATGCTCGAAGGTGGCCGCCCCGACGTGTCGGATCTGATCACGCGGGTGGTGCCGTTGGCCGCGGCCGGCGAAGCGCTCCGGGCCTGGGAGGCCGCGCCCGGCGCCGTCACGAAGATACTGGTCGAGGTGGCTGGGTGAAGGCAAGCCTGCGGCCGGGACACGAGGCGGCGTCAGGCTGCTGGAGGCCGGCGGGGGGCCTGTCAGCCCTCCGGGGTTGAGCCGGTGTCGCGGGGCCTGAGGCGGCGTTGCTGTTGCCGGCGTTGGGTGAGGCGTGCGAGCGGGCGCGGCGGACTGCCTGCCTAAGCAACCAGCGTCAGCTCGGCATTGCCACGCTGAACCACTGCAACGGCAGTGACCTCTACTTCCTCCACCGCATCACCGGGTACACCAGCGGCAACCGCGCCGTTGCGTCGGCGGCCGTAGCGAGGAGTCGGAAGACGGAAGCAGTAGTCGGGCAGCCCTGCGGCTCCGAGGCCGGTGGCAGGGGCTGCCCCCGGCACCGAACCACCCCCGAGGCCGGGGGGGCGGGAGCGGCCCCCGGCACCAAACTGCCCCCGGCACCGAACCACCCCCGAGGCCGGGGGGGCGGGAGCAGCCCCCGGCACCAAACTGCCCCCGGCACCGAACCGCTCCCGGGGACGGCGGCCGGCGGCCACGGAAGGACGGCTTCCCCCGGGCCGCACAGGTGCCCGGTGCCCTGTCGCATATCGGAACCGACGCGGTAGATTAGCGCCGCCGTGGCACTGTTGCGGCGCGAGGCCGGGCCGTGCGACTGCGGCTGGCGCACGAACCCGCGACCCTCATTCCAGTATCGCGTCGAGGATGCCGCGACTCACTACGATCCACGATCCACGACCTACGCCCCACGGAGTCCCCCATGCCCAAGCCTTCCCGCCGACGCCCCGCCCGCCCCCTCTACCGCGACCCGCGCCGCCCGATTGCCGAGCGCATCGAGGATCTTCTCGGCCGCATGACGCCCGAGGAGAAGGTCGGCCAGACGTTGCAGCTCTTCGGCAAGATTCCCGACATCGCCGACTGGGTGCGTGACCGCCATCTGGGCTCGGTGCTCGGGCTGCTGCGCGAGGACACCATTGCGCTGCAGGAGACCGCCCTCGCCTCGCGGCTCGGCATCCCGCTGCTCTTCGGCATCGACGCCATCCACGGGCACTCCTTCGACGCCGGCGCCACCATCTTCCCCTCGCAGCTCGGGATGTCCTGTTCGTGGGACGAGGGGCTCATCGAGGAGGCGGCGCGCGTCACCGCAATCGAGGCGAGTTGCACCGGCGTGCACTGGACTTTCAGCCCCGTGTTCTGCCTGCCGCGCGACCTGCGCTGGGGCCGGGTCAACGAGACCTTCGGCGAGGATCCCATGCTGATCGGCCGCTTTGGCGCCGCCATGGTGCGCGGCTACCAGGGCAGGGATTTGCGGAGTCCGCAATCCATCGCCGCCTGCGCCAAGCACTACGCCGGCTACGGCGACACCGCCGGCGGCCGCGACGCCGCCGAGGCCGGCCACTCGCGGCGCACGATGCGCTCACTCTTCCTGCCGCCGTTCCGCGCGGCGGTCGAGGCCGGGGTGGCCAGCCTGATGACGGCGTACCAGGCCATTGACGGGCAGCCGTGCACGGTCAACCGCTGGCTGCTGACCGAGGTGCTGCGCGGCGAGTGGGGGTCCGACGCGCTTCTGGTGACCGACTGGGACAACGTCGGCAGCCTGCACCGCGGGCAGCGCGTCTGCGCCACAATCGAGGAGGCGGCGGCGCGGGCAATTGAGGCCGGCAACGACCTGATCATGCAGACCCCGGGCTACTATGACGCGGCGCTGGCCGCGTTGCGTTCCGGCGCCCTCCCGGCGGCGGCGCTCGACGAGGCGGTGCGCCGCGTCCTCCGGATCAAGTTCCGCCTCGGCCTTTTCGAGAACCCGCGCCTGCCGGATGCCGGGCGGGCCGGCAAGGTCGTGGGATGCCCCGCGCACCGGCGGGTGGCGTTGCGGGCCGCGCGCGGGGGCGTCGTCCTTCTGAAGAACAATGGCATCCTGCCGCTCGCCCCCTCGCGCCTGCGGCGCCTGGCGGTCATCGGCCCGAACGCCGACAACCCGCAGGATCAGCTTGGCGACTGGAGCCTGTGTTTCATCCACACCCACGGCCGCATGGCCCATCACCCGCGCCAGTCTGTGGTGACCGTGCGCGACGGGCTCGAACGGCGCTTCGGGCCGGGAACGGCCGTCGAGTACGCCCAAGGCTGCAGCGGCACCGACGCGCAACCTGACAAGATTGCCCGCGCCGTCCGGGTTGCGGAGTCCGCAGATGCGGTTGTCCTGGTGCTGGGCGACGCGTTGGCGTACGTCGGCGAGGGCAAGAGCACGGCGACGCTGGAGCTGATGGGCGGGCAGAACGAGCTGTTCGCCGCGGTCGCCGCGACGGGGACTCCGGTGGTCGTCGTGCTCCTCGCCTCCAAGCCGCTGGCCATTCCGGATATCGCGCGGCGGGCCGACGCCGTGCTGTGCGCCTTCAACCCCGGCATGGAGGGCGGGACGGCCTTGGCCGAGATCCTCGCCGGCGACGTCAGCCCCTGCGGCCGGCTGAGCCTGTCCTTCCCGCAGCACGTCGGCCAGCAGCCGGTCTTCTACAACCAGCCGCCGGGCGCCCACCAGCAGGGCTATCCCGACCTGCCCGGCACCAGCTTCGACGGGCTTTTCCCGTTCGGGTTCGGCCTGACCTACACGACCTTCCGCTACCGCCGCCTGCGCCTGGCCAGCCAGACCCTGCGGCCCGGCGAGCCGGTCGTGGCCGAGGTGGACGTGTTCAACGCCGGCGAACGCGAGGGCACCGAGACCGTGCAGTGCTACCTCCACGACCGCTTCACCTCGGTCACCTGGCCGGTCAAGGTGCTGAAGGATTACCGGCGCGTGACGCTGCCGTCCGGCGAAATGGCGACGGTGCGTTTCGAGCTGCCGTACGAGAGCCTGGCGCTGGCCGACGCGAACGGCGACTGGGTCGTCGAGCCGGGCGAGTTCACGCTGATGGTCGGATCGAGTTCGCGCGACGCCGACCTGCTGCGGGCCGAGTTCAGTGTGCAGGGCTGACGGCGCCGGCGCGTTGCGGCGGGAGTGTTCAAGCGGGCGGACAGACACCGGAGGAATCCACCATGGGTCAGCCAAACCACGAGGGCGGCCCTCGACGCCGCGTGCTGACGGACGTGCCGCGGGTCGGCTTCTATCGCGAGATCCGCCGGCACCAGCCTTCGCGGGGGCCCGAGGACATCATCGTTCCGTCCTGCATGCGCGCGGTCATGGAGTACTTGGGCCACCCTGAGTACGACTACGTCCACTTTGTCGGGGTCACCGGGGCGGGGTTCTACCTGAACTGGAAGGACGGCTGGCACGGCGACAACACTGCCATCTACTGGATGGTGCCCTTCGACGAGCATATGACGCTGTTCGCCTACGCCTTCGAGTCCACCGGGTATGCGATGGACTTTGCGCCGCTCAAGGGCCCCGGGGCGATCGACGAGGCCGAAGCCCGGCGCCGCATCGTGGCCAGCATTGATGCGGGGCGGCCGATCCTGTCGCACGGCATCGTCGGCCCCCCGGAGACGTGCGTGATCGCCGGCTACGACGACGGCGGGGAGGTGCTGATCGGATGGAGCTTCTTCCAGGGGATCGGCGACTGGGGCAAGGGCATCGAGTCCGAGCCGAACGGCATGTTCCGCAAACGGAACTGGTACGCCGAAGCCTTTGACCTGTTCGGCCTCGGCCCACGCGGGGAACCGCCGGCCGGTGCGGCGGTGCGACGCCGCTCGCTGGAATGGGCGGTCAAGGTGGTGCGAACCGCCCAAACGTGGGAAGGCCGGACCCACAATGGCCTGGCCGCCTACGACGCCTGGGCGGAGCATCTGCTTCGGGATGGGGAGATCACGCCCGACGGCAGCATCCCCCCCGGATCGACGGAGATGCCCTTCAACGCGCACGATGACGCGGCGGGCCAAGTAGCCGAGGGACGGTACTACGCATCGGAGTACCTCATCCGGGTCGCGCAGGCCGAGCTCCGGATGCGGGCGCCGCTCCTCAAGGCCGCCGGGTGTTATGCGCGGGAGCACGACCTGATGTGGGAAGTCTGGGAGTGTTGCGGCGGCAACGGCCGCTCACCGGAACATGTGAAGCGTTTCGCCGACCCTTCGACGCGGCGTCGGATCGCCGGGCTGATCCGCGCGGCCCGGCGCGAAGACGAACAGGCGGTCGCGCACATCGAGGCGGCCCTGTCTGCGACGCGGTGACGGCGGGCAGGGCCCCGCCCATGGTGCCGACTTTGTGGCCGTCCTCCGAATCCGCCTTTCAAACACGCAGACGAGAGCCGTCCGCCACGGCGGACCGAGGACGGGGTCGGCGGCTGGCCATCACAGACCCCATCGGAACGGTTGGCAACTTGAGGATGGAACCGCATGGAGTCCTTCGGGCAACAGCTGCTGCCGAGCCTGTACGTCGTCTCGTGGCTGGGCATGACGACGCCGCGGCTCGACTGCCATGTCTACGTGCTGCGGGGGAGCGACGGGCTGCTGCTGGTTGACTGCGGCACGCCCTGGGGATACCCGCGCATTGTGGAGAACATGGCGCACTGGGGGCTGCGCATCGAGGACGTGCGCACGATCCTGCTCACTCACGCGCATGTTGATCACGTCAGCGGCGGCGGCCTGTTCAAACGGCACGGCGCCGAAATCCTCTGTCACCGGGAGATCGCCTCGGCGGTCGAATGCCAGTGGGAGACCGCGCTGGGCAAGGACGGCGACCCCACGTCGTGGCGCATAGACGGCACCCTCGGCGACGGGGATCGGATCGGGCGTTGCGACTTCGCGGTCGAGGTGCTGGCCACGCCCGGCCACACGCGCGGCTGCCTGAGCTTTCTGATTGCCGTGGACGGCCAGCGCTGCCTCTTCACCGGCGACTTGATCATGAGCAATGCCTGGCCAGGATGGCACGGGGATCCGGGGTACTGTGAGGCCGACATCGTCGCCAGCCTGCGGCGGCTGTGCGGGGTCGGCTTCCGCCACCTCTGCCACGGCCACGACGCGTTGCTCGAAGACGGCGGCGCGCTCTTCCACAAGGCGCTGGCCGCCTACGACTCGGGCGCCTGGGATGCGCCCGGCTCGCCGCTGCGCGTCCCCGTCGGCGGGCGCCACCGCGCTGCGCCGTAGACACCCAGTTGGCCTGGTGCACACGCTTGCAGCTTCACACGGGGAATATATGTTTGGCCAGACGGAAAGGCAACGCGAGGCAGAGCCGTGGCGCGACGTGAGTCCAAGTGTCCGTTTACGCTGATCGAGCTGCTGGTCGTGGTGTCCATCATCGCGATTCTGGCGGCGTTGCTGTTGCCGGCCTTGCGCGGGGCGCGCGAGCGGGCCGCGGTGGTCGAGTGCATGAGCCGTCAGAAGCAGATTGTGATCGCCGCCACGGTCTACGCCGACGATCACGAGTCGCAGCTGCCCAACACCGACGGCTCGTGGATCAGCCGCCACAAGAACGGCCCCTACACGGCCCAGGGGATCGGGACGCTGATCCGCAACGAGTACCTGCCGCTCAGCCGCCAGGGCGTTTCGCTGGCCTTCTGCCCGTCGGCGCGCGAGACGTGGAATTGGCGGCAACCGCCGCACATGTACAACGAGCTGACCACGCAGTTCGGCTCGAACAACTGGTCGCAGAGCACCCTGTGCGGCAAGTTCTGCACGTTCGTCGGCTACAACTCGGAAGCCTACCCCACGCAGGCCGACCTCTATCTTGGGCGCGGGACACAGGAGGCGTCGGTCATCTCCCCCATCCTGACCTCGGATCTGGTCTTTGACTCCAACACCCTGCTCGACCCGCGCCAGGGCCACCGCGGCAAGGGGATCGTGGTCTGCTTCTACAACGGCGCCGCCAGGTTCCAGGACTACCAGCCGATCTACATGATCCAGTCGTTCGGCGGCCTCTACAACACCATCAATCCGTACGGCAATTTCTGGCTGTGGGCCAAGGCCGAGTACGGGCAGTGATCCCGCCGGACAGCCCGCGCGGGGGGGGCGGTTTGGTGTCCGCCGCCGGACCGTCGAGGCGTCCCTGGCCGTTCCCCGGCCCTCGCCCGTCCCCGTCCCCGCCGCCCTCGCCGTACCGCCCTCCGAACGCGACGGCGAGAGGCGTCCACCCCAAACCACGCGAGACGACCAGCATGTCCTCCTTGACAATCGGTTCCGCCTTGCCCGCCGACTGGGACGAGTTGATGGACGCGCTGTTGGGCGCGTTCTCGGGCGGCTGGCTCAACCACCCCCCCTTCGACGCGCTTTATCCCGACGCCCTGGTGCCCACACCGGAGTGCCTGCGTGACATCATCGTGGCCAAGCGCGGCGGCCGCATCGTCGGCGGGGTGCAATTCGTGCGTCAGCGGCTGCGGCTGGGGGGCGGGACCGAGCTGCTCAACGGCGGCGTCGGCCAGGTCTTCTGCATCCCCGAGGAGCGCAAGGGTGGGGTCATGACGGCCACGCTGGGCGCGGCAATCGCGGCGATGGAGACGGCGGGCTGCCACGTCAGCCTCCTCGGCGGCGACCGCCAGCGCTACCGACGCTTCGGCTGGGAGAACGCCGGCCAGATGCGGCATTACGCACTGACCGCCCGCGCGATTGATGACGGGGGAGGCGCGGGCCGGGGCGGCGGCGCGGCGGCCGGGGGGATTTGCGGCACGCCGCGGCGCTGGCATCACGACGCCGCGACGCTGGATCGCTTCCACGCCGCCCTCGACGCCCGCCCGTTTGGCGTCGCCCGCAGCCGGGACCAGCTCGCCGCCACCCTGCGGCGCCCCGGCACGGCCCTGTGGACCCTCGACGCGGCCGACGGCTTCGCCGGCATCCTGCTGGCCGGCAACACGGTCAGCGAGTACGGCGGGCAGCCGGCGGCGTTCGCGGCCCTGCTGGCCAACCTGGTCGGCCGCAACGGCCTGAGTGCGGACATCGCCGGCCACGACGGCCCGGACCCGCTCGACGCCGTGCTCTGGCGGCACGCCGCCACCTTCGCCGTGCACCAGGCCGGCATGGTCAGGGTCTTCCGCGTCGGCGCCATTCTGGAAGCCTTCCGCCCCCTCCTCGAGCGCCGGCTGTGCGAGTGGCAGGGCGAGGTCGTGTTTGCCGTCTGCGACGGCGACGCCGTGTGTGAGCGCGTGCTCGTCCGCCGGCCGGGCGGCGGGCGGCTGCGGGTACAGACGCTGGCGGCGTCCGACGGGGCGGGGACGGCGCGAGTCGAGGCGTTCTCCCGCGCTGAATGGGCGCCCCTGCTGTTCGGGCCGTTCCCGCCGCCGGCCGCCGCGCGCGTGCAGGACGAGCGGTTCGTCCGCCTCGCCTTTCCCCTGCCGCTACTCTGGCCACCCACGGCGCACGTGTGATCCCCCTCGCGCTGCACCGTGCGACCGGCAACCGCGTCGCGGCAGGCCTCTCCCGAGCAACTGGAGCTACCCGTGCCAACTCCACGCGAAACCTTCTTTGAGGTCATGCGGTTCCGCTGTCCCGGGCAGACGCTGAAGACCCTGGGCGGCATCTGGCGGAGCTGCTTCGAGCGCTGGCACGGCGAGGGCATGCCCGCCGCACTGGACTCCATCCCTGACCTCCTCCGGCACTTCGGCCTGCAGCCGCACACCTGGTGCGGGCCGCAGGCGCAGGTCTTCACCTGGCCGCCCTTCGAGCGTACCGTGCTCGGCGAGACGCCCGAGACGGTCACCTACCGCAACGAGATGGGGATCGTCTGCACGGACTTCAAACACGACGCCTACAAGAGCATGCCGCACTTCGAGCGCTTCCCTGTCCAGAGCCCCGCCGACTGGCACGAGTACCGGCAACGCCTGCGCTGGAGCGCGGACCGCGTCGGTGAACCGTGGCGCCGGCAGGCCGCCGAGTTGCGGACTTCGCAGAATCCGGTCATCCTCGCCCTCACCCGTGGCGCCAGCCTGTACGGGGCGTTGCGCGACATGATGGGCGTCGAGGCGCTGTCCCTGGCCTTTTACGACCATCCCGACATGGTCGCGGAGATGATGGACAACCAAGTCGAGCTCTTCCTCGGCCTCGCCGACGCCCTCTTCGCCGAGTACGTCCCTGACGCCGTCTGCCTGTGGGAGGACATGGCCTACCGCAACGGGTCGCTGCTCAGCGTTGCCCACGTGCGCGAACTCATGGTGCCGCGCTACCGCCGCATGACGGCGCGCCTGCGCGACTGGGGCGTGCCCTTCATCCTGCTCGACAGCGACGGGCGGATCGATGAACTCATCCCGCTCTGGATGGAGGCCGGCATTGACGGCGTGGTGCCCGTCGAGCGGCAGTGCGGGATGAACCCCGCCGAGATCCGCCGCCGCTGGCCGCGCCTCCTCATGATGGGCGGCATCGACAAGTCGGCCCTCGCGCGCGGCCCGGCGGCCATCGACGCCGAGATGGCCATGGTGCGCGAAACCATCGCCTCCGGCGGTTTCGTGCCCTTCTTCGACCATGGTCTGCCGCACAACGTAAGCTGGCCGGACTTTGTCCACTTCGCCGAGAGGCTGAAGGCGCTGTGAGCGCGCCAAGTGACGCGGGGGCTGCCCGCCGCCCGGCCTTTCGGCAACGGCCCCGCCTGCCGGCAGGCTGGGATGCGGCCCGTCTGTCATGGCCTGGCTTCTTCCGGTACGATGGGGGGTGACCGTTGTCGCCGTCAACCACAGAGAGCACAGAGACCACAGAGAGGGAACTGGCTTTGCGCTTGCGTTGGCGGGGGGTCCGCGCCAACGCCAGCGCAAAGCCCTCTGTGAACTCTGTGTCCTCGGTGGTGAACAAATCAAGATGGCACTGGCATGGGATCCGGCGCATGCTTCCGAACCGGCTTTACGGCCCCCTTGGAGAGGCCCCGAGGAACTGTCCGGCTACGGAACTGACTTGCGCCCGGGCGGGCTGGCCGCGCGCGGCCGCGACGGGCTATATTGTGTCATGCACCCCGACGGCACCTTCCACACGCATACGACGTGGAGCGACGGCACGGCGACGGTTCCGGAGATGGTCGAGGCGGCCACGGCCGCCGGCTTCCGCGCCATTGGCCTGAGCGACCACTTCGGCCTGTATCCCGACGGCCGCGAGGTCTTCGGGATGCGATGCACACAGTTCGATGGCTACGTGCGCGACGTCCTCGTCGCGCGCGAGCGGTCGCGGATCGGGGTCCTGCTTGGCCTCGAGTGGGACTATGCGCCGGGCAGCGAGGCCCTCATCGGCGGGTACCTGGCGCGCACGCCCTTCGACTACGTCATCGGCAGCGTCCACTTCCTCGACGGCTTCGCGCTCGACTGCTCGCCCGAGCCGTGGCAGCTGCTGCCGCCGGACGAAGTGGACGACATCTGGCGCCGCTACTGGCTGGCGGTCGGCGCAGTGGCCGCCAGCGGCCTGGCCGATGCGGTCGGCCACCTCGACCTGCCCAAGAAGTTCGGGTTCGTGCCCAGGACCGAGCCACGGCGGGAGATCGCGGCGGCGCTGGACGCGATCAAACGCGCACAGATCCCCGTGGAAATGAACACGGCCGGATGGGACAAGCCGTGCCGGGACGCCTATCCGTCGGAAGCGCTTCTGCGCGAGTGCTTTGCGCGCGGAATCCCGGTCGTCGTCTCGGACGACGCGCACGGCGTGGGCGACCTCGGACGGCATTTTGCGCGGGCCGTCGGGACCCTCCGGCGGGTCGGGTACCGCGAGGTGCTTGCCTTCGTGGGCGGCCGGCGGACGCGGGCGCACGCGCTGTGACGGCAGACCGGCACACGGGGTGAGACCCGGGTCGCTGGACCGCCTGCGCCGGCTGGGCGTGGTCATCTCGACGCAGCCGGAATGGATTCCCTGGCATGCCGAGGGCTTCTGGCGGGTCAGCAGCGACGCCAGGCTTGCCGGGCGGCGGCGGGGCGCTATCGTATGGCGACGCCGGCAAGACGGATCGCGCCCCATGCCTATCTACGAATACCTCTGCCCGCACTGCAACCGGGTCTTCAACTTCCTCGCGAAGAGCCACGCCGAGACGGTCAGCAAACCCCCGGTGTGCCCCAAGTGCAAGCGGGGGGGCTTGCGGAAACTGATCTCGAAGTTCGCCGTCACCGCAGCCACGCGCAAGTCGAAGGATGAGGGCGCCGCGCCGGCGACGGACACGGCCGCCCCGCCAACGGACGGCGCCGGCGAAGACCGCTTCGACGATCCGCGCGTCGAAGCCGAGATGACCCGCCTCCTCGACGCGGCGGACAGCCTCGACGAAAACGACCCCCGTCAGCTCGGCCGGCTGATGCGCCGCATGACCGAGATCTCGGGCGAACCCCTCGACCCCGCAATGAGCGAGGCCGTGCGCCGGCTCGAAAGCGGCGAGGACCCGGAAAAGATCGAGGACGACATGGGCGACCTGCTCGGTGACGAGGACGCCGAAGGCGGCGGCCCCGGCGGCCCCCCCTCACACGACGACGGGCTGTATTCCTTGTAGTGCGAGCAGTCGGTCGCGCGGCAGCCGGCGCCGCGTCGTGCATCGTGCCGGACGACAGGAGAAAGGACGTCCATGCAAGCTTGGCTCGACGAGGGATACCGGCTGCTCTCCACGGCCTTCGGCGATCCGGGGGACGCGTTGAAGTTCCTGATCCTGGCCGCCTTGGCGATGGTGGTGTTCATCGGCGTGATGAACCGCGCCGGCCATCACCTGGCCATCACCTATCCGGACCGGGGGGCGCTGTTCATCCTGCTGGCCGGCGCGTTCGTGGCCCTTCTGGTCAACACCTTCCTCCACCTGCGCGTGATCGGCGAGTCCCCGCAGACGCCGGCCGTGGTCATGCTGACGGTGTTCACGGTGCTCGGCGTCATCCTCGCGGTGGGGGCGCCGCTGACCTGCCTCTTCCAGAAGGCGAACTACTTCCGGGCCGTGCTCTCGGTGCTGCTCAGCGCCGCCGCCACGGTCGGCGCCGTCCTCCTCGTCGGCCTGCTCCTCGACGCGCTCTGGAAGAGTGACATCAAGTTCAAGCAGATCACGCGGCCGTCCGACGGGATCAGCGACTTCTTCCTGGGGGAGTAGCCCGCGCCTCACGGCCGCAGCTCGAGCCGTCCGTCCACCCAGTCGGCGACGTCGTGTTCGGTGCCGTCGCCGGCGTCCCGCACCGCCAGCACCAGCCGCTTCGCCTCCTCGATGCCCTCGACGCGCAGTTCAAGCGGACGGCTGAACCCGTTCATGACCGGCGACTTGGCCCGCGGCTGCCCATCCACCAGCACCTCGAAGATGACGCTGCCGCGGCCGTCGGTCACCGCATCCACGCCGACCGACACCGAGAAGGCCTTGAACTGGCCGTCCAGGGGGTACTCGATCAGGGCGGTGGCATGCGAACCCAGGCCGCGGGCAAAGCCCTGCTTGCCGATGGCCAGCGGGGTACCCCTGGCGTTGCGGCGCAGTTCGAGTTCGCCGC
Source organism: Lentisphaerae bacterium ADurb.BinA184 (assembly GCA_002068325.1). Classification (GTDB taxonomy): domain Bacteria; phylum Verrucomicrobiota; class Lentisphaeria; order Oligosphaerales; family MVZH01; genus MVZH01. The sequence continues at coordinate 4,589 of MVZH01000062.1, read as the reverse complement.
GGCTCTGGGTGGCGTGGAGGACGCCCCAGCGGTCAAGGGCGACGGCGGGGTCTGTCAACGGCTCGACGCGGTAGCCGGCCGCGTTGGCAGGGGCGGCGTGGACGAGGCGGAGCGTGTTGACGCCGGCCGTGCATGCCGGCAGCACGAACGTGGACTCGCGGAGGCCCTCGATGTCCATCTCGCCGCCGGCCAGGTCCCAGGTGCCGAGGGCGCGGCCGTTGAGTTCGACGGTGGTGGTGGTTCCGCCCCCGGCCTCGCGGTGCCAGCGCCGTCTCAGCAGGGCGTTGCCGGCGGCGGGGGCGGTGAACTGGAACTGCTCGGCGGTCATGCCGAAGACGAAGCGGGCGGTGACGCCGCGCAACCCCGGCAGCCGGCCGGTGAGGGGGCGCACCGTGGTGTTGCCCTCGCAGGTGTAGGCGACGCGCCGCCGCGAGTCCTCCTCGGCCAGGTGGAGGTCGAGCCAGACGGCGCCCGTGCCGTCGGCGGGTTCGAGATGCCGCAGGTCGAAGGCGAGCTGTTCGCGGCTGTACTTCTCCGGCAGGAAGATGACTTGGGGCAGGCTCACGCCGCGCAGCTCGCCGTCGAGGGGGACGGGCAGTCCGGCGATATCCTCCGCCCGCGCCCCCTTCCACCCGGCGGGCAGCCGGTACGTCCTGGGATCCGTCCCCACGCGCCAGAAGGCCACCGCCAGGCGGCCGTCGGCGGCGCCGTACAGGAAGGCGCGGTTGGCAAGCAGGTCGTCGTCGGGCAGCGGCACGGACTGCAGGAACGTCCACGCTGACAGGAACCGCCGCGCCCCCAAGGTCGTGAAGGCTGCCGGCTTGGGCACGTAGGTGGGGCGGAAGCCTTGGACGTTTTCGCTGTTGCCGTAGACCGGCGAGTAGAGCAGCCCGTAGCCGAGGAACTCGCGGCCGCCGTTGAGGGCGGCCAGGCTGTGCGGCTCGGCGCCCCGCGAGTTGAGGATCAGCAGGGCTCGCGCGTGGTAGGCGGCGTGCAGCCCCGGCGAGACGTAGGCGCCGATCGGCCAGTCCAGCTCGGTCAACTGGACGCGGCGGCGGGTGCCGGCCAAGTCGAGCATCTGCGCCAGATCGTCGAGGAAGCCCTCCATGTCCGCCTCTTCCGGCGACAGTTCGCCGAGGTTCATCTGCACGGCGATCTCGTCGAAATCGAGCGTCGCCGGCTCGCCGACGGCGGCCAGGTAGGCGAGGACGCGGTCGAAGTTGAGGCCGCCGGCGACCACCGCCGCCTTGGGGTCGTAGAGCCGCACCCACTTGGCAACCGCGGCCAGCATCTCGCGGTAGCGCGCGACCGGGATGCCCTGTGGCCCCTCGAGGTCCGGGTTCTCCCAGAAGACCCATTGCGGGAAACGGCCGGCGTACTCGCGGACGTACTCGCGGACGTAGGCGCTCCAGTCGGCCAGCCGCACCGGCGTCTGCAGGTAGTTGCCGAGGTTGCGGCCGTAGGCGCCGGCGGCCACGCTGTCCTGGGCGGCCGGCCCGGCCCAGTCGGCGGAGAAGCCCAGCACCGGGACGGTCTGGAGCCGCCCGCCCGCGGAGGCCTTGTCCAGTTCGACGTTGAACCAGCCGTAATGGAAGAAGTTGGGCATGGCCTCGGCGTTGTCCCAGTCGAGCTTGACCCTCTCGACGCCGAGTCCGAGGCGGCGGCGGACCTCCGGCAGGTCGCAGAAAAACTCCGCCGGCGGCGCCCCGAGCAGGGCCGGCGCGTCAAGAACCTGCACCGCCTCCTCGATGACCAGGCCGCCGTCCGGGGGCGCGGCCGCCGCCGCGTCCGGAGTCTTGTCCGCGCCGCCCGCGGCCGCCGCTTCGCCCACCCGCACGGTCAGGCTGTAGAGTCCGGGTTCGAGGGCGTCAACCAGGGGATGGAGGATGCGCGCCCCGGCCGGTACCTTCACCGACTGCCTGCGTTCGGCGGCGCGCGACTGGCGGAGGGTGTCGAGGGCGCAGGCGACCTCGAGGCTCCGCTCGCGTGCGCTGAAGTTGGTCAGGGCGAGGGTCAGCGGCTGGCCGGGGCGGTAGAGGTGCGAGGCGTCGGGCTGCACGATGGCGGCCGCCAGCTCCTCCGCCGGCTCAAGGTGGGTGGTGACACGCACCCGGTCAATGAACAGCTGCGTCGGCTGCCCGTCCGGCGCCTCGGCGCTGATGACCAAGTTCAGCGGGTAGGAAGGCTCGAAGAGAAAGTACAGGTTGCGGTCCCACCACTGCGCCGGCACGCGGGGGGCGGTGAACTCGACCGTGCGCCACTGCGTGCCCTCGACGGTCACGCTGCCGAGACGGAAGACGTTGTAGTTGCGCAGCCACATGCCGGAGAGCCCGGCATCGAGCAGGATCGGGGTCAGGCGGACCGGCGGGCCGCTGCCGCGGACGCTCATCTGGATGCGGTCGACCAGCCCGGGCAGGGCGGGATGGAGGACGACCGCGTTGTGGGGCAGAGGGTTGGGGGGCTTCTCGTCGGACCGGCGCTGGCGTTTGAGTTCCTCCTCGGGCGGCGGTTCGAGGCCGATCGCGAGGGCATGGGCGCTGCCCTCGGCGCCGCCGGCCACGGGGCTGGCGGGGCGCCCGTCCCAGAAGCCGTTGCAGCTCTCGCCGTCCTCGAAATCGAAGACCAGCCCGGCACTGTGGGCATGCTTCAGCGTGAGCCGTTGCGAGGTCCGCAGACCGGTCACCTGGGGCGCCGTGAACGAGACGGTCAGGTCCACCGGCCCGGCCGGGTCGGCGCGCCACAGCCCGGCCAGCGGTACCTCGGCGAAGGCGAACGCCGAGGCGCCGGCCGCCACATCCACGCTGTGCTCCCAGACCGGGTTGCCGCCGCGATCCTTGGCGAGCAGGCGGAGGACGCCCTTGGCGATCGCCTGCCGCGTCCCGTTGCCCAGGCTGACAAAGAGCGTGGCGCCTTCGTGCAGGCGGCGGTCGGCGGTGTCGGTGCGCAGCTCCATGCCGAGCGCCTCCTCGGGCATCGCCTGGGTCTCGACGACGAGATCGTCCAGCCACACGGTGCGCGGCTCGTTGGGCTCGCGGTCCTTGACGGGCGGGCCGGGCACGATGGTGAACGCGCACACGCCGATCGGCACATCAATGTCCGGGCTCGAACCCGCGATATTCCGCTTGATCTGAAGCCCATACCCCAGGACCGGCACGCGGAACTCGCGCCAGTCGCTAAAGTCCAAGGTGCACACCGTCTCGGCGGAGAAGTTGGCGCTGCGCTGCCAGGCCGGCCGGCGGTGGTCAATGTTGTCGTTCCACGTCACCACCAGGCGGTCGTTGCTGGCGTTGCCGCGCACCCAGATCCGGGCCATGGTGGGCAGGGCGGGCAGCAGCTGCCGGCTGAAGACGTAGGCCTCGCGGCGGCCCTGGTAGTCCACGCGCAGGCAACGCCGGCCGCTGTGGGGGCCGCCCTCCTCGTAGGTGACGGCCGGGTAGGGCGCCGGATCGTCGTCCACGAACTGCTGCGAGTAGTAGTAATGGCCGGAGCTGTTGCCGGCGGGCGGGCGCACGGTCGAGCCGAACCAGGTCTTGTCATCCAGCTCGAAACTGCTCACCGGGACCATGACGTTGGCGACCGGCAGGCGCTCACTGGCCCGGAAGTAGATGCCGGCGGCGTCGTTCTCGATGGCATAGTCGAGGCTGAACGGGCCGACCGCCGCGGGGTCGGGCGTCACCTCAAACGCCGCCTCGGAACCCTGCGCCGCGACCGGCATCCGAAAGGTCTTCTGCAGGATGGCGTTCTCGGCGGCGTCGCGCAGGGCGACGTTCAGCTCGACCTCGGCGAGCCCCTCGCGCTGAACCGGGCCCAGCGCCACGTTGCCGGCCGGCGCCTCGAACTTCTCCGGCGAGGCTTCGCCGAGCCAGCGCCCGTCGGCGGCCGGTGCCAGCGTCAGCGTCCCCCGCCACAGCTCGGCGCCCTGCGCATCGCACAGGGCCACGGACGCGGCCACCTTCTCGACGTCCGCCGGCGGCCGCAGCAGTTGCGTCGTGACCAGCGGCCGGCCGTCACGCCAACCCGGTGTGCTGTGCAGCAGTTCGCCAGCCCAGGCCGCCGCCGCGAGAAGCCAGGCGGCGCAGGCAACGGTTGTCAGTCTTGCGCTCAGTCGGGGCACGGCAGGATCTCCGTGGCGGGCGGCGTCAGCGCGGGCCCGTCATCGTTCGCGTACGGTCCTCGGCACAGAGGGGGCATCGCAACTGCCCCCGTGGCGGCGTACCGTTCGGGCTAAGGCTTGGCCGGTTCAGGTTCGGGAGGCGGCTTGGGCAACAGCACATCAATGCGGCCGCCGAGCGGATGCCAGCCGTAGTTGAACTGCGCGCCCTCATGGTCCAAACGTGAGACCACGACCAGCGCGCCCTCGTAGTAGCTCAGCGAAACCAGCGGCTCCGCGCCAACCGCGAAGGGAATGGTCTGCTTGCCCTCGCGATCCCGCGGGTCGGGCACCGGCAGCTCGCGCTCGCGGCCGTCGGCCAGGGCGGCCACCACCGCCCGGTCGCCGCGGAAGAAAAGCACCTCGTCGCCGATGACCAGCGGCTCGTAGCTGAAACGGCTCCCGGCATCCTTGGACCACACCTCGGCGCCGTCGGCGC